>JADLEL010000046.1 GCA_020846145.1 Pirellulales bacterium | reverse complement strand
TCGCAGAATCGGCCGACCGAGAGACCGCTCGCCCGAAACCGCTCAAACCGTACCTCCCACGCCCGCCGCTTTTCAACATCCTGCCGACTCACCATGATTCTGGACTCCGAAGTGTGACTTGAACACGACCCATCGGCCCTGTCCAAGACTACACCCCAAAACGACACAACGCCAGCCAAATCCCGGATGGTGCTGGTGACCGCTTACGTAAAACAAGCAGATTGCGAAAACAGGGCGGGCCGAATACCGCCTACGGCAGAACGGGCCGTGAACGGCCCTCATGCTGGCAATCAATAACACCCTCTTAGAAATGTTGTTGAGCGTCGGAAACCGCAACAATTTACGTGCCGGTGGGACGACTCTGGCGTCATTCGAGTTTGTCGCAGCAGGGGCCGAATTTCCAGGTCATGCCGAGGCCGATGTAGTAGGCCGCGACGGAGACGGAATTGTTGCCGAATTGGTCGTCGGCGGGCAAGAGGCCGCCGGCGAAGAGGTCCAGGTCGAGGTTCGGCACGAGGAAGTTCGCGCGGCCGATGCCGGCGGTAATGCGGTGCTGCAAGATCGTCGCTACGCTTGCCGCCTGGAACAATTGAAGCTGATCCTGGGCGATGGGGAATCCGTCGAGCGACGCGCCCACGTTGTGGTTCAGCGGATTGTTGTTGTAGGAATAGCCGAGGCGATATTTGTATTGTCCGCGGGTGAGTTGCGCGCCGACGGCGAGCGCCCATTGGTTGACGAACACGTCGCGGTACAGCGCGGCGTCTTCCCAGAGCTTGTAATAGACGTCGGCGGCCAAGAGGAGGTCGCCGTTCATCAGACTGTTGTTGGCCCAGCCGAAACCGAAGGTATCGGGCTGATCGATGCGGACATCGTTGTAAATTCCCCCCACGCGAACGGCGTTGGGATAATTGAAAGACATCTTCGATTGATAATAAAAGCCCACGGTATTGACATCGTTGAGCAGGTAATTGGCGCCGACCGAACCGCGGAGGGCGTAGTCGTGCACCATCCCCGAGCTTACGATCGGGCCGACGAAACCCACCTGCTCGAAACCGGTTCCTAAAGTAACCGCGGCCCCGACCGACAAGCGGTCGGTAAGCTCGACGCCCGCGCCCGCGTTGATGCCCAGCACCATATATTCGCCGCTGACGTTATTGAGCGCATTGTTTTCGGGAACGCGGCCGCGATATTCCGCGCCCAAGCCGCTTAAGCCGGAAAGACCCATTCCCAGCGTGCCGGGAATGCCGCGGGAGCGCAGGTCCTGGGTAACGCCGATGGTGGGAACGGCGAAGCCCTGCGTGCGCGAGGTAACGCTGAACGGTTCGCCCGGATTTTGTTGGTTGAGCGAACCGTTATTCGATACGGTGGGATATCCTTCGACCCATCCGCCTCCCAAGCAGAATTGCGTGCCTTGAAATTGCGCCAAACTGGCGGGATTTCCAAAGATCGCCGAGGGAACGTCCTGCGGCCGGGCGATGCTCACGCCCGCCATGCCGCCGGCCGCCGGAGCAAGCACATTTTGCGTATCGGTGCCGTAACCTTGCCCCCAGAGCGAGGAGGTGCAGATCGTAAAAGCAAAGGTTATAGAAAGAAGTGACAAATTGAACGCTTTACGCATGGTTCGGTTCCCTCCGAAACGCTATCGAGTAAGATATTACCGCGTTGATGCGCGGAAGTCGCATTACAATCCGTTAACGACTATTCGATATTATCGGGATTCCAAGGAGCGAGCGTAAAAAGACATCGGCCGAAATATGATGCATTTCGGCGCGATTGGTCGTTAAAATATCCCCAGACTTCCTAGCCTATGCAAACCGGTTGGCTATTGTAGTTATCATGGAGATCACTATTGGTCCTGCAAATTATATTTGAGGGGTGCCATGCCCACGCTTGCGTGGGCATGTTGCAGTGTTTTCCGGCGATTCTCATGCCCACGACAAGCGTGGGCATGGCACCCTAACCTGTCATCTATTGTTTGTCGAACTGCTATTCGCTCGCCCGATTGTTGCGCTGCGATTCCTCGATCAGCTTTTTTTCGTCTTCCGGCGTGAGCTTCGGCCGATCGATCTCGATCGTCAGCTTGTCGAGTTTGGCGGTCAACGGGAACGGCGGCTTGTAGTCTTCGTCGTTCACGCCGGTGAGCGTGTCCGAGCCGATGTCGAAGCTCTCGTCCCATTGCATGGTTATCGGCAGCGTCTTTTCCATGACGATGGTCTGGACTGCTTTGCCGTCCACCTTGAGCGTGCCGGTTCCGGAACATCCGAGGCCGCTCATGTTGTTGAACGCGAGCGTGCCCATGCCCAGACCGTCGTACTTGAACTCGAACGCCAACGTGTGTATGCCCGGAGCGAGCGCGTCGGGCCCTTCCCACTTGACGCGTTTCAGGTCCGCTAGGTTCCAGAGGAAGACCGGCTTGCCCTTGAGCAGATAGAAACCGTATCCGGCGAACCGTCCGCCGGAGGTCAGGATCATGCCTTCCGCGCCGCCTTCGGGCACGGTAATGTCCGCCGTGATGGCGTAGGAGGCGTCGAGCAGCATCGGGGAGTCGCCCTGCGGCAGCCCGGTCATGGGCCGTCGATAGACGAACTCGGTGCGGCCGGTGGTGATGTTCGGCCGCGGCGCGACCATGCGGGCGGCCACCGAGGCGTCCATCGGGAAGACCTGATACTTCTTCGCTTCCTCGACGAACATCCGCTTCATTTTTTTCACTTTCTCGGGATGTTTATCGGCGAGGTTCCGCGATTGGCTGAAATCTTTGTTCAAGTCGTAAAGTTCGAGCACTTGGTTGTTGAGCGGATCGGTATTCGCCGCGCCATAGACCTCCCACGGCGCGCGGTTCACCTGGGTACTCAACAACCAACCTTCGTGATATAAGGCCCATTGGCCGAACATCTCGAAATACTGGGTCTTGTGCCGCGACGGCTCCTTGGCGTTCTGGGCGTCGAAGGTATAGGCGAAACTCGTGCCTTCGATCGGCGACTGCTTGATGCCGTCCACGACTTCGGGGGCGGGAATGCCGCAGACCTCGAGGAGAGTCGGCGCCACGTCGATGACGTGGCAGAACTGCTCGCGGAGTCCTCCCTGGTCCTTGATGCGGTTGGGCCAGGAGACGCACATCCCCTGACGGATTCCGCCGAGCCGCGAAGCGTTTTGCTTGAACCAGGTGAAGGGCGTGTCAAAGGCCCAAGCCCAGCCCGCCGACATGTGGTTGTAGGTCTGCTCGGTGCCCCAGGAGTCGTACCACTTCATTTGCTCGGCGACGGGCACGGCGACGCCGTTGAAGAAGGCAACCTCGTTGGGCGTGCCCAGGGGACCGCCCTCGGCGCTGGTGCCGTTGTCGCCGTTGATGTAGATGATGAGCGTGTCGTCCAGTTTGCCCATTTCCTCGATCGATTGGATGACGCGGCCGATTTCGTGGTCGGTGTAGGCGGCGTAGGCGGCGAAAACTTCCACCTGCCGGATGAAGAGCTTCTTCTCTTCGGGCGTGCAATCGTCCCAGTTCTTGATGATCTTCGACGGCCACGGCTCCAGCTTGGTATCGGGCGGGATCACTCCCAATCGTTTCTGGTTCTCGAAAATCCGCTCGCGGAGCTTGTTCCAGCCTTCGTCGAATAAGTGCATGTCGCGGATCTTGTCCACCCACTCCTTCGTCGGGTGATGCGGGGCGTGCGTGGCGCCGGGCGCGTATTTGACGAAAAATGGCTTGCGGGGATCCGTCTGGTTGATGCGGCTTAGGTAATCGATGCAGTCGTCGGCCATACCCGTGATGAGATTCCAATCGGGCTTGCCTTCAAAAGGATAAATCTGCGTGGTGTTGCGGAAGAGATTCGGCTGCCACTGGTTGGCATCGCCGCCCACGAAGCCGAAGAAGTATTCGAAACCCATGCCGATCGGCCACTGGTTGAACGGCCCGACCTGGCTGGCGGCGAACGCGGGCGTGTTGTGTTCCTTGCCGAACCACGACGTGGCATAGCCGTTGTCGAGTAAAATCCGGCCGATGGTGGCCTTGTCCTTGCCGATGATGCTGTTGTAGCCCGGAAAGCCGGTGGCTTGCTCCGAGACCACGCCGAAGCCGGCCGAATGATGATTGCGCCCCGTGATGAGCGCGGCGCGCGTCGGCGAGCAAAGCGCGGTGGAATAGAAGTTGTTGTAGCGCAGGCCGGATTTCGCCACGCGGTCCATCGTCGGCGTCGGGATGACGCCTCCGAAAGTGCTCGGCACGCCGAAACCGGCGTCATCCGTGATGATCAGCAGGATATTGGGTGCCTGTTTGGGCGGGACGACGCGCGGCGCCCACCACGCTTTCGATCGGAGGGCGTCTTCCTTGATGACGCCGCCGAATTTCGGGTCGGGAGCAGGAAGTTGTTTGCCGGAAATGGTGGTCGTGGCTGCGGGCGACCCCGGTGCGCCCGAAGTCTGAATTCGAACCGCTGGGGAGGATTCGGCTCCCGGAGTTGCCTCGCCGGGTTCAGCGACTTCGTCGGCGGAAGGAGACCGCGCGTCGTCCGCCGGCATCGCGGTCGTTTGGGATTCACCGGGACCGGAACCGGTCTTGGCATTGTCGCCACCCGATTTAGTTGACTCCTGCGAACAGGCGACAAAGCTGCCGATCGCGGCTAAAACGAGGCAAGCGGCCATCTTCGTTTTCAACTCGAACATGATTTCCTTCTCGGTTTATAGGTCGAAGTTTTGTCCAAAATCAGCGATGAGGCGCCATGAAGAATCACTACAAGGCTAATTATTAGCTTCCTACCGCAAAAGGGCAATCCTCTAAAAAAAACGATCTTCGGCTGGAAAACGCAAAAATCCCGGTTGAAAGTTTCCTTCCAACCAAGATTTTAGTATTCAAAATGGAAATGGGATTAACTTATTATCCTTCGAGGAGGCATTTCGCCATCTCACGGCTTCATGGCATGGTCTGGAAGTGGCTTCGGATTCCGGCATGGTTCATACTTGTGAGGTATAAGGTAACACTTTTTCAATAGCCATTATCGATGAAACTTGTTCTAAGCAATTACACTGCAACAAGTTATGTCACAAAAAGCTGGAAAAGGAAGTTCCAATAGCGTTACCCTGGTTCGAACCATGCCCGGATTCCTTGTGTTTGTATTATTGCAAACTACAATAGGGGCATCTGGCCGATGCGGGGGACGATCTTGAGCTTCAGTGTCTTCGGTTTTTTTCGTGGAGTCGTCGGCAACAATTAGCATGGTGCAAAAGGCCATCTTATTGGAAATGAAGGATGCCGAAATTGCCGCACGAGTTACCCATGATCGCCAGACCAAAACACTCGGTCAGTTGACTGGCGACAGATATTTAACCATCCCTGAAAAAGGCTTGCAGGCATTTCGCGCCACGCAAAAGAAACTTGGATACGTGCTGCCTCAATGACGACATACCGCCCGGAAAATCCGCTGATCGTACAAGGCGACCACACGGTGCTGGTCGAGGTCGACAGCCCCCGTTACCTCACCGCCCGCGATGAATTGGCGAGGTTTGCCGAGTTGATCAAATCGCCCGAGCATATCCACACGTATCGCATTTCGCCGCTATCGATATGGAACGCCTGTGCCGCGGGGATAAGCGCCGACGAAATCTCTCGGACGCTTTATGAGTACTCGAAATACGAAGTGCCACAACATGTGGCGGTGGAGATTCGGGAATACTCGTCGCGTTACGGGCGACTGCGTTTGGAACGCGACGGGGAAGGGCTGTTACTTTGGGCGGCGGATGCGCCATTGGCTGAGGAGATCCACCGCAACAAGCACGTCGCACCTCTTTTGACCGAGCGACTTTCCCCCGAGTCATTTCGCGTTGACCCGGCGTCGCGCGGGCGCATCAAGCAGGCTTTGGTGAAGATTGGGTTTCCCGCGGAAGATTTGGCCGGATACCGCGACGGCGAGCCGCTGCCGATTAGCCTGCGTAACAAAGCCCTTTCGGGAGGCGCGTTCGCCTTGCGGCATTACCAAGCGGACGCCGCGAGGATTTTTCATGCGGAAGGCGCTCGACGCGGCGGTTCGGGCGTCATCGTATTGCCGTGTGGGGCCGGCAAGACGATCGTGGGCATGGCTTGCATGGCGGCGGTGCAGGCATCCACGTTGGTATTGACGACCAATGTTACGGCCTCGCGGCAGTGGATCGCCGAACTCTTGGACAAAACCTCTCTCCAGGACGATCAAGTAGGCGAATATAACGGATCAACCAAGGACGTTCGGCCCGTCACGGTGGCGACCTACAACATTATGACTTGGCGGCCGCGGAACGATGCCGAGTTCGCTCACTTGAAACTTTTTGACGAGCGAAATTGGGGGCTGATCATCTACGATGAAGTTCACCTATTGCCCGCCCCGGTTTTCCAGGTGACGGCCGGTCTCCAAGCCCGACGTCGCCTGGGATTAACGGCCACATTGGTTCGCGAGGACGGACGCGAGGACGACGTATTTGCGTTGATCGGTCCCAAGAAAGTTGACGTTCCGTGGAAGGTTTTAGAAGGGGAAGGTTGGATCGCCGCGGCATCCTGCACGGAAATTCGCCTGACGCTGCCCGAGGAACTGCGAATGCCTTATGCGGTAGCCGAGTCGCGGCATAAGTTCCGCATGGCCTCGGAGAATCCCCGCAAGTTGGCGGCGGTCCGCGAGCTTCTCGCCCGTCATCCGGACGAACCGACGCTCATCATCGGCATGTACGTCGAGCAGATCAAGCAGATTGCCGCCGAGTTGGGCGTGCCGGTGCTCACGGGCAACACTGCGCAGCGGAAGCGGGATGCGATTTACGAGGACTTTAAGGCCGGACGGCTTGGCGTACTGGCGGTATCGAAGATCGCGAATTTCGCGGTCGATCTGCCCGACGCCGCGGTGGCGATTCAGATTTCCGGCACGTTTGGCTCGCGGCAAGAAGAAGCGCAGCGGTTGGGCCGTATTCTTCGCCCCAAGGCGGGAGCCAATCAAGCCCATTTCTATTCGATCGTCAGCCGCGACACCGTCGAACAGGACTTCGCCCTGAAACGACAATTGTTTCTCTGCGAGCAAGGCTACTCTTATGAAATTCGAGACGTGGAAGAAAAGGGAAACCGGTCATGAAGCTCTTTGACGTTGATTGGTTGGATATTTTCGAACTGCTCCCCTTGTGGGAACAGCTTGCCCTCGGGGTCCGTCGCGTCTTCGCCACGCTCCGCTCGGACAACCGAATCGCCGTATCCGCATTTGACGGCCAGGACCAACTTTTGGCGAAGGCGGGCCTGATCGGCTACAGCGACAACCTCAAAAAGGTGCGATTGGAAAAGAAAGGGCAGCCTTTCGCGCGCGTCGTCCGCGCGATGATGCGCCACGATATCCTGAAGAACTCGAATATCGAAGCCCTGGCGAATTACCTTCACGACCATTTCACCCACCAGGAATTGTATTCGCTCAATACGTCGGCGATTTACCGCTACTCGGGAGGATCGGACATCGCTCATTCGGTGATCTCGGTCGCGTGGATCGAAGAAATACTTGCGAGAAAAGAGGACGTAAAGAAGAATTCTCCACGGCCGAAGACGCTGCCATCATGGCTGAGCTTTCCCCGTCCGCGACCCGAGATTGTCGAGTCGGCGGCGACGCTTTCCGTGGAGCAATCTCTTATTCGGCACTTGATGGACTTGACGGTTCCCCTGCCGCTTCGCGATCTCAAACGCACGTTTCCCGACGTTGCTCCACGAGTGCTGGCCGATGCATTGTTGCGGGGGATCGGTGATTTAGCGATTTTTCCGGCGATGCGGATGGGCGACATGACTCCCGTGCTCGGACTTTGGCCGGCGATTACCCAACGGCTGCACCGTCCCAAAGCGAAATCGCCGGAAACCGTGCAACCCGACAAAAGTTTCCACGCGGCCTTTCTTATGGAGGATATGACCACGCTGCTGGTTGCCGCAGCGTCCGGTTCACTGCGGCTGCGAGGAAACGATTATGCGTTGTTCGCCAAGGCTCAACAGGAGATCGAATCGAACATGATGCCGCTGTTCGATTGGGTCGCCGACGTCTGGAACCTTCGCGTCCCTGCGCGGCTCAATACGGCCAAGTTTTGGCTTCAATCCATGGGATTGACAAAAAACGCGGGAGACGCCGGCAAGGATCTGCGACTTCAGCCCACCCTGCCAGGCGAGGCATGGCTGGCTGAGCCACCCAAGCAACGGCTGAAGAAAATACTCGATTATCTGGCGAATCCCACAACCGCGAAAAATGCACTTGCCGATTCCGCCCCCGGTTACGATGCCTACGGCGACGAAGCCGGGTGCGGCTACGATGACGACGAAGACGATGACTTCGATGAGTACGATGACTACAGCGACTACGACGACTACGACGACTACGACGAATACGACGATGGCTTTTCAGGATTCGACCGCCGATTGGATTTTCTGCCGTTGCGCTTGGAATCGGCCGACCGCAAGGACTACGATGCGATATTTCGCAAGGCGATTGTTGACGCATTCGCTGCCGGACGATCCGGCGAATTTATTTCGCTCGACGGCTTCTTGCGTTGGCATGTCGAAGAAAAGAATCCCTTAGTGGATCTGTTCAAGGAGAAGCAGAAGCCGAGAATCTATGGACGGTGGGGGTATCGCGCTCCCAACAGGGAGGAACTCGACGAATTGTGGAACTCATTTTTGACTGAGTTTTTGGTAAATCGGCTTTTTGTTCTAGGCGGCATACAATTAGGAGTGGCTGGCAAGTCGGGCGAACCGTGCTTCTCCTTGACGGATATCGGTCGTTACTTACTCGGCATCGGCAAGGACTTCGATTACGGTCAGGGGCAAGCAGACCAGGGACAAGTTGTTGTGCAGCCCAATTTCGATATTGTCTTTCTCGCACCTTCTCCTCTGGCCGAGGCGACCATTGCCCGATTTGCCGAACGAAAAACCCGCGGTCAGGGAACGATGTTTGCCATCACGAAGAAGTCGATCATCACGGCCGCCGGCGGCGGGATGACGGCCGCACAAGTTCTCGACACGCTCAAGAACGTCTCCTGCAAGCCGATTCCCGCCAACGTAACCCGCGAAGTCACCGGCTGGTTCAATCAGTGCCGTAAGATTCAAGTGCGTCCATCGATCTTGATTCATTGTCCCGATGCCGAGACGGCGGCTCGCGTTCTTGCCGCGGGCGGCAAGAAAACGGTTGCTTTGACCGACACGGTCGTCGAATTGATGGAAGCGAAAGCGAAAACCGAGATCCTCCGCAAACTTCAGGGTTCGGGTGTTTTCGTCGGGCAGCATAACCCCCATCACCATTCATCGCATCATCTGCCAGGTAGTCGCCGATCCCTCCAACGCTGACGAATGCGGGTAAGCGAAGCCTGCTCGATTTGCAACCTTTGGTTTCTTTTCCCGTTGGCCGTCCAGGCGGCAATCCAATTGTCTCCGTGCGATCGTGCAGTTCGATTCGAGTGCAGAAGAAACGAGCCGAGCAGCGGGATCGAGTGGGGCGGTTTATCATCTCGTTGTGATTGGTCCCCCCTGCGAATGCAGCGGATCGAGTGTTAGCGGTCCGTCAAGCAGCTCGAAGTCTTCGGCGTCGCAGGCGTCGGAATCCTTGGCATCGCAAGCGTCGGAATCGCAGGCATCGCAAAAATCGGAATAAGAAGTCGCCGGGATCCGATGCGCCGGCGGTATTCGTGATTCATTCTCCTTTTCGCTGAAGCCTTCAGGGGGTATTTTCAATTTCCGGCGTGCGGGGTTTCCTCCAAATGATATTTCGCGATCGCCTCGCCGACCTTGCACTTCCCTTCCATCACGGCCCGGGCCGCCTCGATGAACGCGGCCGGATCGCGCGACTGCACGATGTTTCTGCCGAAAACGATTCCCGCCGCGCCCGCATTGGCGGCGTCGAGCGCAAGCTGCAGGGCGAGTTCCTCGCGCGGCATCTTCTCGGCCCCTAATACCAGCAAGGGGATCGGCGTGCTCTCGACGATTTCGCGGAACCGCGGGCCGCTATACACGGTCTTAATCAAGTCGGCCCCCAGCTCCGCCATAATCCGGCATGTGATCTGCGTCTGCCGGTGGAGTTGCTCGGGCGTCAATTCCTTGAGCTTGGGCGGATAGAATTCGCCGATGAACGGAATTCCCATCTCGATGGATTGCTGCACGTGGCGGCTGAAGAGGCCGGCATTCTCCGCATCGATGCGTTCGTCCCCCGTATCCAAGGCCAGCGAGCTTACCACCAAATCGGCGCCCATGGCCGCCGCCTGCGAAACCGACAGCATGTCGCCGTGATATCCATTTTGAATCCGCGAATGAAAACCGAAGTTGGAGTTCCAAGTGAGGCGCGTGATCAAGGCCGGCGACGGCGGCCCGATAAGCAGGTCGTTCACGTGGTGGATCATGCCGGGGGACATCAACACGCCGTCGGCCCGCTGCAACTTTTCGCAGGCGGTGCGGGGATCGAGCAAACCCGGTATCGGCCCCAAAAATGTCCCGTGATCGCACGCCGCGACGACGAGTTTTGAAGACCGCGAGAGAAAACGCTTCAGCCGGAACTCTTTACCATTCATGGGATTACCTTGTACTGGTTAACGGTAGAAAACACGGCGAATCGGGAGTTACGATACGTTACGATTTACGCCTAAATCACATCGTTCGCAATTCTAGGAAGCGTAATGAAATAGTCAAGATGGGGTGTCGAATAGCCCGAAAAGCGTAGTTCGCGCTGCGAATCTACACGCACATGGTTTCACGGGAGGGGGTGCTTTTGCGATGAGTGCGATGAACGAATGTCATGCGGCGTCAATTATGCCTTGTTCCCGCGAGCCGGGCGGCGACGCGAATGGCCTCGATCATGCTGCCGGTGTCGGCCTGGCGGCGCCAAGCGATATCGAAGGCGGTGCCGTGGGCGACGCTGGTGCGGATGATCGGCAGGCCCAACGTAACGTTGACCGCGCGGTGCATGCCCATCAGCTTCAAGGCGATGTGCCCCTGGTCGTGGTACATGGCCACCAGCGCGTCGAAACGGCCGTTGCGCGCCGCGACCATTAGCGTATCGGTCGGCAGCGGCCCTTCCAGCCAAAGACCTTCGGCAATTCCCTTTTCGACGGCGGGCCGGATGATTGTTTGCTCCTCCTCGCCGAACAATCCCCCCTCGCCGCCGTGCGGATTGAGCGAACATACACCGATGTGCGGGCGGGAGGAGTGGAGAGTGGAGAGTGGAGAGTGGAGAGTGAATTCACCCCCGGGTGGCACTGGCATCTTGCCAGTGCTTTGACGTGATGTGGTAGCTTTTCTAGTGCTTCCGGGCACTGGAAAAATGCCAGTGGCAGCCGGCGGCTGCATCAGTTTGGACATGAAGCGGTCGGCCAGTCGGGCCTTGGCGAGTATCTCATCGACCGTAAGCAGCTCGAAGACTTTTTTCAAGGCGGTGTGCAAGGTAACGTGAACCACGGCCAATCCGTGCGGAGCGGGCAACTCCTCGTTCGGCCCGAGGTAGAGCATCATGGCGAAATCATCCACGCCGCAGAGCTGCGCGAGCAGTTCGGTATGGCCGGGATAATGATGCCCGGCGCGGTGCAACGCTTCCTTTTGCAACGGGGCGGTTACGATGGCATCGACCGATCCTTCCAGGGCCAACCGCGTGGCGCGGACCACGGCTTCGTATGCGGCATGGCCCGCCCGGGAGTCGAGAATGCCGGGCCGCACCGCCAGCACGTCATCTTCGCCGCAGGAGAGGCAGGGGATGACATCGAGCGACGGTTCCGCCTCGGCGGGCGATTGGATTTCCACCACCTTCACGCCCGTCCGCCACAAGCCCGCCGCGCGGCGGAGGATTTCGGGATGCCCCACCACCAGCGGCCGGCACCATTCGTGAACTACCGTCTCCATCCACGCGCCGACGATGATCTCCGGACCGACGCCCGCCGGATCGCCCAGGGTGAGTGCTAAGGTTGGTCGAGGATCGCGGGGCATCGAAGAGGAGACAGGGGATAGGGGATAGGGGATAGAGGATAGAGGATAGAAAAACAAAAGCTTCATCTATTGGTGCTGTATGGTTTACAGTTTACCCTTTTCGGTTTACAGTACCAAGTACCGACAAGTTCATGTGTTCTTTCCCTATCCCCTGCGCAATGAAAACCTGCATCCAGCGAGTCCGCCGCGCGAAAGTTACCGTGGAGGGGGAGATTTGCGGGGAAATCGGCCGGGGAATGCTGGTTCTGTTGGGAGTAACCAACGGCGATACGGAAGCCGACGCCCGCTTTTTCGCGGAGAAAATCGCCGGATTGCGGATTTTCGAAGATGCGGCGGAGAAAATGAACCTCTCCCTGAGCGACGTCGGCGGGGCGATGCTGGTAGTGAGCCAGTTCACGCTCTACGGCGATTGCCGCAAGGGACGCCGCCCCAGCTTCACCGACGCCGCGCCGCCGGAAACGGCCGAAAAACTCTACGATGTTTTCGTTGCCGCCATCGCCGCTCTTAAAATTCCCGTCGCCACCGGCCGATTCCGCCAGCAGATGGAAATCGAACTCGTGAACGACGGCCCGGTGACGCTGGTGTTGGAATGCAGGGGGGAGAGTATTTTGTATACTGCGTTAGGCTGAGATTGTCCGGGGATTACCAGGTGATAATCGGACGATCTCACCCTAATACGCTATAGTATGCAGTAGGCGGTATGCAGTAGGCAGATATTTTTGCTGCTAACTGCCTACTGCATACCGCCTACTGCCTACTCACCACGGTCTCATCGCCACGAATTGAGCCAATTCGAGACCGATTTCGTGATCGGTTGCGATTTCTGCGATTCGTCCGTAGCCTGCCGCGAATTCGTTGCGGGCAGTTGTTGACAATACTGGCGGAGCCACATCGGCTCATTGAGGGTGGTGTAGGTTATCAGCCCCAAAAGCGCGAAGTTGCAGAGGTTCGGCCCCCAGCCCTTGCCGAAGATTTTGAAGGCCGTGCCGAACGATTTTTTCAAGCCCGGATGCTTGCTGAAAAACTCCACGCTCCAGATTTCATCGAGGATCAGGTGCGAGATAAAACCCAGGAGCACCGCGCCGGCCTTAAACAGCCGCAGCCGCTCATCCGCACCCGATGAAAGCAAGAAAGCCAAACCCCCGAAAATGAGCGCCGTCGGCAGGCTGTGGACGACGCCGCGATGCACGGTAAGCCGTTTTAACACTTCCGGCAATCCGAAGCGGATCAAGAAATAGAACGCCGCCCCGACGATGACCATCATTTCGCGGTTCAAGCCCCAGGCTTCGAAATGGTCGATCAACAACATCGGCACCGCGGCGGAGGCGAACATGCAGGTTTCCTGCAAGGGCCTTCCCGGACCGCTATCGAGGTCGGGCAACATGCCGGAAACGCCGCACAAGCCCGCCGCCAAAACGCAGGTGGAAGGAGGCAGATGAAAATATCCGTAAGCCGCCGCCCCATAGCCGACGCCGAGAACACTGCTGACGGTGATGTGCGTTTTGAAGCCGGCCATGGTTGAGGGGATAGGGGATAGGGATTAGGGGATAGGGGATCGGGAGCAGGGCTATCGGGATGTGCTCGACAACTGGCCTGTATGAAGTTTTTTACACGAAGATTGAAAATGCACCAATAGCAGTATATAGTGGGTCGTGGTTGACTTTTTTTGCTGATTTAGCCAGATTCATTATTTAATGCACAATGGGCAATATTCTCAGATATGCGATCCTTCTTAGACCACCTATTTATTCAATTTGAAATTTGAAATTACCAATTTGAAATCTGTTGAAATGCGGGGATCGAGGCGTGGTGATTTCTTGGCCGGGGGCGAGGACGCCCCGGCTCGCGGATATTGAGCGCCTACGTCTCGGCTCGCTGATTCTTTTCTTCCAAACCGCACTGGACATTTTCTTGGCTTTGCGGTACCTTTCCGCCCTCATTTCGAGAAATCGGGTCTTATCTACCTATTCACTGCTTGCGGAGAGATGGATGGCTTCGGCGGCTGTGCCGGGTACGGCGGTTAATTTTGGTTCGATGGCGCGTTTGCAGGACCTCGTCCTGCCCGTGGGCATCATCGCCAGTGTGCTGGTGATTATGGTTCCTCTGCCGTCGGGACTGCTCGATATCTTGCTTGCCACGAACATTACCATCGCGGTCATCATGCTTTTGACCACGATTTTCGTCCGTACACCGCTGGAATTCAACATTTTTCCTTCGTTGCTTTTGGCCACCACGCTGTTCCGGTTGGTGCTGAACGTCGCCGTAACCCGCTCGATTCTTACTAAGGCCGGCACCGAGGGGCTTTATGCGGCCGGCGGCGTGGTCAAATCGTTCGGCGAGTTCGTGGCGGGCAACCAGATCGTCGTCGGGCTGATCATTTTCGCGATTATCTTCCTGATTCAATTCATCGTGATTACGAAAGGGGCCACGCGCATTTCGGAAGTGGCCGCCCGTTTCGCGTTGGACGGGATGCCGGGCCGGCAAATGGCCATCGACGCCGATCTGAACGCGGGCACCATCGACGAGCACGAGGCGCAGCGCCGCCGCCAGGAAATCACGCAGCAGGCCGATTTCTACGGGGCGATGGACGGTGCCAGCAAGTTCGTCCGCGGCGACGCCATCGCCGCGATCGTCATCACGCTTATCAACATCGTGGGCGGATTGTTCATCGGCGTGATCGAGTCGGGCATGACGCTCGCCCACGCCGGCGAAGTTTTCACCAAGCTCACCATCGGCGACGGCTTGGTCAGCCAAGTGCCCGCCTTCCTCATCTCGCTGGCCGCCGGCTTGCTGGTTACGCGGAGCACGCAATCGTCGAATCTGCCTTCCGAATTCCTCCGGCAACTGTTTTCGCGTCCGCAGGCTTTGGCCGTGGCGGGCGGTTTTTTAGGGATTTTGATTTTCACGAGTTTGCCGACGATTCCGCTGTTGCTCCTCGGATCGGGTTGCATCGGCATGGCAGTCACGCTCGGCCGCCGCACCAAGCGAAACGCGGTCACCGAGGAAGCCAAGAAAAAGGCCGATGCCGCCAAACCGCACGAAGAGCGGGTGGAAGACTTTCTGTCGGTCGATCCGATGGAAGTCGAGATCGGCGTGGGGTTGATTCGCCTGGCCGATCCGAAACGCGGCGGCGACCTGCTGGAACGCATCCAGCGCGTGCGGCAGAACGTGGCGGCCGAAATCGGCGTGATTTTGCCCAAGGTCCGCATTCGCGACAACATGCGATTGGAGCAGAACCAATACCGCATCAAGATCGCCGACATGGCGGTGGGCGAATGGACGATCTATCCGAACATGTATTTGGCGATCGATTCCCGCATGTCGAAGCACAAAATTCAGGGCATCGCCACCAAGGAGCCGGCGTTCGGAACGCCCGCCGTGTGGATCGAAGCCGCAATGCGCGACCAGGCCGAGATGCACGGCTACACCGTGGTCGAGCCGGGGAGCGTGATCGCCACGCACCTGACCGAGACCGTCCGCAAGCACGCCGACGAAATCCTCACCCGCGATTCGACGAAACACCTGATCGAGGAACTCAAGCGCACGTCGCCGGCCGTGGTTGATGAGCTGATCCCCGGCACGATGAAACTGGCCGAGGTGCAGCAGATATTGCAAATGCTGCTGCGCGAAGCGGTGCCGATCCGCCAATTAAGTCCGATTCTAGAAACGCTCGGCGATTACGCCACGCGGACGAAAGATCCGATTTTGCTGACCGAGTACGTCCGCCACCGGCTGGCGCGCACGATTTGCACCCGCTACCGCGACAAAGAGGGCCGGCTGACGGTGGTTACGCTCGATCCGACCTTGGAAGACCGCATTCGCGCGGGGTTCGACCACAACGAGCACGGTCTGTTCGTCCGCATGTCGCCGCAGGCGGTCGAGAGCCTCTGCCGGCTGATCGCGAAGGAAGTGGAAAAACTCACCACCACCGGCCATTCGCCGATCGTGCTGGTCAGCCCGCAAATCCGCGCTGCGCTCAAGCAGATCACCGTACCGCATTTGCCGCAACTAGTGGTGTTAAGCTACAACGAAATCACCCGCGATACGAAGATCGATTCGCTGGCGATGGTGATGGAGAAATGAGCAATTTAGCCCCCGCGTCCACGCGGGGAGTTGTGGATTACTTCGTTTCCACGCTCCGGTATGGAAATGAGTTGAATTGTTCAATTTGAAATTTGAGATTTGCAATTACCAATTTGCAATAAAATCCTTTTGTTTGCCGGGGACGAGGACGTCCCGGCTCGCCCTGATAAATTAAGAGGTTTTCCCATGGAACTCCATACCTATCGCGCCAAGTCGATGCAAGAGGCTTTATCGCTGGTGCGGCGGGAGCTTGGCCCCGATGCCGCCGTATTGCACACGCGGGAAGTGCAGTTGCGGCGGTTTTTCGGCTGCCTGCGCGGACCGACGCAAATCGAAATCACCGCCGGCCGCGGCGTGAACGTGCCCAGCCGGCTGCCGCTCGACGACCAGGAAAACTTCATGCCGCCGGGCGAGGACGATTCGCCGACGTACGGCCGCCCGCGGCCCGCCACGCCGGCGTCGCTGTTGCGTTCGACGCGCGAGCGGCCCGACAACACGCCCGCCGTGCAGGAGCAGATTTCCGACCTGCAGGCGATGGTCAAGGAATTGTGCAAGCGGTCGAAGGGCACGGGAGCGGGCGAACTGCCCGAGGAGCTTTTTCACCTTTTCACCTCATTGATCGATGCCGACGTAAGCGAGGAGCTTGCCCGGGAATTGGTCGATCGGCTGCGGCACGAGGTCCGCGGCGGCGAGTTGCGCGATCCCTTGATGCTGCAAGCCCGTATCGCGCGGATGATCGAGGCCGACATCCGCGCCGCCGGCCCGATCGCGCTTGCGCCCGGCAAGTGCCGCGTGGCGGCGCTCGTCGGGCCGACGGGCGTCGGCAAGACCACGACCATCGCCAAGCTGGCGGCCAATTTCCACCTCAAGGAAAAACGCCGCGTGGGACTCATTACCGTCGATACGTACCGCATCGCCGCCGTGGAGCAGTTGCGAACTTACGCCGACATCATCGACCTGCCCATGGAAGTCGTTTCCACGCCCAAGGAAATGCGGCAGGCCGTGGGCCGCATGTCGGATATGGACCTCGTGTTGATCGACACCGCCGGCCGCAGTCCGAAAGACGAAGTGCGGCTGCAAGAACTCAAAGCGTTTTTGACCGAAGCCGGGACCGACGAAGTGCATTTGGTCTTAAGCAGCGTGGCGGCCTGGCGGACCCTCGAACAGACTGCCGCCCGTTTCGCCACGGTCGGGACCACGGCGCTGATCCTGACCAAGCTCGACGAAGCCAACGGCCTGGGCAACGTGCTGCCGGTGCTGCGTTCCAGCCGCCTGCCGCTCAGTTACCTGACCGACGGCCAGAACGTGCCCGACGACATCGGAATCGCCGACAGCGCCCACTTGGCAAAGCTCGTTTTGGGGATGGAGGGGGCGGAAGTATGAAGAAAAGTATGAAGTATGAATGATGAAGTATGAATGAAAACCAGCCGCTTGCGGCTGAGCAATCCCTATTTAACGAGCTTCGTAGTTTTTACGTCTCCATTCCCAACAAAAAACCAAATTCCAATAAAAATCCCTCAACTCCCGCGTCCTTCCCGCCGATAATGTCCGAGCACTGATGGTAGGCAGAGTGCGGACATACCGGACCGGCTTTGTGAAGTTTTTCGGCGTTGCGGGAGCCAAGCGTGGGACGAATTTACGGCGGAATACTCGGACTGCTGGCCTTCCAAACGATCCTGGTGCGGGGCTGGATTCACCAAAGCGATTCGCAAGGCACCCTATGGATCGCTTGGCTCGGCCTGATCCTGTTCGCCGCTGTGGGATTGGTCGTTGGCCGCGTCGCCGGACAAATCGTGAAAGAGTCGGTCATCGGCCGAGTGAACGCCGAATTGGCCGCCCAGGAAGAAAACAAAAAGAAAGGATGAAGGATGAAGGATGAATTATGAATTCATTTAGTTGACAACCATAACCATTTTTTCCTTATGTTTCATCCTTCATCCTTCATCCTTAAGCTTTAATCGCCGCTCAGGACGAGCATATTCGATCACGGAGGATCGCGATGGCTACACTTCTTGCTCCCGATGATGTCGAACAACTGTGGATCGAATTCAAAAAGGACATCGCCAATCAGGAGCTGCGCAACCGGCTGGTGGAAATGTATTTGCCGCTGGTGAAATACAACGGCGAGCGGATTTGGGCGCGGTTGCCCGAGGGCGTCGAGTTGGACGACTTGGTTTCCGCGGGCGTTTTCGGGCTGATGGACGCCATCGACGCCTTCGACCTCTCGCGGGGCGTGAAATTCGAGACCTACTGCGTTCCCCGCATCCGCGGCGCGATGCTCGACGAGCTGCGCACGATGGACTGGGTGCCGCGCCTGGTCCGCTCGAAGGCCAGCAAGCTCAACGAGGCCGTCAAAACCCTCGAGGCACGGCTCGGACGTTCGCCGAACGAGCCGGAACTGGCCGCGCAAATGGAAATTCCGCTCGCGGAACTCGAGAAGATGATTCTCGACGCCAACGCGGTGAACCTCATCAGCCTCAATAAAAAGTGGTACGAGACCGACAGCTACAAGGACGTCCGCGAGATCGACATCCTCGAAGACAAAAAAGGCGAGGACCCCACGCGGCGCATCCAAAAGAACGACCTGATGCGGCTCGTGACCAAGGGGCTGAACCGCAACGAGCGGCTGATTATCATCCTCTACTATTACGAAGAGCTGACGATGAAGGAAATCGGCGCTACGCTCGATTTGAGCGAAAGCCGCGTCAGCCAGATGCACAGTTCTATCGTCCAACGCCTGCAAAACCAACTCGCCAGGCGCAGGCCGGAGTTCGGATCGTAAGAGCGAGAGGCCAAGCTGCCGCCCAAGAATAACTAAGGATTTTGTGGTGCGGCCTTCTCGGATGCACCGTGCAAGCGAGACGCCGGCGTTGCAAGTTATTTTTGGACTCCCGCCTACGTCAGCTCCACGACCTGCCGATAATCGGGCACGACGGCGTCGAAGTGGAGGGTTTCGCGGACGTGCTTGGCGAAGCTTAGAGAGACTTCTTCATCGCCGTGGGCGACGAATATGCGGCGCGGAGGCGTTTGCAGATAGCCCAGCCACTTCGTCAGCCCGTCCCGGTCGGCGTGGCCGGAGATGCCCTGAAGTTGCGCTATCCGCGCGCGAACCAGCAGCGATCGGCCGTGGATGCGGACCGAGTGGTTGCCGTCGAGAATTTGCCTTCCCAACGTGCCGCGAGCTTGATAGCCCACGAACAGCACGGTGGTTTCCGGTCGCGCGATGCGCTGCGCCAAATGGTGCTTGATGCGGCCCGCCGTACACATGCCCGAAGTGGACATGATAATGCACGGGCCTTGGAAACCGTTGATTTTCTGCGATTCTTCCTGGCTGCGGAGCACCTTGAGCGCGGGAAATTTGAAGATCGACCGGCCCGCCGAGAGCATGTCGAGCGCGTCCTGGTCGAAGCAATCGCGGTGGTCGCGGAAAACTTCGTTCACGTCGGCGGCCATCGGGCTGTCGAGGAATACCGGCATTTCGGGGATTTTGCCCGCGAAAAGGAGCCGATTCAAGTAAAAGATGATTTCCTGCGCCCGTTCGATGGCGAAGATCGGGATCACGATCGCCCCGCCGGCTTCGGCCGCCTCCTTAATGATCCGTTCGAGTTGCAGTTCCACGTCCTCGGCCGTCTCGTGGTTGCGGTCGCCGTAGGTCGACTCCATCACGACGTAATCGGCCTGCGTGAAGGTTTCGGGATCGCGGACGATGGGCTTGTTCATCTGGCCCAAGTCGCCGGTGAAGAGGAACTTTCGCGGCTCGCCGTTGCCGCGCACGCGGACTTCGATGATCGCCGAGCCGAGGATGTGCCCGGCGTCGTGAAAGACGGCCGTTACGTGCTCGTTGACTTTCACTTCCTCGTTGTAGGCCGCCGTTTGCAACTGCCGGACCGTGCGATCGACGTCCTTCATTGCGTAGAGCGGCTTGACGGGATGTTTCACCTGCCGGCCTTCCTTGCGGTGCCGCTTCCGCTTGAACGAGGCGTCTTCCGCTTGAATTTCGGCGGCGTCGCGGAGCACCAACTCGACCAGATCGGCCGAAGCGGCGGTGGTGAGAATCGGCCCGCGATAGCCTTCTTGCACCAGTTTCGGGACCAGTCCGCAATGATCGACGTGCGCATGGGTGAGCAGCACGAGATCGAGTTTTTGCGGCTTGACGAGAGAAGGCTCCCAATTGCGGGCCTGGAATTCCCGTTCCTGGAACATGCCGCAATCGACCAGCAGCCGTACGCCGTCGGCCTCAAGTAGGAACTGCGAACCGGTAACTTGCCGCGTCGCCCCCAAAAATTGCAGCTTCACGTCGTCTCTCGCGGTAGGTGGGGTGTTGATGAAGAGCGAATATTCGGAGTTATGTATTTCGCTCTATTGTAAGAATAGGTCTCTGATTTTCCTAGTTCGGGAACCGGGGCGGCCATCATTGCTCATTTTTTGTGGCATAATCGAAGGTTTCGAGCGTTTACAATAACTCCATTGTTGACCTTCATCCCGCTTTTTGTTAGGCTGGTTCCTTCACCAAAATCCGAAAACCTCTCAGGCCGATTTAAGCAACTCATTATGGCACATCAAGTTACGTTAATTCGCGGCGATGGAACCGGTCCCGATTTGGCCGAAGCGGCACGTCGCTGCATCGATGCCACCGGGGTGAAAATCGATTGGGATGTCCAAGAAGCCGGCGTGGATATCATGGCAAAGGCCGGAACCCCCCTGCCGGAGGAAACGCTCAAGAGCATCCGCCGCACGCGATGCGCCCTGAAGGCCCCCATCACCACGCCGGTGGGCACGGGTTTTCGCAGCATCAACGTGCATTTGCGGCACGAGTTCCACTTGTTCGCCTGCGTCCGCCCGTGCAAGTATTACCCAGGCGTGCGGACTTTGTACAGCCACATTCCCATCGATCTGGTGATCGTCCGCGAAAACACCGAGGACCTCTACAGCGGCGTCGAATTCGAGGCCGGCCAGCCGTCCACCGGCGAATTGATCGACACGATCAACCGCCTTTCCGAGCGGAAGATCAAAACCGGCCGCGAGGAGACGGGCGTTTCGATCAAACCGCTAAGCGTTTCGGCCTCCGAGCGGATCGTGCGCTACGCCTTCCAGTACGCGCGCGACAACGGCCGGAAAAAAGTCTCCGCCGTCCACAAGGCGAACATCATGAAGTTCACCGACGGCCTGTACCTGGCCGCGGCGCGCAAGGTCGCCCGGGAATTTCCCGACATCGAGTTCGAGGACCGCATCGTCGATAACATGTGCATGCAATTGGTGCAGAAGCCCGAATTATACGACGTGATGGTGCTGCCGAATCTGTACGGCGACATTTTGAGCGATTTGGCGGCGGGCCTGGTGGGCGGCTTGGGCGTCGCTCCCGGCGCGAACATCGGACTCGACGCCGCCATTTTTGAGGCCACCCACGGCAGCGCGCCGAAATACGCCGGCCAAAACAAGGTCAATCCCACGGCGGTGATCCTCTCCGGCATGCTCATGCTGCGGCACCTCAAGGAATTCGACGCCGCCGACCGCTTGGAAAAAGCCGTCGCCGCGGTCATCGCCGAAGGCCGCGACGTAACCTACGACATGAAGGCCGACCGCGACGATCCCACCGCCGTCGGCACCCGCGAAATGGCCGCCGCCATCTGCCGGAAATTAGGATGAAGGAACCATACAGCGAGCCGCCGGGTTTATCCCGGCGCAGCGTCCCGGAAGCGGTTCAAACCGCTGCGCCGGGATAAACCCGGCGGCTCGCCTAAACTTCAATTCAAGCTCATCATGGTCGTTGAAGAACCTTTCGCTCTCTTCATCACCTGGACTTGTTATGGAACTTGGTTGCCTGGAGATCCACGCGGTTACGTTTCCGATACCCTCCAGCCGGGCAATGCTCGAATTCCGAAAAACAATAATCCCGGAAGCGATTATTCGGCCGGGCACGAATTCACTCATAAAATTGCGAAACAACGACAAAAGTCGGACACGGTTTATCTTACGCGGGAACAAGCTCGCATCGCCGCCGATAATCTTCTGGAAACCGCGCGAATACGCGATTGGAGAATGTTACGCGCGGCCGTGATGCGCAACCATATCCACTTGGTCGTTGCCGATTGTCCCGATGACGGTCCCGGAGTGAGAAGAATTCTCAAAGGAAACGCGCAAGCAAAACTCAGCCAAGCTCAGGGACATTCTCGGCGTTGGTGGACTGCCGGCGGGAGCAATCGCTACCTTCATTCGGAAGATGCCATTCGCGCCGCCATTCGATATGTAACGGAGCAAAGGTGGAAACTAGCCGAGATTGTTGACATGGAAGTTGTGACATGACTTTATCGGATACGATGACAAGCGAGCCGCCGGGTTTATCCCGGCGCTTCGCGCTGCTAGTGATTTCAACCGCCCAGCGAGCCGCCGGGTTTATCCCGGCGCTTTGCGTCGCCGGAGATTCCAACCGATGCGCCGGGATAAACCCGGCGGCTCGCTGTTCGGGGGAACGAAGTTTATTCCTGCTCGCCGCCTCGCTGGCGATCATCATCTTCGTTCTTCCGCTGGCGGTCAAATTTCCCTTGCTCGATCCGGACGAGGGCCTGCACGCCTCGATCGCCCAGGAAATGGTCGAACGGGGCGATTGGATCGTCCCGCACTTTTTAGGCAAACCCTTCCTCGACAAGCCCATTCTTTACTTTTGGTTTCAAGCCCTTTCGTTGAAATGCTTCGGCATGAACGAATTCGCCGTGCGCCTGCCGGGCCTGTTTCTGGGATTTCTCGGCTGCGTAACGACGGGAATCGTCGGTTGGCGGATGTTCGGCCGCACGATGGGCCTAATCTCGGGCATCTTCTACGGCACCATGATCCTGCCCGTCGCGCTGGCTCAAGCCGCCGCGCACGACGTGGCTCTGGTTCCCTGCGTAAACTTGGCGATCCTGCTGTTCTGGCAGTCCGATCGCGCGAAATCCTGGAAATCATCGACCGCTTTCGCCTTGGCGATCGGCGTCGTTTTGGGCGTGGCGATTTTGGCCAAAGGATTGATGGGCGTGGCCTTGGTCGGCGCGGCGTACGGCAGTTATCTGCTGATAACGCGGCAATTCACCCGCGGAGCTTGTTATCGCGGGGCATTTGCGCTTTGCATCGCGGCGGCGGTCGCCGCGAACTGGTATTTGGCGGTGGAGCGGCGGCTACCCGGTTATCTGCATTATTATTTCATCGAGCGGCACGTGCTCGGTTTCGCCACCGCCACGCAAAGGCACGGCGATGCGCCCTGGTGGCTGTATCTCCCCCTCTTGCTCGGCGGCGGATTGCCCTGGATCGCCTACTTGCCCGCAACGATTAAATCCCTGTCCACAAGCGAGCCGGGGCGTCCCCGCCCCCGGCTGGAAGAGGAAAATCGCGCGGCGATTCAACCCGAAAAGATCAATCCCCCGGCTCGCTGTTCGGAAAAACCCTCCACTCGCCTGCTCTGGTGCTGGCTGGTCGCCTGCACCATTCTGCTTTCGCTCGCACGGTCGAAACTGGTGACGTATCTTTGGCCGGTATTCCCCGCGGTGGCGATTTTGGCCGCGATAAGCTGGGCGCGACTCATCGACGGAACGCTCGGCGCGGCCGCGAATGGTTTGCTCCGCAAGCTCTTCATGTCGCTGTCGTTCGCGGGGCCGCTCGTGCTGCCGATCGCGCTCGTCGTGCTGCAAAAAGCCGTTGGCGTTCGATTCGACTGGCCGGTTTGGATGACGGCGATCATCGTCGGATTGGGAACGCTCACGCCGCTTTGGTTCTTATTCCGAGGCAAATGGCAAGCCACGTTGGCCGCAGCGACATTAACCTCGGCTGCCGAGTTTCTCGCGATCATCGCCCTCCTCGTTCCGATCGTCGCACCGTGCTATTCCGAAAAGCAATTGGCCGAGTATTTCAATGGCCGGAGGACGGGTTTAGAACCCGTCGAGAAAGCACTGGAAAATTCGCGCCGGATTGGAAACCCGGCCTACGATTCGGGCGCATTGCCGGCTCGGTTGATATTCGTCGAAGAGCGGATCGGCTCGTTCGTCTTCTATCTGCATCCCGCCTTGCGAGCTTCGATCGCCGAGGGCCAATTGCAGGTTTTTCATCGTCCGAAAAAAACGCCGTCGCGAAAAACCGCCTTTCGACCCGGCGACGTGGTCGTCGTGCCCGAACGAAGCATCCGCAGGGCGGAAGGATACGTCGAACTGACCGGCCTCCCCTATCGAAAGGTGGGACGCCATCGTTTGTTTGGCATCGCTGAGAAGTAGATATCGTCGTAGGCACACTCCGTGATCAGTTTCCACCGCAACCTGCGAATTACTCATCGCACGCTAAATTGGTGAACGGTGCGGTGGGTGTAGGTTTCGCCGGGCCGGAGGACGGTGGAGGGGAATTGCGGCTGGTTGGGCGAATCGGGAAAGCGTTGTGTTTCCAGGCAAAACGCCGCGTTTTTCACGTATTTCTTGCCGCCGCCGGATATCGATCCATCGAGGAAATTGCCCGTATAGAATTGAATGCCCGGTTGGTCGGTGAATATTTTCATCACCCGGCCGCTATGAGGCTCCACGATTTTCGCCGCCACGGAGAGCGTTTCGCCCGATTTCTCGTTGAGCACGTAGCAGTGATCGTAGCCGCCTTGCAATCGGGCGATGCGCGCGCCGATGGTCATCGGAGCGGTCGCGAAATCCATCGGCGTGCCTTTCACGGGCGCGATATTTCCCAGGGGGATGAGCGTTTCATCGACCGGCAGATAACTGTCGGCATAGATCGCCACCACGTGGTCGAGCGCATCGCCCGAACCCGCTCCGGCCAGATTCCAATAGCAATGGTTCGTTAGGTTCACGACGGTCGGTGCGTCGGTGACGGCCGAATACTCCATCTTGAGTTCGTTTCGATTCGTCAAGCTATAAGTCGCCTGGACCGAGAGCGTGCCGGGGTAGCCCTCCTCGCCGTCGGGGCTGACGAGGGAGAAATTCACGCCCGCGGCGTCGGCGGATTGCACCGGCTCGGCCAGCCAGATTTTTTTGTCGAAGCCTTGCAGTCCGCCGTGAAGGTGGTTTCCCCGGTCGTTCGCCGCCAGGATATATTGCCTGCCGTCGAGCGCGAACTTCCCCTTGGCGATTCGATTGGCGTAACGTCCGACCGTGGAGCCGAAGAACGGATGCCCTTGGGCGTACTCGTCGAACGTATCGAGAAAGAGCGTAAGGTTCGCCATTTTGCCGTTGCGGTCCGGCGATTCAACCCCGACGATCGTCGCGCCGTACGTGGTGATCTTCACTTTCAGGCCGTTGGCGTTCGTCAGGGTATAGAGGTCCGCGACCTCGCCGTTCGACAATCCGCCGAAAATTTCTTTTTGGATGTTCATGTTGTTTTTACCGCACGGGTTGACTGATGCCGATGGGCGAAAGGCAGAGGATGGGGATCAGCAGCGCGAGCCAACCCAGCGCGCGGCGGACGGGGCCGATTTCAATGCCGTCGTCGGCGGTGGGCGGATGATCGATGCCCAGCAGAATCACGATCACCAGCATCACTACCCAGCCGTATTGTTCGGTATAAAGCACGTAGAGGATGGCGAAAACGAGCAGGCCGCGGGCGAGCGTGTGCGCGCCGCGCTCCAAGAGCGAGTAGGCCACGTGGCCGCCGTCGAGTTGGCTCACGGGAAGCATGTTCAGGCCGGTTACGAACATGCCCACCCAGCCGGCCATCAAATACGGATTGAATTGGTTCAGATAGAACTTGGTCGAGGAGGCGTAATCGGGCCGCAGAAAATCAATCAGGTAGCGGATGAGCAGCGGATTGTCGAATAAAAATCCCTCGCCTTTCAAGGGAACTTTGGGTAAATGGTAGATGCCGACGATCGTGATCGGAATCGCCACGACGAGTCCCGCCAACGGGCCGATCAGCCCCAAATCGAACATTTGCCGACGGTTGGCCTGGGAACCTTCCTCCATTTCGATGATCGCGCCCATCGTGCCGAAAGGCAGCACCGGAACCGGGATGAAATACGGCAAGCTGGCGGGCACACCGTAACGCAGCGCGATGAGAAAATGACCCATCTCGTGCGTCAATAAAATCGCCAGCACGGCCGCCATGTAAACGAGTCCCTGCGACCAGTCCCAATCCAAGGCGGTCGCGGCCACGCGCAGCGCGCCGCCGAACGATTGGGGCAGATTCTGCCAAAAAATGCCCCACGCCCGCTCGAACGAATCGAGATGCGCGAAGGGCCGCCAACCCACGGCGCCCGTCCAAAATGTCGAGAGGCAGGTGGCGAGGAACAGTACCGCCGGAAGTAGCACGCGCTCTTTGGGGACGGGAGGAATTTCGGACGCCACGGGCAGCTTGCCCGTGCCGACTGGCTGCTCTGGCGAGACGGCTGCGGATGGATCGGAGGACGGTTTTTCCAAGCGCGAGTCCTTTCGTGCGATTTTCATTCGAGATTTATCTTGTAGGGTGGATCAAGCGAAGCACAGATCCACCAACTGTTTATTCCGCATCTTTGGTGGGTCTGCGCTTCGCTTGATCCACCCTACACACTTGACCCACCCTACATACTATTTCGACTTCGGCAGTTCCTTGATGCGGATGTTTTTGAAGTAAATTTTCAAGGGTTCGGTCTTTTTTCCCACTCCGTGAACTTGCAGCGCGATGAAGCCCGCGGGGGTCATGAAATCTTTCAGGTCGGCGGCGGGAATGCCGTTGATCCAGGTTTTGATCGACTCGCCGACGGCCTCGATGCGGTAGTGGTTCCAATCGTTTTTCTTGAATGCCTTTCGGGCGGCTTCGTTTTTCTCCAGGTTTTGCAGCCAGCCGCGGCGACCTTCATCGTAAATGCCGCCGCTCCAGGCTCGCTCCGAGGGATCGATCTCGACTTGGTATCCGAAAGCGCGTCCGTTCTCCAGCCCCTTTTCCTTGCGGCTCTCGCTGCGAATTTGCACGCCGGAATTCAGGCCGGGATCTCCTTTGAAATCCAATTCGAGGATGAAATTGCCGTATTTCTTTTCCGTGCAAAGAAAGCTGTTGGCGGAGTTGGGCGCGCTCGAGCCGACGATCGCGCCGTCTTCGACGGCATACTTAGCCTTGCCGCCGCGTTTGATCCAGCCGCCGAGCGTTTTGCCGTCAAAGAGAGGCACGAAACCGTCTTTTTCCTCGGCGGCAATCAGAATGCCACTGCCAACGAAACACATCGCCAGAGCCAGGATGCCGGAGAAAAATCGCATTTTCAAAGGTAATTTCTTTCAATGGCGGTTGAAAAATCGTGAATCAGGCTTCAAGTCTATAACGCGGATCGAATTTATGCAAGTTCTCGATAATCTGCGAAAAACCGCCCAACCTCCGTCGCTCCCCCCTGCTTGTAAGGGGTAATTGCTCGCGTTAAACTTGAGCGTTTTCTATCCCCTATCCCCTATCCCCTATCCCCCGCACAATGAGCGACCCCTATTTCCAAAAACTATTCGCCGAGCGCATCGGCGGCATCCAATACGGCAAAGGCACGGATATTTACAAGTTCGAGAAGATTAAGCGCGCCAAGCGGAAGGCGCTGGCCGAGCATCCCGAGCGGAAACTGATCGATTTCGGCATCGGCGAGAACGACGAAATGGCCGACGTTTCGGTCCGCCGGGCGATGGCCGAGGAAATCAACCAACCGGCCAACCGGGGTTATTCCGACAACGGCATTCCCGCGTTTAAGGAAGCCGCGTCGCGCTTCATGGCCCGGGAGTTCGGCGTGCAGTTGGACCCGGTGATGGAAATCAACCACTGCATCGGCACGAAAACCGCGCTGGCGATGCTCCCGGCGGCGTTCGTCAATCCCGGCGACGTAACGCTGATGACCGTGCCCGGTTATCCGGTGGCCGGCACGCATACGAAATACTACGGCGGTGAGGTGCATCGTCTGCCGCTTCGGGCGGAGAACGATTATTATCCCGATTTGGACTCGATTCCCGCGGAAATTCTGCGCCGTGCGAAACTGCTGGTGCTGAATTATCCGAACAGCCCTACCGGCCGCGTGGCCACGGTGGAGTTCTACAAAAAGGTGATCGATTTCGCCTTGAAGCACGAAATCGTGGTGGTGCAGGACGCCGCGCACGTCATGTTCAGCTATGGCAGCCCCCCGCTGAGCTTTCTCGAAGTTCCCGGCGCGCGCGAGGTGGGCGTCGAGGTGCATTCGCTCTCGAAGGGTTGGAACATGATCGGCTGGCGTTTGGGCTGGGTCTGCGGCAACGAACTGATCGTGCGAGCCTTCGCCGACGTGAAGGACAATTGCGACTCGGGCCAGTTCATCGCCATTCAAAAAGCGGCGGTCGCGGCGCTCGACAACACGGAAATCCCCCGCCAGGCCCGGGCGAAATACGAGCGGCGGCTGCGGATACTCGTCGAGACGCTTCGCCGCTTGGGTTTCCGTTGCGACATGCCCGGTGGAACGTACTTTTTGTACGCCGCCAGTCCCAAGGGCATTTCCGGCGGGCCGACGTTCGCCAACGCCGAGGCGTGCAGTCAGTACCTCATCACCGAGCATTCGATTTGCACGGTGCCTTGGGACGACGCCGGGGCGTTTCTCCGTTTCTCGGTCACCTATGAAGCCCCCGACGAAGCGGCGGAAATCGCGCTCATGGCGGCTTTGGAGGAGCGGCTCAAGGATTTGAAGCTGATGTTTTAGGATGTCAGGCAAAACCGCGACCATCGGTCGCCCGAATGCCAAGCCGCGACCATTGGTCGCGGTTTGCGACATAACACCCACCGCGAAGCCCTCGTTCCTGGATTTTTGGGGAACGGGGGGAACTATTTGGCTTTTTTCTTTGCCTTTGTTTTTTTCTTCACGGGCTTTTTCTTTGCCGGCTTTTTTTTCACGGATATTTTTTTTGCGGCCTTTTTCTTGGCGGATTGGGAATCGAGTGTGCCCTTCGTTTGGGAATCGCCGTTGCCGCCTGCCTGACCGTCATCGAGATCGATGCCGAAGACGTCGCTTACGCTGTCGGCCGCCAGGCGTTTCGAGGAACCGCGCGAGGTGGCGTCCGAAATGGCCAGTTCGGCGTCGGCGGCGATCAGCTCCTCGTGATCCACGCCGCGAAGCAGAAACAGAAGCTCCGGCTTGACGTCCAGCCGCGCCCCGACGCCATAGAGCACCGAGGCCACGTGCTTGCACATCGAAGCCCAATCCGGGCAACTGCAGCGAAACGTCATCTCGCCGGGCAAGGGAAACAGACCTTCGGACCGATCGGTAACGACTGTCATCACGTGGTCGGAGAGCCGGCCCTGGAGCAACTCCACGAGCGAGCCGATTTGCCCTCCGCAGCGGCTTTTGATCGCCGTCCACTTTTTCGGCGGCAACGTCTTGATTTGGACTTGCACGTCGTAAAGTTCGGAGCCGGAGACTTTAGCCTGGATTTTGCCCTTCTCGACGGCCAGATGGCACACCGAGCCGTTGCGCACGTAAGTGCGGCCGCGGGGAAGGCGGTTGGTGAAATCGCTGAATCCTTCCAGGTGGTCGCACCAGGCTTCTCCCCAAAAGGTTTTGGCGATTTTTCGGCCTTCGATGGTTACCGG
>JADLEL010000045.1 GCA_020846145.1 Pirellulales bacterium | reverse complement strand
TACACGGTCGTTTTGACGATGCAGCCCACGGCCAATGTCACCATCGCGCTCACGCCCAACGGTCAAGTGAGCGTCGATAAAACCACGCTCACCTTCACCTCGAGCAATTGGAACGTGGCGCAGACGGTTACGGTCTCCGCCGTGAACGATCAACTCGTCGAAGGGAATCACACCGGCGCCATTGCGCATCAGGTTTCCAGCAGCGATCCGAATTACAATGGGCTGTCGGCAGCCGGCGTGACGGCGCAGATCGCGGACAACGATGCCGCGGGGGTGCAGATTGCGCAATCGGGCGGCTCGACCAACGTCGCCGAGGGCGGCGCGACGGACAGTTACACGGTAGTTTTGACCGCACAACCCACGGCCAATGTCACCATTACGCTCACGCCCAACGGTCAAGTGAGCGTCGATAAAACCACGCTCACCTTCACCTCGAGCAATTGGAACGTGGCGCAGACGGTTACGGTCTCCGCCGTGAACGATCAAGTCGTCGAAGGGAACCACACCGGCGCCATCGTGCATCAGGTTTCCAGCAGCGATCCGAACTACAATGGGCTGTCGGCAGCCGGCGCGACGGCGCAAATTACGGACAACGACTTCAATGGCGAGGGGATATCGGTTTTCAACGGCGACGGAAAATCGGATTTCAACGGCGATGGAACCTCGGACGTTCTGTGGTTGAATCGGTCCACCGGCGCGATTGGAGCAGGGATCGTGAAAAACGCCGCCGGCCAGAGTTGGGCGTCCATCGGCCAGGTCGATCCCGCGGTGTGGAAGCCGATCGGCGTGGGCGACTTCAACGGCGACAAAACCTCGGACATCTTGTGGCAGAATCAAGGCACGGGCGGCGTCGGCGCGTGGATCGTGAAAAACGGCGTTTATACCAGTTGGGCGTATTTCGACGCGGTGGACCCGGCGATCTGGAAACTCTCCGGCGCGGGCGATTTCAACGGCGATGGAACCGCCGACATCTTGTGGCAGAATCAATCCACGGGCGGCGTCGGCGCGTGGATCGTGAAAAACGGCGTTTACACCAGTTGGGCGTACTTCGACAAGGCCGATCCCGCGGTCTGGAAGCTGTCCGGCGTCGGCGACTTCAACGGCGACGGAACCGCGGACGTTTTGTGGCACAATCAATCCACCGGCGGCGCCGGGGCCTGGATCGTTCGCAAGGGCGCCTACAAGAATTGGGCGTACTTCGACAAGGCCGATCCCGCGGTCTGGAAACTGTCCGGCGTCGGCGATTTCAACGGCGATAAAACTGCCGACGTTTTGTGGCGGAATCAATCCAACGGCGGCGTCGGCGCGTGGATCGTGCGCAACGGCGTTTACAAGAGTTGGGCCTACTTCGACGCCGCCGATGCCGAGGTTTGGAACTCGGCCGGCGTGGGCGACGTCAACGGCGACGGAACCGCGGATTTATTGTGGCACAACAAATCCAGCGGCTCCCTCGGCGCCTGGATCGTTAAAAACGGCGCCTATAACAGTTGGGCGTACCTCGGCGGAATGGACCCCGCGCTTTGGCATCCGGCCGCATGCAATGAGACCGCTTCGTACTTGAAGGCGGAGAGCTCGACGGTTTCTTCGGCGAACCGCGCTCCCACGCTCACCCCAAGCGACCTCCAACCGATCGTCCGCGAGGCAATCGTCCGTTGGTCGAACGCGGGACTAAACGCCGCCGCGCTCGCCCGGCTTCCGCAAATCGAGTTCGTCGTTAGCGACCTGCCGGATTCCGTCTTGGGAAAGGCGGAAGCAAACCGCATTTATCTCGATCGCGACGCCGCCGGGCACGGTTGGTTCATCGATCCCACGCCGGCGCGGGATGAAGAATTCGTTTCGTCGGGCGGCAACGGCCAACTTCGCGCCGTCGATTCCCGTGCGGTCGATCGGATCGATCTGTTGTCCGTCGTGGAACACGAATTGGGACACGCGCTCGGCCTGGACGACTTGGACGCATCGCTCGACGCCCTGATGAGCGCGAGGATGGGGACCGGCATCCGCCGCCTGCCCGTCGGATTGGTATGGTGATATCGAAGGACTAAGGCGTTGCCCGACAATAAGTTGCCGGAATCGTAGTAGGCACACTCCGTGTGCCGTCCGCGAATTACGGTACACGGAGTGTGCCTACTACATAGGGATTCGGTAATTTATTGTCGGACAGCGCCTAGCGCGACAAGATCGCCGCAATGCGCTCGGCCGCGCGGCCGTCCCAGAGCGGGGGCGGACTTCCCCGCTTGTAGCTGCCGTCGAGGATGGAGTTCAAACAATTTCGCAGCATGGCGGGATCTTCGCCCACCAGCGTGCTCGTGCCTTCGCGAACGGTTATCGGCCGTTCCGTGTTTGGCCGCAAGGTCAGGCAGGGGACGCCGAGCATCGTCGATTCTTCCTGCAGACCGCCCGAATCGGTTACGATTACCCTGGCCTGCGACGTTAAGGCGAGAAAATCCAAGTATCCCAGCGGCGGCAACAGCGCGATTCCCTTTGCCGCGTCGAGCAGTTGCAGCAAGCCGAACTGTTCGATGCGCCCTCTCGTCCGCGGATGGATGGGAAACACGAGCGGCATTCTGCGCGACGTTTCCGCGAGCACCTCCAAGACTAACGCCAGCTTTTCCGGCTTATCGACGTTGGAAGGCCGATGCAGCGTAACCACGCCGTAGCAACCCGGCTTCAAGCCGTGCCGGGCGAGCGTATCGCGGTTTTTTGCGTTGGGCAGGAGCCGCACGAGCGTATCGATCATGATGTTTCCGACGAGATGGATATTCTCCTCCCGGCGCCCTTCGCGCAGGAGGTTCTCGACGCCGGAGGGTTCGGAGACGAAGAGCATGTCGGAAAGCGAATCGGTGACGATGCGGTTGATTTCCTCGGGCATCGAACGGTCGAAGCTCCGCAAGCCCGCCTCGACGTGCGCGACGGGAATTTCCAATTTCGCGGCGGCCAAGGCGGCGGCCATCGTCGAATTCACGTCGCCGACGACGACCACCCGGCCGCACGGTTCGCCGTTGCCGCGCGCGCGTTCCAAAACTTCCTCGAATCGTTCGAGAATCCGCGCCGTCTGCGCGCCGTGCTTTCCCGAGCCGACATCGAGGTGCACGTCGGGCTCTTTAATCCCCAATTCCTGGAAGAATACATCCGACAATCGATCGTCGTAATGCTGGCCGGTATGGACGAGCTTGGCGTTCACCTGCGGGTAGGGTTGCAATGCCCGCAGCAAGGGCGCCATTTTCATGAAGTTCGGCCTGGCGCCGACGACGCAAATCAAATTGATATTTTTCATCTTCGATCGAGATATTCGGTATCGTTCACTTGGATAGGCTCGGAGCGCGCGCGATCTCGTTTACGGAATCCGCATCCGCCGGCGCATCGACGGGGAAGACCATGTTGCGAGGCTTGGGAATGAGGAAGTCCCGGTATTCGCTCGGACAACCCGTCTTGCCCGCTTCGGCCGCCTTGGCGACGTTGAACGCCTCCCGCGCCGTCATGTAATGCAAATGGATTCGCCTTTCCCGGCAGATTCGTTCGAGGTCGCCGAGCATGGGGCCTAAAGCGCCGTGCACGATTTCGGGCGCGCTTTGAACTCCGTGCGAATAAACCTTGACGAAGGTCCATTCCGGGCGGCCTTTGACGTGGATGTCGGCGTCGATCCATTTATCGATCCGTGCCGGCCGCGGCAGGGCAAAGCTTTCCACCGCGCCGTATTCGAATCTTCCCGTCCACCAGTTGAGGCCGAGAGGCCCCTGAAAGATCATCGCGCGATCGTTGACGGGTACGCCCACGGCAACGTCGGCTCCGCGGTCGTAGGATTTCGGCCCTTCGCGCGTCGCCGGATAATACAGGGAATTCACCTTCCGCGGATGGGCGCGAGCGGCGGCGATGCTCGAGAAGGTGAAGTCGGCGTAACAACCGTGCCGAAAGAGAATATCCAGTTCGTGGTCCACTCCGCAGATCGGCAGCGAGTTGTCCAAAGCCCAATTGCCGTGGATGAAGGCGAAATGATTTTGCGGTTTCGGTTCGGAGGATACCAGCGCGCCGAATTTTCCGAACCAGACCAGCGCCTCTTGCAGCATCGCGGGAAAAGCCGCGTCGCCGGCGGTGGGGTGATGCCAGTGAAATTCCACTTCGCCGTAGCCTTCGTAAGCCATCTTGGCGAGCGCGGCCATCACCGTTTCGTTTCCATGATCGTAAGGATAAAACCAAGTGTAGCGGAAGCGGTTTCCCAGGGCGTCTCGGTGCGAATTGGAGAGCGGACGAAATGCCTCCAGCCAGCGCTCGTTTCTTTTCGCGCCGGCCGCGCCGCCGCCCGGTTCGTAGTGATCGACCATCGTGAAAATCAAGTGCTTTTCGGAATCCCCCAAGAGACGAGGCCGGGCACGGGACCGCAAAAGCGCGGGCAACCAAATGTATGCCTTCCACCGGATTATCGAATAAGCCAAACGCGAAATCCACAGCGCCGCCGATATTCCGACGATGAATAAAATCGCCTTCGCGAGGAACGTTCCGAAAAGTGCATTGAACATCATTATGAGCGTTCCGATTCGGGGTTGCGATCCGCGCCGTCGATCATGCCGATTCCGCTCGCGGTCGTTTTACCGCAAGGATAAAGGCCGAACTCGTATGCAAGTCTTCCTCGGACAGGTCCCGAAATCTTTTCGCCAATTTCTCCCGGGCGATTCCCTCGCGGCGGGTTTTCGATTCGAAGACGACCTTCAGCCCGTATTTTCGCATGAGCTCGAGATGCGCGGAGTGCGGCTGGCGATTGATGGTGAATAGCTGCTTCCGAGTGATGATCGACCACATCAGGTCCGAGCAACCCCAATGGCTATTCCAATGCTTGGTATCGGGAAATGACGGAAAAACCCGGTAATCGTTCTGATGCGACATAAATCCTCCCGGCTTGAGCCACGCGGACATGCAACGGTATTCGTTTTCGATGTCGGGCACATAGAGGAGCACGCCCTGGGTAAGAACCAAATCGGCGAAGTCGTTGGGCAGTTCATCGGTGGGATCGCTGATGACGTGATGTCGAAGGGAGATTCCTCGATGCTCGTTGCCCGGATCGCGGCAGGCCGCTCGGATCGCATCCAGTCGATTCGGTTCCAGGGTTTTCGCGAGCAGTCGATCGCTCAGGATTTCGGAGGGGAACTTGTAGCCGGCTAAATTGGGCAATTGAAAGGGGAATTCATCCGGTCCGGGAATATCCGCCCGATTCTCGAAAAGCTCGATCATCGATTCCAAGATGCGGCCATTCTGCTCGGCAAACCGATAATCGACGACATCCACCGACTTATACGTTCCGGCTCCCGAAAGCAGCGCGGCGAGTCCGACGCCTTGCGACGCTCCGGGACCTAGCTCCACGACGACATTGGGGATCGATCCAAGTCCATGATGCCAGGCCATCACCAGATGGCGCATCCACACCGAGTAACAATAGCGCGGCGAAATGCCCGCATAATCCGGATCGGGGATGCGGATCGGCAGAAACGCGCGCGCGAGACTGTGAATCAGATATTTCCACATCGGCGGGATGAACCTCTTTTCGCCATTATTATTTCGGGCGTGTGAGCGTTCACGCCCCGGTCGGGGACTGGTCCATTTTTCGGCGTGATGACGTATTTTTCGGACAAACGGTAGGCCGAAAACATGGACCTGTCCCCTTCCCGCGGCGCGAGGGGGACAGTCCCATTTTCGCGGCGATTAAGCATTTTCACGGCACCATCATCTTTCGCGCCGCGAAAATCGGGACAGTCCCCTGTGAACGGTTACTCGGGCGTCCTTTTGGAAGGCAAGCGTCGAGCGTTTGGCCGAGCGTTTTGGTCAACTCGCGGCCGTTGAAGGCCGCCATGGCCTTTCGCCACCCGCCGGTCGATTTGAATTCCGCGGCGATCTCGATGTTTCGCGCGATGGCCGCCGCAATCGCGCCGCTATCGGACGGATAAACCACGCTTCCCAAGCCGTACCGATTGATCACCTCGGCCGTCGCGCCGTCGGATTCGGTCAGGGCGACGATCGGGCGGCCGAAAGGCAGCATCTCGAATATCTTGCCGGGAATCTGCAGCGCGGCGCCGGGCTGGCTCAACAAAAAGACGTCGGCATTCGACATTCTCCGCAGGGTGTCTTCGTGCGGCAGCATGCCATGAAACAGCACATCGCCGCGCACCCCCAGCGATTCGGCATACGATCGGACCGCGGATTCGTTTTCCACGCTGCCGATCTGCTCGAATTTCACGCGCCGGCCGGAACGAACCAGTTTCTCGACCGCCGCCACGACCGGTCGAAGATCGCGCTTGCCGTAGATCGATCCGGGATGGCAGACGATCGCCGCATCGTTTCCGTTTCGTTCGCGTTTTTCGGGCTGCGCTTCCGAGAAGGAAGCGAAATCCGGATCGAAACCGTTGGGAATCGCCACGAATTTCGCGGGCGGTTGCGCCGGGTAGGCGCTGCGGAACTCTTCGCGCATAGCGGGCGTATTCAAAATCACGCCGTTTGCCAGCCGCACGCACAAACTTTCCAAGCCCGGGTGAAGATAACGATGGATCGCCCCGCGCCGGTCATGGCGCCAGGCGCCGCGCGACCAAGGATCGCGAAAATCGATCACCACCGGCAGCCGGGTAATGATTTTCAGCACGGCGGCGATCAAATGGCTGCTATGCGGCGGCGCCGTGGAATAGATCGCTTCCACCCGATGGCGGCGGATCAATTTCAAAGCCGCCTGCACCGCCGGAAACAACCAACCGATCTGCGCGTCGGGACTGGCGAAAATTAGCTGGAGCGCGTCGCGGGCAAAGCGCTTCATGCGACCGGGATTTGCCGGATCCGGAGAAACCGATTCCGCCATCGGCGATTCGGCCTGCCCATTCGTTTCCCCGCTCCCCGCGGCATGATGTTCCGACCAGGATCGAAGCGTATTGGCGAAGTTCTCCACGGCCAAGACGGGTCGATAGACTTTGGTCCGCGCGACGACCGTCCCGGGAGGGATGGCCGATTCCAGCGCGGGATCGCACCAGGCGGGATCGAAGACTTCCGGGCTGGGCGCTACCACCAGCGGCTTCCATCCGTTTTCCGGCAAGTACTTTACGAACCGCAGCGTCCGATAGACTCCGGCCAGGGAGGCCGGCGGAAACGGATAGGAAAGCATGAGTACGCAGCGTTCGGCCATGACGTTCGATTCTCGTTCTCGGTGAGGCATTTATTCGCCGCGTTTTCTGCGCAAGACGAATGCGCCGGCTTCCAAGTCGTGGTATTCGGCTTCGAAGTCCGTAAATTCGTTCATCCACCTTCGCACGATATCCTGCTCTTCCTTTCGCGCTCCATCGTCGAGCACGATGATCGCCCGGTCGCTTAAATATCGATAGAGCATCGGCAAGGCCGGATAACGATTCATGCACTTTGATTTGGTGGGCGGGCCATCGACGATCAGCAAGTCGATTTTGTCTCGTATTGTTATGCCGTTCAAATCGTACCAGGACCACGAATCGTTTCCAATTCGATTTTCCACGAGCGGAGCATGACAAACGCTTGCGTATTTTTCGAGGCCGTGAGCCTTGACTCGGCGCGCGGACTGCCGCGAATATTTCAGGTCGTGGTCCAGGGATATCAACGAGCCGCTTCCGAGCTGCTCGAGCCGATATCCGCACACGAGAGTGGAAACGCCGCTTCCCAGCTCCATCACCAGATCGGGTTTGAATTCATCGATGAGCGAAATCAGCAAATTGGCGAAGTCGGGGGAAATCGCAAAGTCCCGCATGGGCGGCAGCGATTCGCGGACGCGCAGGCGGGAAACCAGATAAAACATCGATTCGCATTGTCGGAATGTCCTCCGCAGTTCGTCGGAGATCCATGCCTCGGTGCGGCGAAACAACGCGAATTGGACGGCGACGACCGCGGTTGCGGCGCATACGATGGCTGCGATCGCCGCAATCCGCGCATCCGCCGACCACGCGAGATACGATGACGCGGATAACGCAATTGCTACGCCGGCGATCGCGGCGATATCTCGCTTTTTGAAAATCATATTGAACCGTCTGGGGCGTTTTCGCATCGCCCGGAAGGGATGGATTTAGGGGGATAGGCGTTTCCGCAGCCGAGCACGGCGCCGTTTTCCGGAGCGCACGCCGCCTCGCTCGATCGGGGCGTTTTCGCGATGCCCGGTTGCCGGGCGGCGCGCGTCAGCGGAGCGTAAATCAGCCGCCGCCGCTCGTCCCCATGAAGGCCGATGAAGATGATGAGCAGAAGTGAAATGGTTCCCGCGAGGAGTCCATATCCGACAAGACTAATCCAGTTGCTTGCCATCGGCGCGGCGTCGTGGATCGCGGCGAATATCCCCGCTTGGAGCACTCCGACGACGCTAGGCCGAAGGAGGACTTCTCGAAAATAGGAACTGCTCGGAATGCCCAGCAATCGGCACAGCACCCAAGGATGCGCAATGCCTTGGAATACGATCGCCGGCACGAGGGCGGCAATGCATACTCCAACCAGCCCGTACGGTCGAATGAGGCACAGGCACAAGGCTACGGTCGCCGTTGCTTCGAGGGAAACCAACAGGGAAAAGATGCGGATGCTCCTGGTTGCCAATAAAATCTGATAGCCGATCCGCTGGCCGGTGGTAATGCAAGACGCGCCGATCAGCAGCCAGAACAAGACCGCGACGGAGGGGTATTCTCCGCCCTCGACGAGCCGCGGTCCGACCCAAAGGCGGAAAAAGTCCGCCGCCCAAATAGCGCCTATCACTCCGGCGGACACGGCAAAGAAGAAGAGCATCTTGGAGCCTTTGAGGTACATCGTTCTCAGTCCCTCCCGTTGGCCGAGGGCGTCGAGATGCGTTGCCGCGGGGAAAAAGACGGTTGCCATCTGTCCGAGAGCCAGGTCGAGGTAGCCGAGAATGCCGCCGACGAGACTGAAGGGCGCCAGAGCCGCGATCGGCAGAAACAGTCCGATGATCAGGCTGCTGGCATAGGACTTGAATTGAATTGCGCCCGCAACCACCGCGGTCCACAATCCGAAACCGGCGATCGTCCACAGGTATTGCATCGATGCCGCGCGCAAGGAGATTTTCAGTTCCGGGAGAATTCGACATGCGGCGAAAGAGCGCAAAACGTAACCGAGGATTTCGCAGCCGGCATTCAACGCGCACAGTCCGACCAGTCCGTATCCGGCCCGCAGCGATCCCACCGTGGCCGCGGCGGAAAGCAGCCGGACGCCGATGCCGATGGCGTTGGCCGCGTCGTAGCGCTGCGTCGCGGCGAACACGGCGGAATAGGTGAAGAAGGCGAAGGAAATCGCGCTGGAAGCGCCGATGATGACGATGCACCATCGGGTTTCCGCGAGCGAATCCGGCGGGATGATGAATAGAATCGGCGCCAGCCAGCTCAAGACGCCGGCGATGAACATGATGAGTACGCCGCAGACGCTGAGCGCCGCGACCGCCGTGCCGGCCACGCAATTCAACTGGATAAAGTCCCGGGTCGCTAAATGTCGGGTCAGATACTGCGTAATTCCGGAGCGGAATCCCAAATCGAGCAGGCCGTAGTAGCCCGTCAAGCCCGTCACGAGCGCCCAAATGCCGTACCGCGTGTCGCCCAGGCTGCGCAGCACGAAAGGCGTCAGAAAAAACACCACGGCCGCCTGGACGATAAAACCGCACCAGTTGCTGACGATATTGCGAACGATAATGCGTAACATGGTAAATAATGCGCGACGAACTAGCGGTTTGTCCGGTTGGACGATATCCGGCCGGGCGCCGCCCCGGGCTTGACCGGCAGTACGGGAACGAGTCTGGATCGGGCGACCTTCGTCATTCGTAAACTCCGGCTGGACAGACCGCGAGCGTCTTTAATGAAGACCGGTTTTATCGCGATCGTTGCGCCGATGAAAAAGTGCCGATCGAGGGCGGATGCCGAAAAGAATCGATTCATCCACGATCGAAACCTTCTGTTCCAACGGCATCGGCGCGACGATCATCCTCGTCGTTTCGGAAAAATCGCCGGTATGAATAAAGCGCGAAACGGCCGAATAATCGACGGGGCGCTAGTGCAATGCGTCCCAACGGGAAGCTCCGGGGGCGCCACGTCGAGAGCGCCTCCGTCAGTTTGCCGAAACAGTCGAATGCTCGGCATTCGCCGCTCCGATGAAGGTGTTCCAAAATGTAACGATATAAAATTATTCCCGGGCTGCCAAACGAGTAAGCCGGATCGTATCCGATTTTGCATCCCGAAAACACGCCCTTCGCGAGAAATCCATAGACAAATGCCGCCGGCTCTTCGCCGACGTGGAGAAAAAACAGCCGCAAATATCCCCATTCCGCCATTTTCCGCGCTTGATTCAGCAAAAAGGGGAATTCCTTACGTTGAAACACCGAATTCCCGGATTCACCCTTCCAACTCCGGTCCTCGATCGCCAATCCTTTTCTTAAGAGAGGCTCGACATCCGCCGGATCGAAACGCGCGTGAGCGTGGAAGCCGATATCACCTTTCTCCGCGAGCCGCCTCGCGCGTCTCTCGATGGTTTTTCTGTTATCCCTCGATAACGATCGATAATACTCGTCCCAATCCCGATTTATTTCCAAATATCCCCCCGTCGCTTCCGCATCGACATCCATGGCGATTCCAGCCCGGTCCATGGCTCGTTGAAATGATTTCCAACGGGGAGCATCCAAGGCTACTTCTTTGAACCAAAGGAGTTGCCGGTTCGACTTTTTCAGGGCGTCAACGAGGACATCGAGAATCGAATCCGCATCGGCGCCGGCATCCAAAAGAAACGCCCCGCCGGGAGTCCACGTCCCGCCGCAGAGTCCGCCGGCATGGAGAATATATCGAACTTTCGTATGAATCAGCGGCAGCGCCGCAACCCATTTCCCATCCTCTTCGACGATCAATGCTTGAAAATCCTCCGTTGGTGCGAATTGTTCGACCCACTGGGCTAGGAGTTCCGCCCGCGCCGTAGGGGGAACGGTTTCGCATCGTTTCCAAAGGTCGTCCCAGTGTCTTTCGTTATTTCGAATATCCCCTAGCGACGATAATACGATGCATTTCAAACGGCGGCGTGAGATTATGGTCCGCATATTTCCGATCTTGATAGGGTTCTCAAGAGAGCCGGGCAGCCTGTTGAAAAAGGGGATTGGGTCGGGGCCGGATGCCGGAATCCCCGCTGAAAACGGATTGAAGCGACGCGCTCGCCCCCCTCTTTCAACCGACTGCAAAAGCCATGAAGGCGTAGGATTTGCCGATATTCCGTTCTACCACGTCATTTCGACGTACCGGGCAAGGTAATAAGCCGATGGCTCATTCTTTATTCCGGATGAAGCACGACCGAATCTTCAGCAAATACGGCCATCCATAGACGTAGCTCTTCAAAACTAAACGGCTCAGATATCGTTGTGGTGCAACCATAAGGTGCCCGACCATATAGGTGTCGGGTCTCCAGCGAGCCGCCGTGTCTCCCAGGGGTCCCACGAAATTTATCGCGCGACATTGCCGGTCTTTATGCAAAACTTCCAACAGGTGCTGGAAAAGCAATTGGCCCGGGCTATATTCCTGAAAATCCGGATCGTAACCGATTTTATAGGGATGATAAATTCCTTTGGCTTCGAAGCCGTAAGAAAACGCGATCGGTCGATCGTTGCAATTGAGAAATGCCAATTTCAGTTGCCCCCATTCGGCCAACTGGACCGCCTGCCTTAAAAAAAATGGGAATTCCCCCAACTGTAGCACGGAGGAGCCGGATTGTCCTTTCCAACTCCGATCTTCGATTTCGAAACCGCGCTGCATGAATTTCTCGACCTCGCCTTGTCGGAACCGCGAGATCACCTGAAGTCGAACCGTTCCCTCCTTCGATAGCCGTCTCGACGCTTTGGCCATTCGCTGTCGGTGGCTCCTCGACAAATGGCTCTGAAACGCTTCCCAGTCGCGATCGAGCGTAATGAGACCCACGGGATAGGCTTCCTCGATTCTGCATGACATTCCCAAACGAGATGCTCCTCTGATGAAGGCTTGCCAACAACCCGCCTCGAACGCAATATGATGAAAGGATAATAAATATAATCTTTTCCATTCTATTCTACTTAATCCATGAATCAGCAAGTCCATCACGTTATCCAAATCGGCGCCGGCGTCCGCAAGAAACGGTCCGCTAGGTATCCACGTTCTATCGCGCGTGGCGCCGGGATTGGTTGCCATGCATAATATTTTTGCAACCCCGGCCTTCATCAGCGGGAGCGCGGCGCGCCATTTGCCGTCTTCTTCGACGATATACGCATGAAATTGCGCGTCCGCCGCGAAGTGCTCGATCCATTGCGATAGCAATTCCGCGCGCGCGGTGGGCACCGTAACGTCGCTCCGGCGCCAGAGATCGTCCCAGGGGATTGCGCTCTTGCGCAATTCCTCAACGGACCGAATATGAAGCAGCCGAAGATCAGTCATTATATGATTCTCTGAAATCCCATGCTCGCCGACGATTTCATGCGCGGGATTACGATGCTCCAAGGAACCGATTCGAGAGCGGGCCGCGAGGAATGACATGGAATCGATTCAATACTCGTATTTGATAATAATAGGAACCGGTATCGATGGCGCCTGCCTTCCGGGCTCCGTGCATCGATGCCTGGTTGCGAGTCACGATATCGACATACCCTACGCGATATCCTTCGGTTGCGAGCATTCCGCAGATGTGGCGCAAGGCCGTTGGATAAATGCCGCGGCCTCGATATTTCGGATGGGTGAAGCAAGCAACGATAAAGAACTCGTCTTTTTCCAAGCGAAAATACCCTTTATTCAAGCCTCGAGTCCCCACCATGATGCCTCCCGAAAATACGATTGCCCCCTCGATGCGGCCGACCAAGAGCCGATTCCGCCGGCTAACGAGTTGCGGGTAGAAATCGAGATAACTCGATTCGATCGCATATCCTTCGCAATTCGCCAATTCGTCGAGTATCTCCGTGGTTGCAAACGAAAAATGGATCGAATCGACGGCGGGGTGGAGATGATGAACCGGTATTTGCGAAAGGTCGAAAAACCACAGCACCCGCTTTTCGTAGTCGAATATTTTCATTTCACGCGATAAACCGGTTGAAGACCGAAAGGGGGCGCGAATCGCGCGATTTACCCGTCGAGATATCGTTGATAGTCGAACGAATACTTTTTCCCCAGCAGCAGCACCAACAATTCCACCGATAATCGCGCGGTTTTCTGCAACCGATCGCGGACCGGATTCAAACTGACGATATCGATCGAGGCGATGTCGCATCGCGCGGCGATGCGCCGGCAAAGGTACATCGCCTCCCGGACGTTAAAACCGCATTGCGAGGGAAGTCCGACGCCCGGCGCGATGTCTTGGCGGAGCATGTCCAAATCGAGGCTCACGTGCACGCGGTTCGTATGGGCGGTAACCCGTTCGATGGCTCGATCGATGACGGCGGGCAATCCTTGCTCCAGAACGTCATCCATCGTAAACATCGGAATTCGGCGCCGCTCGACGAACTCGAGCTCGCCGGGATCGATATCCTGGGCGCCTACCACGGCGACGTCCTCGAACTCGAGGGTTCGATGCGACGGCCCCACGCGCGTCAACTCTTCCGGGCCGATTCCCAGCGCGACGGCCAAAACCATTCCATGAATGTTTCCCGATGGAGAGGTTTCCGGCGTATTGGCGTCCGGATGCGCGTCGAGCCACAAGCAGCCGACTCGCCCGAATTTGGCGGAAGCCGCCGCGAGGCTGGCGATCGCGATGCTATGGTCGCCTCCAAGGTAAACCGGCATTCGGCCTCGCGCGAAGGAGTCCGACGCGATTTTCGCGACCTTCCGGCAATAAGCGGCAATCGACGCAACCTGGTGATTGCTTTCCTTGGCGGGTACGTCGATCGACGGTAGCGGAATATTTCCCAGATCGCGGACATCGAAGCCTAAATTTCTCAATATATCCGGTAAACCGACTTCGCGCATGGCATCCGGCCCGATCTTGAGTCCCAATTCCCGCACCCCGAGATCGAGGGGCATGCCGATCAAATCGATTTTATCGCTGAACATCCGCACCGAGGGGATCAGGCGACTTTCCAAAATCCTTGGACACTTTCGAGATGCAAAAACGGAATTTGCCCGACGGCTCCTGGGGAATGCGGTCGGTAAATTCGCATTCGAAATGGGCTTCGGGCCCAAAATGTTCGGCAACCAACGCCTTCAGGGCATCGTAACTGACGGGACCGAAAGCATCGTCCCGCACGATGCGGAAGGTGAAGCGATCGACCTCCTCCTGAACGATCTGCATTTGCACGACGCCGGGAACCATCGTGTTGAAGTGATCGGTGAGCGAGATGCCCGAAACCAGCCGACCTCCGGGAGTGAGCACGTAATCCGCAATGCGCCCTTCAACGCGTTCGAGCAGCGGCAAGCCGCGGCCGCAAGCGCAACGGCGGCCGCTCATCGCCCCCATGTCTCCGATCCGATAGCGAATGATGGGCATGGCCTTATTCGTGAGATCGGTGACCACGATCGTTCCGAGTTCGCCGGGCGCGGCCGGTCCGCCGTCGGTTTGCAGAATTTCCAGGTAGATTCCCTCGGCGTTTACGTGAAGTCCTTGGTGCCGCTCGCATTCGCAAGCGATCAGCGCGACTTCCTCGCAGCCGTAGCGATTGGTAACCGGACAGTGGAACACTTCCTCCAATGTTTTCCGCTCCCAATCGTGAAGGACCATCGCCGCGGAAATGATCGCCCGCGGACGGATATCGGCGATGCCTCGCGCCCGCAAAAATGTGGCGAATAAATAGATCGAATGGGCGTGTCCATATAGCAGGGACGGCGGCCGGCGCCGCAAGGCGGCCGCGAATCGTTCCATCGCCGGCTCGTCGATGTTGAGGCTGTCGAGATAGGTGGCCCGATGGAGGAGCAGGTTGCGGAGATAACCGCGCCAATTGCGGCCGCGGTATTCGACGGCGGCGTTCCCCCAAATGGCCGCCATGCGTTCGCCCAATTTCCAGCCGCTCCACTCGTCGGAGCGCAAGGTGCAGGCGCGATGGAACTGGTTGGTCGCCTCGTCGAGGAGCACCTCGACGGGCACGCCCGTGGAACCCGAGGTTCTCCGGCGGAGCAGGCGGACGGCGTCGAATCGATCCGAAATCATGTCGTCGCGGCGGGTGCGGAGGTCGGTTTTCGTGAGCATGGGTACGCGGCGGAAATCGTCGAACGTACGAACTTCGTCGGGCTCCAAGCCTGCTTCGTCGAACCGCGCTTTCCAAAAGCGCGTCGTGCGGTAAGCGTGGTCGAGCAGTTGAGATATCTGCTCCCACTGACGCTGCCGGATCGTCTCCGGCGCGTCGTACTGCGTTCGCAGCAAACGCCGATAATCGCGCAGGTAATCGGTGCGCTCCCAGACCGCCCACGCGGGAGCAATGAATCGTCGGACGATCGGCGCGAAGAGGTCCATGTCATCGATCTTTCCGAAATAACCCGCCGCGCCCCGCGTCACGTTTTTTCGTAAACTCCCAAAAGCACATTTTCGGGGTATTTCAAATTGAGTCCGCGGAGCACGCGCCAGAATAAAAGCTCCAGAAAGCAGGTGCACCGAAAACGCTGGAATGTCGTACAATTGCCCAGATACATGAAGCCGACCTCCTCGAATCCATTCCGCCGAAACAAATCCCGCAACCGCCTTCTGGTGTTCATTCGATAGAAGGTGGGAAAAACGTCTTCCTGCTCGGTCTGCCAAAGGAAATGCGTGAAGAACTGGTGAAAACGAAAGGGGATTAAACGGGCGAAGAAAGCCGCGGGAGACCAATAATTGGGAGTATATATTACGACCTTGCCTCCGGTTTTCACGACCCGCGCGAGCGAGGCTAGCGCCGAAGCCGGATCCTCGATGTGTTCGGCCACCATGCGCAAGGTCGCCAAATCGAAGCGTCGTTCGCTCCGGTATTCCGCGATCGTGGTCTTGACTTTTTCGTGGCAAAAGCGATTTTCGTCCAAGTTATCGCTTGGATCGACGCTTACCAAATGGCGGCAGCGTTCCACGATCCTTTCGGCGAGGGAGCGATTGCCCGGAAATACGATTTTTCCGCCGCCCACCTCGAGCCAGGTGCAGTTCTCCTTTACCAGACGGTCAACCACCGCTTCATACCAAGCATCCGGCTCGTGATATCCGAACCGAGATCTCATGCGAATCCTCCACCCGTGGTTTTTCACGTCGCCGAATTCGGCGAAGAACCGGGACGCCAAATCGGTTGGCGAAGGAAAGTCGTCGAATGGGTCTCTAGGCGGTGAAGTGCGTCTCATGCGAAGTGGAGGATAATTCACGAGAATCTCATTCGTAATCCATGCCGTCTCGATCGTCATCGATTCGTTCGATAAATGATCGAGTCAACAGGCAAAATGCGGCGACCCAGTAAAGCTGGGCCCGCCCTTGATTGTCCCCGAACATGCCCGTAAATAACAAGAGTATCAAGGAATTCCGGCAGGCGGCGGCCAGCCGCGATAAAACTTCCGCGGTCGAATTCGGATATGCTTCCGCCAGCCGCCGCGTCTTGCGGCAATCGAGAAACGCGCCGGCGAGAAAGATCGTGAAGGCTAACGCGCCGATGGTTCCCATTTCGCCGAGTACGCCCCCGATCGTATTATGCGCAACCAACGGGATTCCATCGAGCCGGGCCTTGCGGTAAGGAAGGAAGTTACCGAGTCCCACGCCCGCGAGCGGAAATTGCTGGTACATCTTCCAACCCATCTTGAGGCCTTCCACGCGCCCTTCCCCGGATACATAAGCGCTTTCCGCTTCCGGCCCCGAAGTCGGGTCCCAGGTATTGGCGAGACGCCCTTTCGTATCGGCGGGCAGCACGATCCAAATGCCGGCGAGGAGAATCCCGCCCAATAAAATGCGATAAAATAGTTTTCCCGCCCCTCGTTCGCCGAGCGCGGCGAGAATGACGAACAACGCGAAGGCGAATATCCCCGATCGGCTGTTCGTGAGAAAGATCGAGGTCGCCGCCAGCACGAGATAGCCGATGACTGCATAGGGAAAGCAGCGGCGATAAAGTCCCGGCCATTCGGCGGTGTATCGGCCGCGGATTTTCCAGAGAAAAAAAGCGAACGGCAACGAGAGCGCGGCCGAACACGCCACGGCGTTCGGATGGCTATAGGTCGTGTCCATTCCTTGCAATCTCCGCACGCCCATGGAGAAGCCGTGTCCTCCGTGGAAAAAATACTCCCACTGCGATTTTCCCAGATATACCGCCATGACGGCCACGAAACACGTTACGATAAAGACGAGCTGGTAGGGGGTTCTGATAACCGACAAAATGGCCAAATAAAAGATGAAGACCGTCAGATAAACGTAATAGCTCTCCCACGCCAGAGAGCGATCGATCGCGCACGCGGTCGAGAGCGTGAGCGCGATGAACCAGAAAAACAGGCCGGGCGATTGATGCGAAACGGGAATTCGCGGAGTTCCGGCGACAAAAACCGCGATCATGGCGAAGATCGCATACATCCGTTCCACGCGCCAATCCGCGAGTGCCGGCATCAAGACTTCCCACGGCCTGATAACGAGCAGCGCGATCCATACGGCAAGCACCCAAATGGCGAACGAACGCGGCCAGATGCCGCGCCGCAAATCGTCCGGCCAAATGCCGTGCCCGGCGTGTATTTCCCCATCGTTCACGGCAAGGTCCGATTCCACTTGCATCGCGGTGCGTCAGCTTTTTCCGTTCGTCGTGGCGGCGTTCCCGGCGGAAGTCGCGGCATACGCGTCGAGATATCGTCGGGCGATGGTTTCCCAATTCCGCGTCGATACTACGTAGGCCCGCGAATTGCGGCCCAGCGCGATGCGCATTTCGGGCTGCAAGATCAGGCTCAAGCATTTCTCGGCAAGGTCGGCGGGATCACCCGCCTGAAAGAGAACTCCCGTCTCCTTCGCGAGCAATTCGCGAATTCCTCCCACGTCGCTGCCGAGCACGGCCTTCCCCATCGCCATTGCTTCCAGCGGCTTCAGGGGCGTGCAGAGTTCGGTATTCCGCGTCCGCCGGCGGGGATAAACCAAAATGTCCAGGATCGAGTAATAGCGGGCGATGTCCGCGTGCCGCACTTCGCCCACGAAATGGACGTGCGCTTCGAGATTCAGATCGCGAATCGCGTTGCGCAGGAAATCCGCTTGCTCCCCGCCGCCGACGATGAGAAACTTCACGTTCGGCGCCCGGGCGATAATGCGGGGAACGGCGTGGAGCAACACCTCGACGCCTTCCCAAGGATAGAGCGTGCCGATATACCCGACGAGAACCTGCCCGTCGCGCTTCAGGGACGAGGCCAACTGGACGTCCGATTGCCGGGGCTGAAACTTCTCGGCGTCCACCCCGTTGGGAACGAGATGGATTTTCTCCGGGGGAATGCCGCGCAGCGCGAGTTCGTCCTTGAGATGGCCGGCAATGGTGGTGATGACGGTCGCCTCGCGGACCACGCTCGTTTCCAAAGCCCGGCTCAAGCGATAACGCAGCGATGTCGCGCGGGTTTTCCCTTGATCGACCGCCGCGTCTTCCCAAAGTCCGCGTATTTCGTAGGCCAGCGGCAGCTTATGGCGGCGCGCGACGCGGGAGGCCGCTTTCCCCCATAAACAGGGCGAATGGGCATGGAGAATATCCGGCCGTTCCAATAACACCACCGCTTCGATGCGCGCCGCCATCTTTCTGATCGCCATCATCTGCCGCAGGAACGGTAGGGGAAATTCTCGATGGGGAGGCGTGCGATAGTAGGTTACGCCATCGATGATTTCACAACCGCAAGCCGAAGCCGGAGTATGCCGCCCCGAGGTGAGCACCAGGGGTTGCAGCCCCATTTCCAACTGGAAATGCACGATGTTCGCGCTGCGGATGGCGTAACCGTCCGTATGCGGAATCGAGTGGTTGAGAATATGGAGTATTTTCATTATCGCAAGAATTCCCCTGGTGGCGAAGGGAAATCAAAACTGGAAATACAAAAACGGCGAACTGCCCCGCGCTATGACCGCCAGGCATAATCCGAAAAGGCATGCATAACGGAAACCGTAAACGGGTTTCCAAGTAAAATCCGAATGCCATTCGGAGGCATTGGGTCCGAGGATCGCCCAACCAGCGGCGAAAACGAGAAAGCAGAGGAAAACTACCGCATTTTCGCCCACCACTCCGACGGTCGGCAGGAACATGGCGTGCAACAATTGGGCGGCCATGCCGAAATCGCTTGCGCGGAAGAAGACCCAGCCGATCACCACCAGCAGGAAGGTGCAACTCCAACGAACGAATTTCGGCAGTTGCGCCCATGCCTCGCGGCATCGGTGATGGAGCGCCAATAGCGCGCCGTGATAAAAGCCCCAAAACACGAAGGTCCAACTCGCCCCGTGCCACAAGCCTCCCAACAACATCGTTATCATCAAATTACGATAGAGTTTCCACTCGCCGTGGCGGTTGCCGCCTAAAGGAATATAGAGGTAATCGCGCAGGCACGTCGATAAGGAGATGTGCCACCGCCGCCAAAAATCCCCGGGATCGAGCGCCTTATAGGGCGAATTGAAGTTTTGCGGAATGCGAAGTCCGAAAAGATATCCCAGTCCGATCGCCATGTCGCTGTATCCGGCGAAATCGAAATATAGCTGAAAAGTGTATCCCAGCATCGCCAGCCAGACGCCGAGCGTGGAGAGCGAGTCATATTTCGCCAGCGCCGGATCGACGAAGAGGGCCAGATGGTCCGCAATGACGACCTTTTCGACGAGTCCTATAATGAAAAACGAGATGCCCAGCGGGAGCCAGCGATAACGGTCCGCGGATCCCAACGATTCCAAGTCTTCCTCGATCTGCCGAAATCGCACGATCGGCCCCGCAACGAGTTGGGAAAAGAGCGAAACGTAGGCCGCGAACTCGAAGAAATTCTTCGTGGGCCGAATTGCCCCGCGGTAGCCGTCCACGATGTAGGTGATCGTATGAAAGGTGTAGAACGAAATGCCGATCGGAAGAATGATGTTCAACGCGGGCAAGGAGACGTGCCATCCGATCAGGGTAAATAGCTCTTTGAATGAATTCACGGTAAAGTCGGCGTACTTGAAGAAACCGAGCAAGGCGAGATCCACGGCGATCGGCACGATCAGGCACGCGAGGCGGCCGTTTCGGCTCTTGTATTTGAGAAAACCCAGTCCCGCGAGGTAGCTTACCAGCGTGGAGAATCCCATCAGCAGGCAGAATCGAGGATCCCAGTAGCCATAGAAAATATACCCGGTGACTGCCAACCAGACGTAGCGCGCCCTGGCCGAGCGCAGCAGCCAGAAGACGATATAAGTGATCGGCAAAAAGCAGAACAAGAATATGTAACTGTTGAACAACATGCGATATTGCGGACCGCGGACCGATCGTCAACGGCTCTCGAATTGCGTTTTTTTCGGGGTCTCTGCGGAGCATTTCGATTGCGAGACGACTCGATTTTGCGCCGCGGCGCGAAATTTCCGTTGGATTCCCGCGGCCACGGCGCGCGCCACGGTTTCCGCGCCGCGGTCCCGAAAATGCACCAGATCGGAAAAAGCGTCGCGATCCCCGCTCAGGCATGCCGCGACATCGACGACGAAAATTCTCCGTTTGCGGCCGAACTCGATGATCTTTGTATTCGCCTGCTGCGAAAATCGGAGTGCGATCCGTTCATCGGCTTGCGGGACATTGACCAGCCAGGCGCGTAAATCGGCGCGATTTGCGGGAGACTCGAACGTGTCGGCACGAATCGCTTGCGTCGAGAGAATCGGTTCCGCGCCGGCGCGGCGGATGGACGCAGTCAATAATTCGAGGTCGGACGCGAACATTTCGAGGCGTTCTTGGGGAACCGATCGAAAGTGCCACTCCGCCGGTTTATCCGCCCTGCGGTCCGCAATCTTCCGCTCGAGCCGCCACTCCTTCAGCCAGCCGGGTAGATTCAGCGTATCGCGGAATTGCGCAATAAAGCGGGATTGCGGCGGATTGCCCGTCGGCCCGGGGGCAGTCGAGAGTGAAACCGCGTGCGGCCGCTTGGGAGGCGGATCGCACAAATAAAAAAGTGCATTCGGATAAATAACCACCGCCGCCGGCCGGAATTTCGATGCCCAGTTTTCCCAATAGGAAACCATCCCCGAAATCCCCATGCCCGGCAGCGCGCCGTTGACGACTTCGAATTTCCCCTCCCCACGCAATAACGTCCCCAATTGCGCGGGAAATTCCTTGTTGTCCGATTCATCGACCCCGAAGGTCTCCGAGGCCCCCAGCACGAGAATGCGCGTCGTATCGGGCGCGGGGTCGCGCTCGATCTCCGGTCCGCGAAAGCCGAACGAGTTCAATTTCCATCTTTTATAACGGCCGTGGGGCTTGCCGTGGCCGCCGTTCGTATCCCGAACCAACATATTCCCATCGAAGGTCGGATTCGCCCAAAAATCCTCGCCGAAATAGAGCCAGTCCTCCAAGCGGGTGCCCGTCTCGGCCGCCACGACGATAATGGCGGCGATCGCGAGGGCATAAAATCCTTGTTGGATGCGTTTCCCAATCGGTTTTATCATTGGCGAACGATGCATGCTACTACGTTCTCGACGAACGGGCTCGCAACCTGTCCAAAGGCATTGCTTACTTGACGGTCGAGAGCTCGGAAATGATGTATTTTGCCTGGGCGGTTTCACCTATTTTTCCGTCCGACTCGAGCGAATGTCTCGCGGGCAAGTTCCGCTGCGCAATCAACGCAAAAGTAAAGGATGCGGGAAGTTGCACGCGACCGTAAAAACGCACGACGGGGGCCGGCGACCGGCGTCCATAACTGGTGGCGACCCAACCCCCGTCGGGTTCCGCTTCCCCCCGCTTAATCTCCGCTTGAAGAAAAGCATCTCCGGTGCAGCGGAGCGAGGCGCATGCGCCGGCGTCGGTCGTGATCCGAAGACCGGCTTCACCGGCAAGTAATTCCGCCCGACCGGGCGCGAAATGAAAAAACACTTCGATGAAATGCGTTCCCGTCCCCTCGAGTTCGTCGCGTATCGACCAATGGGTATTTCGGTCCCAGGAGACCGTGCGTCGATGCCGCACCGTGCCCCGGACGCCGAAAAATCCGGAATGCGAACCTTCGACGGCCGCTTCGCGTTCCCTTTCGAACAGCCGCATCGGTCCCGGTGAAGCGGCGCACGACCAGGCGTTCGCCGCGTTGAACTTCGCCTGCGAAGCGCCGTCCACGCCGAGCGTATTGTGGCCGCGCGCCTCCCGGCAATAACGGTGCCAATCGGGCGCGCCGCCGAAGGCATAAAAACCGCCATCGACCAACAGCGGCTTGCCGAAAATGCAGAGCGTCAGCGAAAGCATGTCGGCGTGTCCGTGCGTAAAGATGGGAATGTCGCGGGCGTATAATCCCGCGCCGATCGGCCCGCAATCGAAGCATAAGTGATGATCCTCCGGCCCCCACCCGCTGCGAACGAGCGCGTATCCGCTTTCGGGAAAGACCTTGCTGGTCTCCGCGGGACTTATGTTCGGCAAACTTTGATAGGTCCGATATCCTTCCGCTCCCAATAGCCAAAGTGCGTCTTCACCCAATGAACCGGCTTGGGCTTTGAAATCGGCGCGGCGGAACATGACGGCTCCCAAACCGAGGAAGCTGCGAAAGTCCCCATGAGCGGCGGGTTCGAATCGAATCGAGCGGGAGTCGTCGCCGTCGCCGATGCGCGGCACGCTGCCGTCGGGGGCCGTCATCCATAAGCTGTATTCCAGCGCTTTTTCCAGGCGATTCCGCATCGTTTCCGGCACCGGCTGCCTTTGCCGCTGCCGCGTCAACATCGCCAGCAGGAAAAATCCCAGGCAGTAATGATGGTACGACGTGGATTGTTCCGTGCTGCCGCCATCCGCGAAAAATTGCTTTTCCGGTTCCGCCGCCAAAATGCCCCATCCCCGCTCCCGCCAAGCGAACGATTCGTCGAATTCCGGGAAAAAACCGCCGAGCAAGTACAACGCCGCCGCTTCGCCCACTAAATGATTGTTCGGGCTGGTGTAACGCTCCACGTGTCGATAGAGATAGGATCCGTGGCGGTAAAACGATTCGATTAGCTCCAAGTGGGCCTCGGCCGAAAGTCCTTCCCAAGTTCGGCAAAATTGATAGCACCAGAGCCACGCGAGCGCGCGAACCGCCACCTCCAACGGTCCCGCCCAATTCACGCCTTGAAGAGGCGGATTGCCGCGAATCCAGGCGGAGATCACCGAGAAAACGCGCTCCGCATAGCGGGACTCGCCCGTCAAATAATACGCCTTCGCGCACTCGATCAGGAACTCGTGCCGATTCAATTCCCAGACGTGCTTCACGTCGGGCGCTCCGCGGCTGTCGCCGATGCCGTCGCAGAAAGGGATCTGCAGATCGGCATGGAATTTCGCGGGCCAATCTTTCCCGGTCTTGGGATCGCGCTGCCACGCGATCGGATCGGCCGCCTCGAATTCGATTCCCAGGAAGCCGAACCGACCCGCGCAAACGCGATCGGCTCGGGTTCGCAACGCGTCCAACCGCTCCGCGAAAAGCCGAAAGTACAATTCCTTCGATTCCCGCAGCGATAGCGGATCGAGCAGGAAGGGAGGTTCGACGCGCTGCCGGAAATGCCGATGCAAAAAATCGGCAAGCCCATCGGCGCCCGGCGGCGACGGCATTCCCGCACAGAGCCGTTTGCGCCGGACTTGGGGCGACCACTCCAGGCGGCCCGTGCGATAGGCGATCCGCTCGATGCTTTGGCTCAATTTTCCGCCGATGCGGGAGAGGATTTCCCGCGGTCCCATCACCGAAAGCCTTTTCAACTTTTTTAGCGGCATGTTGGTCGGGTGCGGGTCAAACAGGGTTCGCGGGGAAGGTAATCGTTCACAGGGGACTGTCCCGATTTTCGCGGCGCAAATGATTATGGTGCTCTAAAAGTGCTTAATCGCCGCGAAAATGGGACTGTCCCCCTCGCGCCGCGGGAAGGGGACAGGTCCATGTTTTCGGCCTACCGTTTGTCCACATAAAACGTTTTCACGCCGAAAAATGG
>JADLEL010000044.1 GCA_020846145.1 Pirellulales bacterium | reverse complement strand
GGCGCTGTCCGACAATAAACTACCGAATTCCTATGTAGTAGGCACACTCCGTGTGCCGTAATTCGCGGACGGCACACGGAGTGTGCCTACTACGATTCCGGCAACTTATTGTCGGGCAACGCCTAAGTTATTGATCCGACTCCCGCCAACCGCGAGAGAATTTCATCGACGGCCTTCTCGGCGAGCTTGTCTCGATTGCGAAAGAGTTTGCCGACGAGCCAAGTGAACTCTTCCTCTGCCATCGCAACGCTTTGCCCGAATCCGCTCGCAGGCGACCGCCGTGCGGGGCTCAGGATTTTTCGGCTTTCGCTCAACGCGACGGTCGGCTGCTTTTTCGCCGCTGCCGAGGAATCGGTCGATTTCCGATAAACCGCATCGATCGGCCGTTCGTTCGAAGGCGATGGCTTGAGGAGCGAATGCGCGGGCTGAAGATCGAATTGCGCGGGAGCCGCCGGCGGCGCTGCGGCGATTTTCCACGACGCCTCTTGCTCCACGGCCGCGGCAATGGCGTTCGCGGCGGTTCCGGGAACCGCTCCAATGGCGAGCGCGTCGCCGACGATCGAGGAGGCCGTGAGCGCGGCATTTCCCTGCACCGCGACGGTTGCGGAATAAAGGGGATTGTCCTGAATTCGATAGCTGCCGCCGGAAACGACGATCGAGCCGAATTTCGTGCCGGTCGGAAAATCGTTGACGTTCTCCATCCGCGCCGCGCCGGCCGGAAACACAAGATAGTCCCCGAGCCACGGCGCCGCGTCGCCGACCCAGTTCGACGCCGTGGTCCAGTTATCGTCGCCGCCGCCTCCGTCCCACGTCCGCGTTACGGGAACGCGCGGGACGATGGTAACGGGGTCACGGCCGTAAGCATACCGCGCATGCCCGCCGGCGTCGGTGATCCGCGCGGCCACGTAATACGTCCCGAGGGGAACGCCCACGGTGTCGAACGAGCCGCCGTTGGGCACGGGAACGGCCCCCGTTTGTGCGGCATTCGCGTTCCCCGCGCCCAGCGCATTCGGATTATAAGGATTTCGATCGAGGTCCAGGCTGAAGTAGATCGTGGCGACGCTGTCGTGGTCTTGATAATAATACGCCGCGGGAATCGGATCGCCACTCATAAACTGGAAATTGCCCCCGCTCACGGCGAGTTCCAGCAGGTTGGGCCAACTCGCGTTCGACCAGTTGATATCGGTCCGGTTGGCGGCGCCGCCCAGATCGGCCGAGAGGCCCGCACTATTGCGCGGCCCGCCGACCAACCGGCTGTAATAATATCCCGTGGAATTTCGCGCCGGATGGACGCCGCCGTACCAACTCGCGGGCACCGGGTAACTGCCGTCGCCGGCCGTGGGCGACGCGTCGATCGTGCCGTGATACCAAAGGTGGACGTCGGAGTGCTCGTACGAATATCCTCCGTTGGTCAGCACCGATTCGCTAAGCTGCAAGTTATAAACGTTGGCCACGCTCTCGCCGGTAAAATCGAGCGCGGTGGTGCTCTCCGACCGCCAGTAGTTGTCCCAAAAAGTAACGTTGTCCCAGCCGGTCATCGGCGCGTCGCCGAAATTGTAGTTGAAGAGCCACGGCTCGCGCACGCCGTCCACGGGATGCGGATCGAGGGTGGTTACCTGATCCACCCAGACGCCGCGCTCGCCCAGTTTCTTCGCCAGTTCGCCCACCAGCGAGGCCCCGCGGCTATGCCCGACGAGGTGGAACGGCAACTCGGCCGCGGGCGCGGCCAAGCCGGTCAGAAAATTCGGCGAAACGAGCTTTTCGGCGACCGCCGCGGCGACATCCGCCGTGCTGCGGTGATAGCCGCCGCCGAGCGATAAACTCCCGGCCACGTCGGTCCAGTTCAGCAGAATGACGATGTCCGCGGCCCCGGTCCAATCCGCGGGCACCGGACCGCTGCGCGACGTATTGACGACCGATAAGGGACCGCCGTCGTGGCCGGGATCGGTAACCTCGACGCGGTAACGCGGCTGCGCGCTCGGCGGGCCGGTCCGGGCCGCGATCGCGTCGGCCATGGCGGCGATCCAATCATCGACGCTGCCGTTAAAGCCGTGGGTAATCAGCGTAACTCCGGAAAGCAGGCGCCGAGGCTCCAACATTTCACAGCGCAGCGGCCGGCCCCGGTTTCCAGTCCGGGCATGATGGTTGCGAGTCGCGCCGCGAGAGGAGCGGAATCGTCCCCGGTGTTTACGCCCGATCGGATGCATTGCCAACTCCCAAATCGCTGAATTGCTTTCTCATGCCAGGGCATCGAAATCATATCGATCGCGGATTGAAAAGACTTCCCCCCCAATAGTGCAATCCAGATCGTTTTCGAGTTTGGCCTTAATTCGGGACAGGCACTACACGAAGAACGCGCGACCACCGCCGGATACCCGTTCACAGGGGACTGTCCCGATTTTCGCGGCGCAAAAGATGATGGTGCCGAAAAAGGGCTTAATCGCCGCGTAAATGGGACTGTCCCCCTCGCGCCGCGCGGATCCATGTTTTCGGCCTACCGTTTGTCCGTAAAATACGTTTCCCGCCGAAAAATGGACCAGTCCTGGACCGAGGCGTGAACGCTTGCTGTTTTCAAGGTAAACTATTGTTATGCCTAGAGTTTTGAATTGAATCATCCGTCAACGCGCCGGCGGGAATGGCCCGTTCTCTTACTGCAACCCCCGCTCTATACTAAAAATGGCCGAACATGCGCTCCGCAAGTTTCGCATTCCGTCGGCATAGTCATTTCAACCTGCACCACGCAAACTCATGCGTAACGTTTATTAAAATGTATTATATTGACAATCGGATACTATAAGCATGTCTAAAATCTTTTCGGATAAAGAAACAGGAAATCACGTGAAATGACGCTTTTATACGACGATCCGTGCTTCCTGCAGCACGAGACGGGACCGGAAATCGAGCGTTCGGCGCGGCTTCGCGCCATTACGCATCGGCTGGAAGTTTCGGGACTGGCCGCGCGCTGCCAACGCCCCGAATGGAAACCGGTTTCGCGGCGGCGGTTGACGCGCAACCATTCGCCCGCTTATATCGATTCGGTGGTCGCGGTGGCGAAGTCCGGCGGCGGACCCATCGAACAGGAAACGACGGTCAGCCCCGCCAGCGAGGACGTGGCTCGGCTGGCCGCCGGATGCGTATGCGACGCGGTCGAACGCCTCGTTCGCGGCGAAGACAAGCAAGCCTTGTGCCTGGTCCGCCCCCCGGGGCACCATGCCATGTTCCATCATGCGATGGGCTTTTGCATCTACAACAACGTGGCGATCGCCGCGAAAGTCGCCCTGGAGGAATTGGGCCTCGACCGCTTATTGATCGTCGATTGGGACATCCATCACGGCAACGGCACCCAGGCGGTTTTTTGGGAAGATCCGCGGGTCGGTTTTCTTTCGATCCACCGTTGGCCTTTCTATCCCGGCTCCGGCCGGGCGGACGAAACCGGCGGGGGGCCGGGCTCGGGCGCCACCGTCAATCTGCCCATCGAATACGGCACGCCGCGCGCCGAGTATTTGGAGATTTTCAGCGAAGCCCTGGAGGCTTTTGCCGCCAAGATCAAACCGCAACTCGTCTTGATTAGCGCCGGATTCGACGCCCACCGGCAAGACCCCATCGGCGATCTGGGGCTGGAGACCGAAGATTTCATCGCCCTGACCGGCGCCGTGCTGAACGTCGCCGAGACTTACGCTGGAGGCCTCGTCGTCAGCGTGCTCGAAGGCGGGTACGATCCCCCGGTCCTCGCCGAGTGCGTGGAGGCCCATCTGCGGGAAATGCTGCCGCGAACATGACTCGCGCGGCGGTATGCCCCCCGCCCCGGCCGTCCGTTTGGAGCGGCTTACGATCGCGAACTTTTACGAAACGAATTGCTTTCCCGTCAGCCGTTCGTAGGCTTCCACGTATTTTTCGCGGGTTTTCATCACGATCTCCTCCGGCAGCGGCGGCGGGGGGCTGTTCTTGTCCCAGGCAGTCGCCGAAAGCCAATCGCGGACGAACTGTTTATCGAACGACGGCTGCCCTCTTCCCGGTGCGTATTGGTCTGCCGGCCAGAATCGGGAACTGTCGGGCGTGAGCACTTCGTCGATCAGGATCAGTTCTTCGCCGACGCGGCCGAACTCGAATTTCGTATCGGCGATGATGATGCCCCGCTCCAGCGCGTAGGCCGCTCCGCGATGGAAGATCTCCAAGCTGCGGTCGCGCAACTCCGCGGCCGTTTCTCGGCCGACGATCTCTACCGTCCGCGCGAAGGAAATGTTCTCGTCGTGCCCCTCCTCGGCCTTGGTCGAAGGCGTGAAGATCGGCTCCGGCAGGCGGGCGCTTTCGGTCAAGCCCGGCGGCAGCGCGATGCCGCAGACCGTGCCGCTCTGGCGATATTCGTTCCAACCGGAACCCGCCAGATAACCGCGGACCACGCATTCGATGGGCACGACCTTCGTCTTGCGGCAGAGGGTCGCCCGGCCGGCGAGCATCCGCCGGTCCACGTCCGCGGGGAGGTCCATTTTTTCCACGTCGGTGGCGATCAAATGATTCGGCACACCGAGCCGGCCGAACCAAAAAGCGGCAATCTGCGTGAGCACCTTGCCCTTGTCGGGGATGCCGGTCGGAAGCACCCAGTCGAAGGCGCTCAGCCGGTCCGTGCTCACCAGAAGCAGGTTTTCGCCGAGGTCGTAAACATCTCGCACTTTTCCCCGCCGCACGGGCAGCCCCGGCAGCGACGTTTCGCGGACGATGGTGGTCATGTTCGTTGATTTCAACCTATTCCATGCTCCGAACGCAATAAGCTTCACGTTCCGCAAGAATATACACTCCGTTTCGTCTGCCAACTAGCGGGGGCGGTATCTTGATGAAAATCGGGGGATGGAGTAACTTAGAAGGTTTGGCATTTAACGAAAAATCCCCCCGATCGCATGATCCGCGACCGCCCCATTTTCGAGATTCGTACCCGATGGGTCTGATGCGTTTTCAAGTTTATCCCCGGGATCGACTCACCGATGATTTGATCGAGCAGGCGTATCTTTCCGGGATCGATCGGGTCGCCTGGCCCGTCCGCAATTCGATCGAAAACGGCGAGTTATTCCTGCAACGCTCCGTAACCGAATCCGCTGCGCTCCATTTTCCCTGGAGCGTCGAAGGGCATGGCCGTTTGATGCTCGCCACCGGCACGCTCGTCGAGCGGGAGTTGCCTTACATGCTCCCCCTGGAACTCGCCCGCGGCGCCGTCAATCTGCTTCGAACGCAGCTTTTCGAGTGGCAATCCATCGGGCTGGCGGTCGCCGCGCCGCTCCGCGCCAAAATCGACGAAGCGACGAAACAACTCGCCGCCGCGGTGGTCGAGCAGAACAACTCGCCCGTTTGCGCGGCGCTCTCCGAAACGAGCCTGCGAACCGCCTTGGATGCCGGGAACCGCTTGGCCGCCTGCTACATCGAGCAAGCCATGGTCGTTCGGCGGCGGGGCGGCGGCGAAAGGCAGCCCGTCTTTTTGGGCGGCGATTTGGGCGGCGCGCTGCTCGATAAACCGACCGCCCGGCAATTTCTGGCGACCTTCAACGCCGTCAACGTCCCGCTGTGCTGGCGGGACATCGAAGCCCGCGAAGGCGCTTGCGATTGGACGATCCCCGATGCGCAGATTCAGTGGGCGCGGAAAAACCGCCTGGCCGTGAGCGCCGGACCGCTGCTCTCCTTCGATGCCCGCGCCTGGCCCGATTGGCTCACCCTCTGGGAAGGCGATTTCGACAGCCTCCGCGATTTCACCGCGCAGTTCTTGCGTTCGGTCGTCGAGCGCTACCGCGGCCAGGTCGATTTTTGGCAAGCCGCCGCCCGCATCAACGCCGCCGACTCCCTCGCGCTCGACGACGAAGAAAAGCTCCGGCTGGCGGCGTTGGCCCTCGAGATCGCGGGGGAACTCGATCCCGGAAAGCCGGCGATCGCGAGTTTCGATCAACCCTGGGCGGAATACATGAGCCGCCAGAACCTCGACTTTCCACCCCTGCATTTCGCCGATGCGCTCATCCGCTCCGGCTTGCCCGTGTCGGGCGTCGGCGTGGAAATCAACCTCGGCTATCATCCCGGCGGCACGCAGAACCGCACCTTGCTGGAATTCAGCCGCTTGTTGGACTTATGGAATATCTTCGGGCTGCCGCTCTGGATATCGCTCTGCGTGCCGAGCGCGGCCGAGGAAGACCCCTTGGCGCGGCGGAAAAATGCGCCGCCGCCGGGAGAATGGACGCCCGCCGCCCAACAAGCGTGGGTCGCCCGCTATCTGCCGCTGATGCTGGCCAAGCCGTCCGTGCAGGGAATCTACTGGAATCAACTCGGCGATTCGGTGCCCCACGACTTTCCCCACGGAGGATTGTTCGATGTGCGCGGCAAGGCAAAATCCGCGCTCAGAACGCTGGCCCTGCTGCGGCAAGCAATGTTGAAGGGGAAGAGTTAGTCGCCGTAAAAGAATAACCTACCGAATTGTAACGTAGTAGGCACATTCCGTGTGCCGTAATTCACAGACGGCACACGGAGTGTGCCTACTACGATTTCAGCACCCCTTCTCGCCACTCGTAAAAACGCTTCTTTTCCATAACAAGACGTTGAAAAACGGCAACATCGATTCTCCTACGGGGTGGGGAAAACAACGGTGATAAACGCCTATCTTCTTATGATGCAACAACTTGCGCTATCGGTCCGCGAGCGAAGCCGGCATTGGCACCCGATGTGCTTTTTTCCTTAGCCGTGGATCGAATCGGTCATTCGACGCAACAGGTTGCGAGCGGATTCAAAGGTAGGACAGGTTGCCGACCTGTCGTTGAATACGGGTGAATGCAACCGTTCACAGGGGACTGTCCCGATTTTCGCGGCGCAAAAGATGATGGTGCCGTAAAAGTGCTTAATCGCCGCGAAAATGGGACTGTCCCCCTCGCGCCGCGGGAAGGGGACAGGTCCATGTTTTC
>JADLEL010000043.1 GCA_020846145.1 Pirellulales bacterium | reverse complement strand
GTTCACCGGCGATCGACGCCGGCAACCTGCGGAGTTACTACTTAGGCGAGCAGGCCCCCAGCGGCGACCGGGTGGAGATCGGGGCCTACGGCAACACCGACGAGGCCTTCCTCAGCCCGCAGCAATTAGTGCAGGTGCTTTCGCCCAACGGCCTGGAGAAGTACGAGCAGGGACAGCAGGTAACGCTCCAGTGGCGGAGCGCGGGATTGACGCTCCAGCGGCCGGTGGCCCTGTTGAACGCCGGCAGCACGACGGCGGCGGACAACTTCCTCGAGGACCGCTTCAGCTTCGGCAACACTTACACCGGTTCGATTACCCAAGCCATCAATCTCGGCGGGGTGACGGACCCGGCCCCGCAGAGCGTCTATCAGTCGTACCGCTACACGAACACGGGCACGGCGGGCGTCGGCTTCGGCTACCAGTTGCCGGTGCCCGACGGCACTTATACCATCCGGCTGCACTTCCAGGACCCCAACTACGGCGGTTCCAACCAGCGGAAGTTCGACATCAAGCTGCAGGACGTGCTGGTGCAGGACGAGTTCGACGTGGCGGCGACGGCCGGCGGGCAGTACAAGGCCGTGGCCCTGAGCTTCACGGTTACGGCCAGCGGGGGCAACGGGATCAAACTGGAGTTGATCAACGGCAGCACCAGCATCTACAACAACACGGCGTTCATCTGCGGGATCGAGATTGGGGCCGCCAATCCGTTGGGCATGGCCAGTCCCACGGTGAACCTGGAGCTTTCCGCCGACGGCGGCGCGAACTGGTCGCCGTTGGCCAACGATCTGACGATGGACCGCTTCGGCCGGGGGAGCTATTCGTGGACGATTCCCGGCGGGCAGGCGGCGGGGAGCCAGTACCGCATCCGGGCCGTGGCCAACGGCGCGGTGGGAGTCAACGACGCCTCGGACGAGAACTTCCTCATCGCCAACAACGGCGTGGACTACTACGTCAACGACGCCTCGACGGCCGGCGACGTTTTCACCACCGCGGCGGGCGACAACGCCAATAGCGGAAAATCACCCGCCCAGCCCATGGCCAGCCTCTCCGCGCTGTTGGACGCTTACGTTCTCGAATCCGGCGACGTGATCCATGTGGACGCAGGCACGTACAATCTTGTCCGCAATATCGTGTTGACGGCCGCGGACGCCGGCGTGCGCATTGAGGGATCCGCCGGCGCTTCCTTCACCATACTGAATCGCGGCAATACGAACACGGGCTATTACGTAGTGGAGTTGCAGAACGCGGACAATGTGACGCTGGATCATTTGTCGATCACCGGGGGCTACCGGGGCGTGTACGGCGCGAGCGGTTCGGACAGCGACCACGTGACCGTGAGCAACGGCCGCATCTACGGCAATTCCCAATACGGCGTTTATTTCGACACCTCCAACGAATTCACCTCGATTACCGGAAATGAAATTTACGGTCTGCCCGGAGGACCGAGCGACGACGACCAAAATCGCGGCATTTATCTTTACTACAACTCCGATGCGCTGGTCTCCTCCAACACGGTTCACGACACCTATTACGAGGGAATTAACGTCAGCGTCGGGCCGCGGATCCGGATCCTGAACAACATTGTCTTTGGAAACGGCACGGGCATTTACGCCTACAACGGCGGCGCCGGCGCCGACCGCATCGTGGTTAGCGGCAACATCGCCCACGACAACACCGGCACCGGAATTTACGCCTACTCGAACGTGCTCGTGAGCGGCAACACGGTCTTCAACCAGGCCGGCTCCGGCGACATCGGAATCAGCGCCAGTAGCGTTGAAGCGCGGGAAAACGTAGTGTACGGCAATTACTACGGCATCTCCACTTCCAGCTCGTCGATTTTGGCCAACCAGATTTTCAATAACGCGAACGCGGGAATCAGCGCCGACAACGACAACACGATCTCGGCGAACAAGATTTACTCCAACTCGATCGGCATCCGCACGGGATATTATTTCTACGGCGAAATCAGCGACAACTTGATCTACGCCAACACCAATCAAGGCATCTTGCTGCAATCCGGCTATCCGTACGCGAACAAAACCGATCTCCTGGACAATACGATTTACCAGTTGGTGGGCGACGCGGTGCGGCTCGAATCCGGCACTACGAACGTCAATTTGCTGAACAATATCATTTGGGTCGAAGCCGGTTACGATATCTCGGTGGCCAACGACAGCCAGACCGGCTTCGTCAGCGATTACAATCTGCTGCACCAAGGAACCGATCCGAACGCCCACGTCGGTTTCTGGGGCGGGGCGATACGCGACTCGCTGGCCGACTGGCGGACGGCCTCGTCTCAAGACGCGAACTCGTTGGCCGGCGATCCGCTGTTCGTGGATATCGACGGGGCCGACAATACGCTGGGCTATGCGGCGGTCGGCGGCGGATTCCGCGACGGCGGCCCCGACGACAACTTCTATCTGCGCAAATTCTCGCCCGCCATCGACCGCGGCGACCGGTGGAATTCCACCGTAACCGATCTGGAGGGTTTCGGCCGCGTCGATGATCCCGGCACACCCAATGCCGGCCGGAACGATTACTTCGCCGCGGTGCTGGGATCGAACCTGTTCAGCGCGACGGGAACGGCCCAAAACTGGCGATCGAACAATACTTACTTCACTTACACGCTGCCGTTTTCGTTCCCCTACTATGACGCCGGTTATACGGCGGTTTATGTCTCGACCGAGGGATTTTTACAATTCGGCGAAACGTCATTCTTGGGAGACGGAGCAAATGATTCAACCAAGCTGATCGGCCGTCGCCGCATGGCCCCGCTTTGGGACAACCTGCGCACCAACGGCGCCGGCGACGACATTTTCATCGATACGAGCATCGCGAACCAGGTCAAAATCCGCTGGAACGCGACGAACGAGGCCGACGGCAGCGACGTGCAGTTCGCCGTTACGCTGTTCAGCGACGGCCATTTCCGCTTCGACTACGGTCCCGGAAACACGAATCTCACGCTCACGGCGGGGATTTCGATGGGCAACGGCCGCGCTTATCAGATTCTTTCCGGTTACGACGGCGCCGCAAACCTGACGAACGCCCTTTCCGTGGAATACACGCTGCATCCCGGCATTGCCGACATGGGAGCTTATGAGTTCCGCGGTTCGAGCCTCGACGTTACTCCGCCGACGATCGCCGGCACCTTGCCCGCGGAGATCGCCGGCGGCGGAGTTTCCGCCGGCGCCATCAGTCAAATCCACCTCGTTTTCAGCGAGGAGGTCAATCCGATCGACGCCAACGCCCCGGCCAACTACGAGCTGCGCCGGGCCGTCAACGGCGTCTTCGACGACAGCGACGACGTGGTCTATGCCTTGGATCCCGACTTTACGCCGGGATCGAACGAAGTGGTCCTCAATATCCTCGGCGGACCGCTGCCAACGGGCGATTACCGCCTGATCGCGCGGGGCACGACCAGCATCCACGACTTGGCCGGTTTGAAATTGGACGGCGACGTAAACGGCGCCCCGGGCGGGGACTACGTTCGCACTTTCCAGGTCATTCTCACGCGAACGTGGAGCGGGGGCGGCGCAGATAATCTTTGGACTACGGCCGCCAATTGGGTAGGCAACGCGGCCCCGCTTCCCGGCGATCCGTTGCTATTTCCCGACGGCGCGGCGAGATTGGAAAGCATCAACGATTATCCTCCGGGCACTCAATTCGGCTCGATCACCGTCCTGGGCGCCGGCTATGTCTTCCACGACGTTATTTTATCCACCGCGACCGTTCACGTTCCCTCCGGAACCCTGACGGTGGGCAAGATCGCGGCGGAATCGTTGATCGTCGGCGCGTCAAGCGCCGCGACGACGCGCACTTGGAGTGGCGGCGGAAGCGACAATCAATGGTCCACGGCGGCGAATTGGATCGGCAACGCGGCCCCGGCGCCGGGAGATGATCTGGTGTTTCCCGCCGGCGCTCTGCAGTTGGATAACGTAAACGATTTCCCGTCCGCGATTTTCGGTTCGATTCTCGTATCGGGCGGCAATTATCGCTTCCTGAATAACGCCATTCGCTCCGCGACCGTCGAAGTTCGGGGAACTGCCGTGCTCACGGCCGTCTCGATCGTCTCCGAGACGCTCGCCATCAGTTCGATTCCGGTAGCCGCCGCCGGCGCCGCGAATCCCGCAAATGCCGAGACGCAACCCAACGCAGGCGTACTACAATCGGCCGCCATTCCGCAGATGGCCTTTTACGCCGGACCGGCCGTTAGCCGCACGATTTCAATCGTCGATTTTGCGCCGGCTGCCCATTTGCTAAAACAAATGAATCGGCTGCGAGCGGCATTCGATGTCGAAGCGATCTCGGCGGCGATATTCGACCATCCCTCCCCCTTCCCGTTTACCGGCGAATCGCCGCTGATCGAACGGCTGACGGATTCGGTCTTTGGAGAATTGGCCGATTCCCTGGCGCGGGCGAAAAAGCAACCGTCCAATATGTCGGCGGGAGACCAGAACGTCCGCAATCTCGCCTTGCAGTCGATTCTGCGGGAGTTTCAGCGCGACTCGAACGCGGCGGAAGAAGATTCCGATTCGTTTGCCGGCAAGCTCTCCCGCAAACGAGACATGCTCGTGAAAAACGCCGTCGATGATTTCCACTTAGAATCAGAGAATCAATAACGATCGTAAACCGCGACCGTTATTGATTCGCCGACTCCGGCGACTTATCGTTTTACGGTTGCTACGGAATTTCGACGACTTCTTTTCCGGCGCGGGAACCGAGGGCGTTATAAAGCTTGAAATCGATGAAGTCGTTGAAGAAACGCACGCTGCCGTCGCCCATGGCGAAATTCGCGCCGCCGCCGTGCATGCTCTTAAAGCCCTGCACCCGGTAATAGAGCTGGCCGTTATGGTCTTGCGGCGCGCCTTTGCCCTCCATCGTATTGATGGGGATATTCGTGGGCGCCAGGGGATAATTCTCGCCGAACGCGACCGCATGAATGCTATGCGTGGGAAGGGTTTCGCCGGCCATGATGGTGTGGCTCAGGCCGTCCTTGACCTCCTTGAACTTGAATCCGACCGGATAACGGCCGAACATCCCCACCGAGTTCTCGCGGACGATGCTGCCTAGATTATCGCCCTGGCAGCAATAATTCGCGGCGCTGGGCGACGAGCCGGCCGGGCAAAAGGGGCACGTAACGGGGCAGGTCGGGCCGAGGCTGGCCAGATACCACGCCATCAAGCATACCTCGGGATTGTTTTGCACGGTGCAGCGGTTGTTCAATACCGGTTTGCCCGCTTCCGGATCGCTCGGGCAGATGTAGTAATCCACCCGGCTCGTCACCGCCTTCGCGTTGACCACCGAATTCATCGGCTGCTTCAAATTGAACATCTTGAAGAGCGATTTGTTCTCGATGTAGGGAAGGATGTGGATCAGCCACGTGCCGTGCCGGATCGTGGCGTATCCGCTGCCGCCGGGCATGATGCCCAGGGAATCGTGGTAGTTATGCACTCCCAGCCCGATCTGCTTGAGATTGTTCGTGCATTGCATCCGCCGGGCCGCCTCGCGGGTCGCTTGAATGGCCGGCAACAAGAGCGCGATCAAAATGCCGATGATCGCAATCACCACCAGCAGCTCCACCAACGTAAAGCCGCGGGCGGCGACGGAAGAGGCGGTCCGCCTTCCACAAGAGCGGGAAACCGTCGTTCCAAATTGGTTTTGCGCGAATTCAAACATGCGTCATTCCTTTGCAAAATCCGGTAAAGTAGGGTGTGTGCTCGATGCACGTCTGATGTTTTTCTCGCAAAACCGCGTGCGTGCAAGCACCCTACGATTCGCGATCCTTTTCGCCATGGTAACTATCTGCGGCGCAGGTACGCGGCAACCGTAACCATCGCGGCCAAAATCAGCAGCGCCAAGGCGCCGGGTTCGGGCACGGCGGCAGCCGCGGCGGCGGGTGTGCCGCCGATAATCAAGGAACCGGCCGCGATCGAAGGCGCGTTTAGCGTTCCGCCCGTGCCCACCCAAACCGTGGCCGCCGGGGTGGCGATGGCCGTGGCGTTCAAGGTCCCGCCGTACACGGTCGTGTCGCCGGTGTAGAGCAGCGCGCCCGTCAGGGTCGCCGTTCCCGCGCCGGACTTGTTCAATCCCACCGTAACCGCCGTGCCGGCCAGCGCGGCTTGAACCGTGCCGGCTTGAATGTCGAAGTCCAAATTGCTGGTCAATTTGCCGGTGGTGGCTTCCACCAAGCCGCCGGTGATCTGGAACTGGCCGATCGTCTGCGAACGGTCGCCAATCTTCAGATTCCCGCCGGTAACGGTGAAGGTCTTCGTGGGCAATGCCCCGTTCGAGTAGTCGAGCGTGCCTTCCACGACCGTTACGCCGCCGGTGTGTTCGCCGGTGCGGGTGCCCCAGAACGCTTGGGTGCCCGGCCCGCGTTTGACGATGCCCAGCGGGCTGACGTTGTCGCGGATGATGCCGCGGTAAACGTGGTCGTTCTGCGAGTTGATGGTCAGCACGCCCAAGGGAACGGGAGTCGTTTCATTCCAGTTTTCGATCGCCACGCGGGCATCGCTGGTGGTCGCATAATTGGGCATTTCCAGGCCTTCCAACGTGATGCTGTGGCCGCCCAATTCGAGATACTGGCTGCTGCCGGTATCGGAGAAGATCAGCACGGTCGAGGGGTGAACCTGCGGTTGCCCGCCGTTCTCCTCGCCGTTATCCAAATGGAGCCTCGCGGCTGCGGTAAAGACCACGTTGCCCGCCGGAATGGCGTAGCCGGTGGTGGAGTTGAGAATTATTGCTCCCGCGTTGAGGGTGGTGCCGCCCGCGTAGGTGTTGGTTCCGGTGAGGATGAGATCGCCCGCGCCGTTTTTCAACAACCCGCCGTTTCCGGCGATATTGCCTTTGAAGGTGAGGTCGTTATCGGTGGTGATTTCCATATTCCCGGCGCCGTTGAACGTGGCGTTGCCCACGTACGTGGCGTTGCCCGAGGACACGTAAACTCTCCCGCCGGTAGCGTCGATTACCATGACTTTATCGTGCTCGAGCGCGGCGGGATTCGCAAACAGCGACAGGGTGGCGTTATTGGCGATGGTTACGGTCTTATTCGGCAGGCCCATCGTCGTATTTTGGTAAATGTAGAGTATGCCTTCGTTGACGTTGATGTCGCCCACGCCCATATCGCCCACGTCGTCGATGACGATCGAGTTCGGGCCGACTTTGGTCAACGTAAAACCGTTGCCTTGGAAACCGCCGGGCGAGTCCTTGAGGTTCCAGCGAATGGCTCCGCCAATGGACGCGTCGGCGGCCATCACGATATTCTTGATATTGTTGGCGCTTGCGCCGCCGCCCGCGGTATTGACGATCGCGCCCTCGCCGTTGTAACCCGCGCCGGAAATGGTAACCACTTCGTATTGCGGGAGCAATTGGTCATTCAGGTCCAAGGCGCCGGTTCCGGAGACGACCGTGCCGCCCGCCGTGCTTCCCAGGGCGTTGGCGTTGCCGACCTTGAGTACGCCGTCGGTGACGGTCACCGTGCCGACGAAGGCGTTGGCGGTGTTCAGGGCGAGGGTGCCGGTTCCGCTCTTGGCGATGCCCGCCGGACCGATGATCGAACCCGTGCCGCCGAAAGTATAGTTGGAATTGGCGGCGACGGTGATCGTTCCACCGGGCGAGACCACGGTGCTAACATCCACCGTGGTGTTGGCCGAAGTATCGTTGAAGGTCACCACGTCGGCCTGATAGAATTTATCGGGCGAGCCGGCGTTATCCCAATTCGAAGTCGTATTCACGTCCCAAACATTGCCCACGCCGTCGCCCACCCACAGGAGGCTGGCATTGGAGCCGCTCACGGCCACATTCACTTGTCCGGCCGTCGCGAGGTCGATCGTCATGGCATACCGGGTGGCGTTATTAAGGCTCAAGTTGCCGGGATTGTTCAACGTGCCGACGTAATTCATCAGGCGATAGGTTCCGGTCGCCAAGGGAGCGATGGGGGCGATATCCAGAGCCATGGGAGCACTGACGTTCAAGTCTCCGCCGACCGCGATCAAATCGTTCACCCCGCCGCCGACGGTCGTCGTTGCGCCGAGATCGAAGATCGCTTTCCCGGAACCGGTAATGGTCAAGTTGCCGCTGATGCCCAGGGTGCCGGCCGTCGAAAGTCCGCCGGGCAGGATCGCGGTGCCCGACGCATCGGCGATGCTGCCGGTAACGTTTCCGACGTTCGCGCCGGCGCCGCTCGTAAGGACTTGGCCGGAGGCCAGTGTGAAGGGCGCGAACGCCGCGACGTCCAAGGTTGCGTTCCCATAGACTTCGATCCGCGGGCTGGCGGCGATCGATCCCGTGGCCGCGATCGCCAGCGTGCCGGCCTTGACGACGGTGTCGCCGGTATAGGTGTTCGCGCCGGAGAGGGTCCACGTGCCCGTGCCCACCTTATGGACGAACAAGGGCGCGGCGGTTACACCCGCATCGCTGGAAATGACGCCGCTAATTTCGCCCTGGGCGGCCCCGCCGAGGTCGAGATAGCGGTTCAACGTGCTGGTTGTGCTGGGAATTTTATTGGTCACGGCCCCCGTTACCGTAAGCTTTCCACCTTCCGAAGTAAGAACGAAATCCCATCCGCCCACCTCGTTGATATCGACGGCTCCGGTCCACGTGTTGTTGCCGGAGACGTTCACGACATGCGGTTGCAGGTTCACGCCCTGGACGGCTCCGTGCCCGGCCAGGAGCAGTTGATCGCCGAGAGTGAGGCTGCCTCCGCCGCCGATGAGTTCCAGGCGCGGGTTGACGGCATCGCCGAAAATCGAGGTCGCGCCGGTGGCGTCGCCCAGCCCCTTGTCGTGCGTAACTTGGAGCACGCCGTTGGCGATGGTCGTTACGCCGGTGTAATCGTTCGCGGCATTGCTCAAGGTCGTGGCACCGGTTCCCATTTGCCGGAAGCCGACGGAGCCGGTCAGCAAGTTCGAAACATTCACGGCGTCGCTGCGGTTGACTCCCAACACGCCCGTTAAGCCGACATCTCCGGAGATGTCTCCCGTGGGCAGCGTGCCCGCCGTGCCGCCGACGCCGATTTGCAAAATGGCCTCGTTAATGACGGTGCCGCCCGTCCACTGGGCATTATTGGCGGGTAAAATCAAGTTTTCCGCGCCGATTTTGGTGAGCTTGTAATTGCCCGAGACCGTGCCGTTGAGCGTCAACAGTCGCGCAGAGTCGATGTTGCTGTCGGCCGTAAGGGTAACGTTGCTGTTAATCGTCGAGTAACCTCCGGTCCCCCCATAGCTTCGCAGGTTGCCGCCGTTCAAGACGATGTCCCGCGTGAAATTCGCGGGATTCGTGATCCCGTAAACTTCCAGCGCGCCGCCCGGGTTCGCGGTCAAGGTTCCCGTTCCGGTAACCGTGGAGCGGGCGAAGGCGAAGATGCCCGAATTCACGGTGATGTTGCCGTCGGTTACACTGCCATCGACGACGTAGCAGAGATTCGAACCGACGTGCGTCATCGTATGGCCGGCCAAATCGAGCACGGGAGCGCCGCCGCGGAGATCCCAGCGGAAGTATCCGCCGGTGTAAGCGTCGGCGGCCAGCGTGAGAGTTCGGATCGTCGTCAACTGATCCGCTCCGGTATTAACGAACGCCCCCAAGCTATTAACGCCGGTGCCGCTAATGGTAATCGTTTCGAGTCCCAAGTTGAAGCCGTTCGTGTCCAGTGTTCCGCCGGCAAGCACCACGGTTCCGGCGTCGGCCGAGCCTAGCGCGGCGGCATTGCCGACCTTGAGGGTGCCCCCGGATACGGTCGTCGGCCCGGAGTAGGAGTTGCTCCCCGTAACGGTGAGCGTAACGGGAGCGGAGTAAGTGTTTTTCTTCTCCACGCTGCCCGTGCCCGTGATGAGATTGGCGAAGGTGCGGTCATCGACGATGTCGAACACCAGCGCGCCGTCATCGACGACGTTTCCCGAACCGATCGAACCGGAGTAGTAATTCGCGCCGTCGCCGATCTGCAAGGTTCCGCCGCCGATGGCGACCGTTCCCACGAAATCGCTCCCGCCGGTATTGGCCAGGGTCAGCTTTCCGGTTCCCAGTTTATTGAGGCCCGTGAGGCCGGAAATCTTGCCGGTGCCGCCGAAGGTGTAGTCCACCGTGGCATTCACCGTCAGCGAGGCGGGTTGCAACGTGCCGGTCAACGCCACGACGGGATGCGCCGAATCCGTGTCGTTGAAGAGCACGTGATCGAGATCGTAGAACTTATCCATGCTGACGCCATTCAAGAAGTTCGCCGTTGTATTGAGGTTCCATGCATCGGGATTGCCGGCCCCGCCCCCCTTCCAAACGAGGTTCGCGGAGTTGCCGACGACGTTCATGTTGATGTACTTGTTGAGCGAATCGTGATTGAACGTCAAAACCTGCCTGGTAACGGGCGCCCCCAAGAGCGAGAGCGATGCCGCGCTGCCGGTGAGCGTGCCGGTGTAGGTGAACATCCGATAATTGCCCGCGGAGAGATACCCGTTCAACAAATTGATCGCCACCGAGGTGCTGCCGCCGATGGTCAGATCGCCGTTGACCTGAATCATGTCGTTCACGCCGCCGCCGGGGGTCGTTGCGTTGGCGAAATCGAAATCGAGGGTCGCGCCGGCTTGCAGGTCCAAGGCCGTCGGATCGCCGATTGTGCCGTTCATGGTCAACGTGCCCGCGGCATTAAGTCCGCCGGGAACGATGAAGCCGTAGGTTCCCGCCGCGATTTTTCCCGTCACCGCGCCGCTGCCGCCGAGTTTTTGATTCAGGCTCGCCGTGCCCAGGGTGTAGCCGAGAGCGCGGGCCGAAACGTCGAACGTCGCGCCGCTTGCCACCGAGATGGACCGGCTGTAGTCGATCGAACCGGACGGCCCCAGCGCGATGGTGCCGGTATCGATGACCGTATCGCCGTTGTTGTAATTCGCGGTGTTGAATGTCCACTTGCCCGTGCCGCCCGTTTTAATCACGTTGAAGACCTTGGCGGCGTTGGTGTGCGCCGGGAGCGAGACGTTCAAGTCGCCGTCGCCGTTGCCGAGCAGTTGCAGGTTCTGATCGTAGTTTTCGGTGTTCGTTCGGAAGACCATCGAGGAATTCGATAACGTCAGCTTGCCGCTGTTGACTTGGAAGCTGAAGTAAGTAGTGGTAGCGCTGGTGAGGGTATTGTAGAGCGTCATCGCGCCGGTGAGGGTGTTGTTGCCCGCGAGGCTGACCAACTGCACGTTCGCACTCGTATGCGCCGAGTAGGTCATGCCCTTGTAAATCGAGATATCGCCTAGACTGCCGTCGAGTTCCAACTTGGAAGTGTTGGTCCCGCTGGCCCATTCGAGGATTTTGCCGGAGCCGGAGAAATTATTAGTACTGTTCAGCCGCACGGTGCCGCTGTTGATGCGAATGTAAGGATCCCAATTGGTCTGGTCGGCCGTGATGAACAACGTGCCCGTACCGCTGTATTGTATCTCGGAAATGGTCGATGCGGGAAAGTTGGCGGTAATTTGGCCGTTCAGATAGACGTTCTTCGCCCCGCCAAAATATATGCGGGGGCGGGAGTCGCTGTAGCCATAGGAAAACGGGCCGTTAAATACAATGTCGCCGGACGTGGCGGCAATGGTTACCGTGTAGGTTGTGCTATACGATCCGCCGATGTTCACGGGGCAAGTGAACGTCTGCGTATTCGAACTGATATTGTTTATGATCGTTCGACTGGAAGTCGTCGTTAACGCCGCTAATGAGAGCGTGGATGCCCCGCCGATCGTGAACGGATCGGCGCCTGCATTGAACGTAACCGTGCGAAAGGTATTCGCCACGTTCATCGCGGGCGTCGTGCGCACCAAACCCGCGAACTGCACGTCGTCGGCCGAGCCGGGCACGGCGGTTTCGGGATTCCAATTCTGGAGCGTGTCGATGTTGTCGTTGGCCCCGCCCCCGTCCCAGACGATCGTGGCCGCGGAAGCCGGCAGCAAAAGCAGACCAATCAGTGAACCGATAGCGATTCCTCGAAGAACAAAACTCGTGGTGCGGGACATTTCCAAACTCCTTGCAAAAGTGGTGAAACGCGGGAAAAGGCAGGGTAAAAAAAAACGGCACGCGACAAGTGAATAGGACGCGACCGACGCCAGTCCGCTTCGTCGCTCGCGCCGGTTGAACCGGGAAAATAGGTCTTATTCGACTTCGTGCTTCCTTTATGTTACAATACCGGGGGAGACAATAATAGTATCATTATGCGCAATTTTGCATGTTAATTCCTAACCACCACAACGGGTTGCTATATACGAATTAGGCCTTATTTATCGAGGATTCCGGACTAATGAAACAAATCGCTTTGCTTTACCCCTATTCCGTCCCCTGGATAGGGGATTTCATTCTCGGCGTGGTCGATTACGCGCGGAAACACGGCGACTGGGACATCCTCACCATCCCCCCCGTCTTGAACGGCACCGGCGAAATCGCCATGTCCTTGAGCAATCTTCAAGGTTGGCCGGGCGACGGCGTCATCACCGCCATCGCCAATGCGGCCCAGATCAAAATCGTCGAATCGCTCCGCATCCCCTGCGTCAATCTCTCCGGCGCGATGCATACCCCGCGCATCCCCACCGTGCTCTTGGACAACTACGCCGCCGGCCGATTGGCCGCGGAACATCTGTTGAAATGCGGCTTTCGCCGATTGGCCTATCATGGGATCAAGAAATTAAAGTATTCGGAACTCCGCCGGCAGGGATTCGTGGATTGCGCGCGCGAGGCCGGCGTGGCCGTCGAAGTCTTCGATCGATCCGCCGCCCGCGCCTCCATGAGTTGGCCGCAGTGCAATTCCGACATGGTCCCCTGGCTGAAAACCTTGAAAACGCCCATCGGCATCATGGCCTTGCACGACTATCGGGCGCGCGCCGTCATCACCGAGTGCCAGCGCCTGGGGATGGCCGTGCCGCACGACGTGGCGGTGATCGGCGTCGATAACGACGTAACCGTTTGCGAATACTCCCGCCCCACGCTCTCCAGCGTCAATCGCAACGGCTTCCGCCAGGGCTACGAGGCCGCCCGCGTGCTCGATCGCCTCATGGCGGGCGAGGTCGTCGGGGAAAATCCGGTCCTCATTCCGCCCAATTGCGTCGTCGCGCGCAAATCCACCGAGACGATCGCCGTCGAGAATTCCCACGTCGCCAACGTCGTCCGCTACATGCACGAACACCTCGGCGATTTGTTCGGCATCAAGCACGTGCTGCGTTTGGTCCCCGTCTCCCGTCGGCGATTGGAAGAACAATTCCAACGCTTTATGCAATGCACGCCGTACGAGTACCTCAGTTCGATCCGCGTGGAGAAGGCCAAGCAATTGCTGCTCGAGCCTAGACCGAAGAAAATCAAGGAAATCGCGAAAATCTGCGGCTTTTCCAATCCCCTGCAATTCCGCATCGTTTTCAAGCGGCACACGGGCCAAAGCCCCCGCCAATTTGCTTCCCTCCGCGGCGAGTAATATACTAAGAGGAAGCCGCAGGCTCGGCTTGCATTCCGCCCATTCGCGCAATGGGCCATCGGTCGTTCGATTCATCGCGATATCGTCGTTTGCCCCAAACGACGGCTCGGAAACCTGGCCCGCCCGGTTGAAGGAACTTCTCATGCATCCCCAACGCACCCCTTTGCCGATCGTCGGCTCATTTTCCCTCTTCGCGGCCCTCTGCATCGCCGGCGCTTTCGCCGAGTGCCGCGCCGCCGACGCCGTGAACGGAAATCTCATTATGATGACCGACAACGGCGCTTGGTGCTGGTATCAGGACGAGCGGGTCGTCGTGGACCCCGTCAACGGAAAACTGCTCATCGGCTCCGTGGCGAACGACGAGGGGATCGGCGGAACGGCGCGGCAGGGCGATATCGACGTTACCGCATTCGACCCGGCGACCGGCGGGCGGCGGCTCTTCACGCTCAAGGAGAATTTCCTCACCGGCGGCACCGGCGACGACCATAACGTCCCCGCCTTCTGGATTCGGCCCGATGGCCGTTACCTGGCGATGTACGCCGGACACAACAACGATTACCTCAGTCGTTACCGCATCTCCGCGAATCCGCACGACGCCTCGAGCTGGGGCGCGGAGCAAATCTTCGATTGGAACGCGAACGTGCCCGGCGGCAGCGATTTCAAATCGACCTACTCGAACCTCTTCTATCTCTCCACCGAAAACCGGCTCTACAACTTCTCCCGCTCCGACAACCGCAGCCCGAACTTCATGGTCTCCGGCGACAACGGGAGCAGTTGGACCTACGGCGGCAAGCTGACCTATACGCCGGCCAACGTCGGCTATGTGAACGGTTATTTCAAATACACATCGAACGGAACGGACCGCATCGATTTCATCGGCACCGAGCACCATCCCCGCGATTTCAACACCAGCATCTACCACGGCTACCTCCAAGGCGGAAAAACCTACCGCGCCGACGGCACGTTGATGGACGGCGACCTCTTCGATGAAAACGCCCCGCGGCCCGCCGACTTCACCACCGTCTTCGCCGCGAACACCGTCGTCGCGGGCTTACCCATCACCCATTGCTGGACGACCGATCTGCAGCGCTACGCCGACGGCAGCTTGGGCGCGATCTTCACCAGCCGCGCCGATTCCTCCATCACCGACCACCGGCTTTTTTACGGCCGTTTCGACGGCGCGCAGTGGAGCACCACCTATCTCGGCAAGGCCGGTTCGTACATCGCCGGCGGCGAGCAGGATTATACCGGCTTGGGCGCGCTCAATCCGAACGATCCGAATTCGATCTATATTTCGACGTCTTTCGATCCCCGCGACGGCGCAAGTTTGAATAACCACGAAATTTTCAAGGGCCGCACCAGCGATCACGGGGCAAACTGGGAATGGTCGCCCGTCACGTGGAACTCGAGCGCGGATAATTCCCGCCCCGTCGTGCCCGCTTGGAATGCGAACGACACCGCGCTGCTCTGGTTTCGCGGCACGTACGACCATCAACTCCGGTACGATGCCGCTATCGTAGGCGTCATCGAGCGGAATCGGGAGCGCGTCGCGCCAGCGAAATACGTCGATGCCGCTTTGACTAATACCACCCTCGCCAATGGAACTCCCCTCGCAACCACCGGTCCCAACGCCAGCCAGGGCGCCACCGACAACCAGTGGCATACGCGCACCGGTTTCGGCAACGGCGGCAGCGTGCTCACGGCCGGCGAAATCGCCGCCGAAGACGCCCCCGCGCTGAAAACGACCGCCACCGTCGCGGCCGGCGGCATCTACGACGTTTGGGCGTACTTCTGGGCCAATCCCGCCGAAGATTGGCGGATCAAGGCCGGCATGATCGCTTCCGATCTGCTCGTATTTCGCCGCTCCGCTTCCGAACAAGTCGAGATCGGCGACACCGAAACGCCCCTGACTTTATCCGGCGGCTCCAACACCTTTCTCTACAAGGCATATCTCGGCCGCACCACGCTTGCCGGCAATGCATTGCTGGATGTCTATCTCGACGACTTCTCGGCCGGCTCGACCGGCCAAACGCGGACCTGGTACGACGGCATCGCCTATGCCGGAGTGATGAATCTGCCCACGCCCCTGGTTTGGAACGGCGGCGCGCAGCCCAATGCCGCCTGGTCTGCCGCGGGCAATTGGGCTTCAGGAACGGCGCCCGAAAACGGCTCCGCCCAATCGCTCGCCTTCGGCGGCTCGATCAACCTGAATCCCGCAAACGACGTCGCCAATCTCACGGCGGTGGAGTTGACTTTCGCCCCCGATGCCGGCAGCTTCACCCTCTCGGGCAACGCTTTGATACTCGGCGGCGACGTGGCCAACAATTCCGTCAACGAGCAAACGCTCGATCTGCCGCTGACGCTCGCCAACGGCTACTGGTTCTTCAAGGCGACTGTCGGCGAACTGAAAGCCGTGAACGTCATTTCCGGGACCGGCAGTCCGGTAAAAAGCGGCCCGCATCGGCTAACCTTGACCGGCGCAAACACCTATGCCGGCCGCACGATTCTCAATGAGGGCCTGATTCGCTTCTCCGCGCTGAATAATTTGGGCGCGAACGCGACCATCGATTTCAACGGCGGCGGCCTGCAATGGGCCGCCGGAAACGCGACCGATATCTCCGTCCGCACGCTGGAGTTTTTCGGCAATGCCGTTTTCGATACCAACGGCAACAACGTCGTCCTAGCAAATGCGGTCGGCAACGGCGGCGGTGGCGGGCTGGTCAAGAAAGGAACGGGCACGCTCACGCTGCAAGGCAACAATACCTATCAGGGAACCACGGCTATTCACGAAGGAACCATCCGCTTCTCCGCCGCCGGCAACCTGGGAACCGGCAACATCGACTTTCGCGGCGGAACGCTGCAGTGGGCCGGCGGCAACACCGAGGATGTTTCCCCTCGCTTCCTGCCGATCTCCGCGAGCGTGCAGGCGCGAATCGACACCAACGGGAACAACGTCTCCTTCGCCGCTCCCCTGACCGGTGGCGGGGGGCTTACGAAATCCGGCGCGGGAACGCTCACCTTGAACGACGCCAACTCCTACGCCGGACCGACGATCATCGACGGCGGAACCTTGAAACTCCAAGGCTCCACCGCGCCGTTGCCTTCGCTTCCCGCGGGCAGCATCGCCTGGTTCGATGCCGCCGACGCCGACACCCTCGTCCTCGGCGGCGGAAGAGTGCAAAAGTGGATCAACAAGGGGACCGCGGGACCGTCGCTCGACGCCGCGGCCTACGCCGCCGCGCCCGTTGTCGGCGGACCGACCGTGAAAACCGGCGGACTGAACGGCAATGACGTGCTCCAGTTCGACGGCGCACAAGGACTCCGCACCTTGGGAAATCTGGGCCTCACCGGCGCCGAGAATCGCTCGCTCTTCGTCGTCGGCCATCGCGGCGGCGGCGATATGTATCTGGCCTCCTGGGGGAACCTGGGCACGAATAATCAGGCCTTCGGCATCCTCGTCCGCGCCAGCAGCGCGCTGGTCTATTTCACCTGGGGAAACGATCTCGCCGGCGGCAACGTCGATCCCGACGCCGATCATACCTACGCCTTCCTCGCCAACGGCAACAGCGGAGCGGCCTACCTCGACGGCGCCGCCAACGGCACGAAAACCTTCGCCATGAACACCGGCGACACGCCCCTCTATCTCGGCAGCCGCTATGTGTCCACCTATTCGCCGCCCAATCAGGCGGGCATCGGCGCGCTGGCCGAAGTCATCGTTTACGACCGCTTCCTCGCCGACGCCGATCGGCAAGCCGTCGAGAACTATCTGCATGCGAAATGGTTCGATCCCGCCGGCGCGCGCGCCCATCTGCTCCCTATCGGCACGGCCGTCAATCTCACCGCCGCCGGCGCAACGCTCGATCTTAACGGATTCGATCAAGCCGTCGGTTCGCTTACCGGAGTGGCCGGAAGCCAAGTGCTCTTGGGCGGCGCCACGTTCACCGTCGGCGGCGACGATACCTCGACGACCTTCGCCGGCGCATTTGCGGGCGCGGGAACTTTCGTGAAAACCGGCGCGGGCACGCTCACGCTGTCCGAAGATATCGGCTATCTGGGCGACACCCTCGTCGAGCAAGGCGAAATGCACGCGAAAAACTTCAATCCCGCCACTGCCGCTTCCGCCCGGATCGAAGTGCTTGCCGGCGCAAGCCTCTTCGCCCAATCGATACGCGCCGCCGCGCTCTCGATTGGAACGAGCGTAGCGGTTTCCGCCGGCGCCGACGCGCCCACCGTGCCCGAGCCTTCTGTTTTGCTGCTTATCGCGGCCGGACTCGCCGCTTGGGCGTTTTCCCGCATTTCTCACGATAATTCACCACGGAGACACGGAGGACACGGAGAAGAAGGATCAAAAGGGATTTTTTCGCAATCGAAACGCTGACAGCGCGTGAATAAAATGATTCTATTTTTCACGTCCGAATAAGTCGATTTTTCAACCACTCAAGCAAAAAACTCCGTGTCCTCCGTGTCTCGGTGGTGAGATATTCGGGCTTTTCCGCCGAGTGATATCTTCGAATGCCCCGAAGGGGCGAGATAAGTAGAGTGCGTGCTTGCACGCACGCTTTTTCCCCCTTCCGCCTTCTCCCTTCCGCTGAAAATCACCGCGCTTGCGTGCAAGCACGCACCCTACGCGATCTTTCCACAACGGGAACTGTTCCTTGTTTGCACGAAACCGGCGAATCGGCGGGCGGGGAAAGTTCTCCCGATGGTTTCGGTCGCATCAACCGATTTTCTCCCGCCGCAAAAAAACTTTAATTATTTTCGGTTATTTTTTTGACTTTTTTCGGCCGGCGTGTATAAAAGAAGTAGAGCGTTAAACGAAGCGAAATCAAGTCGGAAATCAACTTGGAAAAGCGCCGTTTGCGCAGTTGCTTTTCCCGAATTCATCGATTCGAACTCGTTGCGTCCCATCGAGCCGCCGCGTTTTCCGCGGTGGATCGCGTTGCGTGAAGCGGCCGCCATGTCGGCCCCATGTCCGGGGCGCGCGGCGTTTTTCGGCTCGCCGCCCCGGATTTTTTCGCTCCGCGCTATCGTTAGCGCGAAAGTACGTTTCGAGAAACCGTTCGGACTACTTCGCACCTCGTTTCAAGGAGAGCCTATCGAAAGCAGCCCATGACCGAACACGTACGTCGTTAACGGCGCGAATGCGCCGCCGATTGCGGCACGGTCTGCCGCGAAAACCTCGTGAATAGGAGTTGCAGTTCAAAGCTTTGGAAATCGAATTTCATTCCAGCGGCGCGTTCGCCGTGCATGGACGACAAGCTCTACTTTGGGCCGCGCGGTCACCAGCACCCCCGCCCCGATAACGTGCGGTTGCACGTCGCTCGTCCCCACGGCAAACGCGTTCGCGCTTTCTGGGGCCAATGCTTGCCGCATCGATCTCGAAAAAAATCGACCCGCGCGCCATCGGCGTCGGGTCGATCGTGTACCGAGGAATTAGGCCGCCCGTTTCCGCCGCCAGGCGTAAAGCAGCGCGAACAATCCGCCGCCGACGAGCATGATGATCGTTCCCGGTTCGGGCGTGCCTTCGATATGCGTCGCACTCGCGGAGGGCGCCCAGTTTTGGCCGCCGTCCAGCGAGATCTCGGTGAACACATCGAAGAAGCTGTCGATCATATATCCCCCGCCGGGGACGGACAGCGACCGGGTTTGGCCCAATGACGGACGGGTCGGGCTTTCCCGAATCATCACTCCGCCCGGCAAGCCCGAAATGTTCATCGACAGCATCTCCGTGTCGAAAATGCGCGATCCCGGAAGCGTGGGCGACTCGCGTATTTCGACCGCGACGGGAACGTGCGGGATATTCAGGGGGCCCCACGATTGTCCGCCGTCCAGGGAAAGTTCGGTGAAGATGTCGAAAAACGAATCGATGAACTGCGGCGGAGTGACGCCGGGCTGCACTCGGTAGGGATCGGTGCTATGCACCTGCATGTTCCGCAGGGCGATGCCGTTGGGATAGATCGTCGGATTTTGTCCCTGGGGCGTTCGCATTTCGGCGCTGGGAATATCCACGAAAACATCGAAGAAAGAATCGGCCGACGCCGGACCGGCCGACGAAAGTATCAGTACCCCCGACAAAACCGCGAACGCGAACGCGAGCATTGAATGCAATCGAGTCATGGATGAATCTCCTCTTTTTCTCCCGATCGTCCGGGATTGGTCTGTTTGCCGGCGCGTTCGACTTAAGAGGTGGCAAGCTCCGCGCGGAGCCTATAAGACCGCCTCCCGCCGCAAGCGGTTTTTCAACCGCTTCTCGCACCGGCGAAGTAATAGAACCTAAGCATAAGAACCGCTTCCAAGCGCCGGATGGCTGCAATGCCTCGGGCGTTTAGGATTTGCGGCGACTCGCCTGAAAAGAACGCTGCCTCAAGAGCTTTCGTTAGGTGATCACGAGGATTATGGATTAGAAATCCGAACAACCGTTCGCGGAGGCGCTCTCACGACGACGAGAGACCGATGCCGGAGACCGCCAATCAAACTTTTATAACTGCCATTATTGTTTTAATATAGCAAGCCGAAAAGCAATGTCAACGAAAATATACCGAGTCAAAGCGATTTTTTCAATAAATAAATATTTACTGTTTGGCGGCGTAAAACGGAGGACGCAGCGAAAGCCGGATCGGGACCGGCTTTTCTCGCGCATTGGCGGGCGGTCGCTCACTTGATCCGATCCACCTCGAACATCTTCCCGTCGTATTGGTGTTCGAGTTCGACCGCAAATCCCTTTTCGCCCAAATCCCGTACTTGGGCGAACCGTTCCATCCGGTCGTTTCACGAATGGATTGCGATCCCGCCGCGATGTAAGCGTTCACGCCCCGGTCGGGGACTGGTCCATTTTTCGGCGGGATGACGAATTTTATGGACAAACGGTAGGCCGAAAACATGGACCTGTCCCCTTCTCGCGGCGCGAGGGGGACAGTCCCATTTTCGCGGCGATTAAGCACTTTTAGAGCACCATCATCTTTTGCGCCGCGAAAATCGGGACAGTCCCCTGTGAACGGTTACGCCGCGATTTGCTATAATCGCCTCGCAATGCCCGGAATCGAGCGCTCGTTTCGGCGCGCGATCGGCCGCCACTCACCAACCACCAACGCCATCATGAAAAAATCGCGCCCCTTCCTGCCCGTCGTTTATCCGCTCCTCGTCGGCATCGCCTTCGCCCAAGCGGCCCCCGGCGTTCCGAAATCGAGTCCCGCAAAGGGCGTCAAAAAAGCGGCGGCGGGCGGCCTGGACTGGCACGACGTAACGAAGTGGGGCGTTGAAGGCCGCATCCTGCCCGACCAAAAGCGGCTCCACTGGTTCGATCGCCTGCCCGCCCAAGCGGAAAAAACGGTTACTCCCGCCGTGTGGAACCTCAGCCGCGATAGCGCCGGAATGATGGTCCGCTTCAAGACCGACGCCACCGCGATCGGCGTGCATTACAAGCTGGGCAAGAAGCAACTCGACATGCCGCACATGCCGGCCTCCGGCGTCAGCGGCGTCGATCTTTACGCGCGCGACGCCGAGGGGAAATGGAAGTGGGTGATGGTTACGAAGCCCGACGCCCAGGAAGTAAAAGCCGAAATCATCAAGGGACTGGCCCCCGGCGAGCGCGAATATGCCGCCTATCTGCCGCTCTACAACGGCGTCGAGTTCCTGAGCATCGGCGTACCGAAAGGAAGCCGGTTTGCGGGATTGCCCCCCCGCGAAAAACCCCTCGTGTTCTACGGCACCAGCATTACGCACGGCGCATGCGCCAGTCGGCCGGGCATGGTCCATACCGCCATCCTCGGCCGCCGTTTCGACATGCCGGTGGTCAATCTCGGCTTCTCCGGCAACGGCAAAATGGACGGGGCCGTGGGCGACTTCCTCACGCAAATCGACGCCGCCGCCTATGTGATCGACTGCCTGCCGAACATGGGTCCAGCCGAGGTAACGGCGAAATGCGCCCCGCTGGTGAAGCAAATCCGCGCGGCCCGGCCCGACAGGCCGATTGTCCTGGTGGAAGATCGCCGCAACACCAACAGTTGGATCCTCCCGGCGAGGGACAAACACCACACCGAAAACCATGCCGCCCTCAAAGCGGCCTATACCGCTTTGCAAAAAGAGGGCGTGAAGAATCTCTATTACATCCCCGGCGACAACCTCTACGGGAACGATGCCGACGGCGCCACCGATGCCTCCCACGCCAGCGACCTCGGTTTCATGCGACAGGCCGACGCCTTTGAACCGGTGATACGCCAAGCGCTGGGACGCTAAACGATCTCGATGTGCTTAGCCATTTTCTGAGGCCTGAACGGTCATTCGGCAGGCCAATGGGCCCTCTCGTGCCATCCAAATGAGAAAAAATACCCCAACCATAGCATATCACCCCCCCAGAAAGATTAGTATTCCTCAATTGCTCTGCTTGCATTTCCTAAAATGCCAATTCTTCGGATTTCCATTATTGCCAAGACGTAGCTTGCGGACCGCATGTAAAATGAGAGTCGAGAGTATGCAATTATGGGGAGTACTTTGTATCGATACCCCATCTCAGGCTAAGCCCCGATTCCAAGTTTCGTCATCGGAACGGGCTAAAGCGGCTTATCTTGACGGCGGTGGTTCTTCGCATCGGAAACCTGTAATATCCGCAAAAAACTAGCGGTTGAATTACCGCTCGAACGCGCCGCGGAGAACCGGACCGACTCCGAACGCAATCGCATCCTTCCCGGAAATGCGAGATTGCCCGAAGCGTCCGTTCCGAAATATTTCCAACCGCGCAGGCTATCGTCTGCGTAGGATTTGCGTTGTTTTCGTTGGTTTGCACGTAATCTATTTACTTTTCCATTTTAGGAGGTGTTCCATGAGACGCAATTTTTGGATGGTGTGTTTCTTAGCCGGCTGCTTGGCATTTTTTGCTCTCGGCAGTCCGCTGCTTGCCGCAACCTTTACTTGGGATGGCAACGGCGGGAACGATCTCATTAGCAACGGCCTGAATTGGGGCGGCGATTCCGCTCCGGGGGCCGATCAAGATCTGGTGTTCCCCGGCGGATTGGACGTCGGCGCCAGCGTCCATCCCACCATGGATGCCGCCTTTTCGGCGCTGAACATCAACTTCGACACCGGCGCGCCGGCTTACAACCTCGACAGTGCGGGCTTCAACCTGACGGTCACCGGCACGGCGGCGAATGGTTTGCTCATCAACAACAGTTCCAGCCAAATGGTGATTAACGCCACCAACGGTTATGGTTCCACGAATCTCATCTGGAACCGGGGAGTGATTAGCGCCGCCGGCGGCGACCTCGTCATTAATGCCGGCATCAACATCGGGAATGGCTCGACCAGTGGAACCCGGCTAATCAATCTGGCCGGTTCGCACAATATTTATTTCAATGTCGATACGAGCATCAACGCCGCGGGCAGCCTTTCCGGCGGCACCTGGGTAAGCACTTCGGGCGCACTCTACAGCAATACGCGAAGCCGGCTCTGGATGGATACCCTTGCCGGCACGGCTTTTATGGGCGATATCGGAACATCCTATCGCGGCACCTTTCATTTGAGTTCGACATTCAACGGCGCGCTCCGGCTTACCAACGGCAATTCCCTCGGGGATCAAGGGGCAACCAGCGGCAATTACGCCGTGGTGATTTACGGCGGAACCGATGGGAATGCAACAATGGAATTGGACGGCAGCGCCTCCGGCGGCCTATTGAGCACCGGGCGAAGACTGATCTGGGTGGACGGCCGGTCGGGAGCAGTGGCCGACGATCCCCACATTCGGAACGTGAGCGGCGTCAATACCTACTCGGTGTGGGGCGACTGGAACACCGGTTATCGCACCGGCGCCGCCTCGGGAGCCAACTCGGGCAACATCAACATTCAATCCGATTCCGGCAACGGCGGTCCCGGCGGCACCCCCAACAAATTGACCCTCGCCGGCGGTCCGATTTACAACACGCAGCCCCAAAATCTAGCTACGCCGTGGACTCTCAATCTCGGCGGCGACGGCGACGGCGAAGTCCAATCGCCTTTGTGCAACTACATCGAAGCGACCAATCCGAGTTTCATTATCGTGAAGAAGGGCGCCGGCACCTGGACCCTCAACAGCGCGAAGTTTACCGCCACGAACGTAACTCCCCATTCCGGACCGATCATCGTTCAAAGCGGCACTTTGGCGCTCGGCTACTATGAAGCGATTACCCGCTCGGCCTCCATCGACGTCAAGAGCGGCGCCACGTTCGACGTGTCGGTCATCTCCGGTTGGACCTTGCCGATCGCCGATTTCGGCGACACGGTATTCACCGGGCTGACGCTGATGGGCAAGGGGACCGTCAAAGGCGACATTTATGCCGCCACGGGCACTTCGCCCGCGAGCACCAGCAAAATCAATCCCGGCGAGAGCGGAAGCGACCGCGGCGCCCTGACCTTCCTGGGCAATCTCACCTTGGTGGACGGCACGATCGTGAATTACGATTTGTCGAACAATCCCCTGGGAACCAACGATCGCATTCAACTGGGCGATGGTTCGACGGTCGCCGGCTTGAATCTCTCGGGAACCACCACCTTGGCCATCAACATGACCGATGGCGCCTTGGGCAACGGCTCTTACCACTTGTTCGATTATACCGGTTCGCTCTCCGGCGCGATGAGTAATTTTTCGCTCTCCGGCGTCGGCAGCGGAACTACGCGTCAGACGATCAACCTCGTCGATCATTCCGCCGGCAAATACATCAGTCTCGATGTAACCGGCTCCCCCGAATCGTTTAAGTGGGCGGGCGGCTTAGGCTCCAATATCTGGGACAAAGGTTCATTGGGAACCAACAACTGGACGAGCAGCAACCAGAAGTTTTACGATCTGGACACGGTGACCTTCGACGGCACGGGCAATAATGCCTTGCCCATCAACGTCTCCACCGCCGTGAATCCCGCCGCCGTGATTTTCAGCAATCCCTCCGGCCACGATTATTCCTTCGCCGGCACGGGCTCGCTGCTGGTCAACGGCGCGGTTACGCAGTCGGGCAGCGGCAACATCGCACTGAACAATACGGGAGGCGTTACCGTGCTCAACGGACTTACGCAGTCGGGCACCGGTTCGATGATCATTTCCAACGCATCGGGAGACGTTGCCCTTAGCGGTCCCATCGCGCTCGGCGGCGGCGGCATCACGTTCAATCAAGGCGGCACGGCCACGGCCTCGCTCAACGGCGACCTGACCGGCGCCGGCCCGATCGTTCATCAAGGATCGAGCGTCGTTACGCTCGGCGGCGATAACACCGCGTACGCCGGCGGCATTACGGTGAAGACGGGCGCGATCCTCAAGGCGGGCAGCGCTTCGGCCCTGGGAGCGACGACCGCCGGAACGACCATCGAAAGTGGCGGCACCTTGGACGTGAACGGCTTCGTGTTGGGCGCCGAGCCGATTCTCGTGTCGGGCGCGGGCGTGGGCGGCGCGGGCGCGATCGTCAACACCTCCGCCACCAACAGCGATCTCACCTTGAGTTCCGTCACCTTGCAAGGCAACACCACCTTCGGCGCCGCGACGGGCTATTGGGAAATCACCGGCGCCGGCTCTTTGGCGGGCGGCGGACATCAACTGACCAAAGTCGGCGGCAATATCGTTTGGATCACCAATGCGGGCGAAACCGATCTGGGCGACATCGATATCCAGGAAGGCACGCTGTTGTTCTACGGCACTTCAACCGTGGGACAGACCGCGTCCAAAACGATTTCGCTTTCCAACGGCGGCATTCTGGGATTGAACGCCACTCCCACGGTGCAAAAATCCATTACCGTTGCTTCCAGCAACGGCGGAATCTGGCTGAGGAACGGAAATTCCGCCATCGACGCGGTCATCACCATGAATGGCAACCTTGCCGTAGAAATCGGCTCGAGCGATGTTTTGACCGAAATCCAAACCGCTTCGATCGCGGGCGTTTCGACGGCGACGTTGACCCTCACCGGCGGCAACGCCACCAGCAGGCTCATTCTGGCCTCCGACAATAACGTCTATGGCCCCGGTCCCGGCTCCCCCGCCACCATCGTCAACAGCGGCGTTTTGCAGGTCGGCAACGGCGGAACCACCGGCGCGCTGCCCGGCGGAGATATCGTGATGAACGGCGGAGCCTTGCGATTCCTCGTCGATAAAACCTACACGGTTTCTCAAAACATCCTTGGCGGCACGGGCACGGGCGCGGTCGAATACGGCCCGGCCACCACTACCGGAGATACGCCGAATGCGGTGGTTACCGTAACGGGAAATAACACTTACTACGGGAACACCACCATCTGGCACGCCAAAGTGATCCTCCAATCCGCCACCGGCTTGGGCGACGCTTCCGGAATCACGAACATTCGCAGCAATTCTTCGGATAGCTCCACCGGCCAGTTGGTCCTCGACGGCGCGGCCGCCGGGGGAGCTCTCACCCTCTATGAAAACTTCACCACCTCCGGTTATGGCGGCGATGGAAAAGGGATCATTCTCAACCAGTCGGGTAATAACGTCCTCACTGGCGGCATCACGCTAGCTTCCGGCGGCGGCCACACCGCTATCTCCGTGCAAGGCGGCACGCTCGACCTGCAAGGAACGATCGCCCCGAACACAACCCTACGAGTTCTCGTCTTGGGCGGCAACGGCGATAACGGCGCCGCCAACGACGGCACCGTTTCGGGGATCATCGCGAACGGCTCCGCCACCAATGTTCTGCAAGTGGCCAAACTCGATAGCGGCAAATGGACCTTTTCCAACTCCAATACCTACACCGGCCAAACCACCGTTGAAGGCGGGACCTTGGCCATCGTTAATACCAACGATTCCGCCATCGCGAACATGACTTCGGCGTTCCTGTTTTACGGTGAAAACATCGCCACCTTGGATACGACCGCCGCAAGCTCGGGCGGTTATTACCAAATGGGTTGGGATTACAACCAATCCCAGACGCAAATCGCACAAGCCCTCTACGGGCACGGCACGGTGGCGGGCGGCATCAAAACCAATAACATGGCCACGATCTCGCCCAGCGGTCCGTACTTCGCCGCCGGCACGATGAACATCTCCGGCAATCTCACCCTCCTCGGCGGCGATGGAATTACTTCCGATAAGCTGCTCTTCAAACTCGGCTCCGCCGGGAACGACAAAATCGTGGTCGGCGGCGCGCTCGCCGCGAGCAACACCGCCAATCCCACGCTGGTCGAGGTCGTTCCCAACGGAATCCTCGCGGCGGGCACTTACGATGTCGTCCACGCCGGCAGCCAAAGCGCGCCCAACAGCGCCTACTTCGCGCTCGATCCGACGGGCATTCAAAGCCAATCGCGCCAAACCTTCGGCGTCGTCAACACCACGGCGGGAAGCGTCAACGTCTCGGTCTCCGGCAATGTCGCCGATCTGACTTGGAACGGCTCTTCCCCAACCTGGGACGTGAAAGCCGCGACCAGTTGGGACGGTGAGGCCGACCATCAGTTCTGGCAAGGCGATAAAGTTACCTTCGGCGATGCCGGCGCGGCCAACCTCGCCGTGGACCTCACCGTCGCCGTCTATCCCGGCTCGATTACCGTGAATCCCTCCTCGGCCGCGACGGCTTACGTCATCGGCGGCGCGGGCAAGATCGGCGGCGGCACGGGAATCACCGTCAACGGCGGCTCGCTGGCGGTCAATAACACCGGCGGCAACGATTTCGCCGGCGCGGTTGTGGTGAACGCCGGCGCCAAATTGATCCTCGGAAGCGCCTCCGCCTTGGGCACCACCGACGGCGGCACCACGATCAACGGCGGCACGCTTGACCTCAACGGTCAGGATGTCAGCGGCGAGCAGATCAGCATTGGCGCGAATGGCGCGATCGTCAATAGCAGCACCACCGACTCGACGCTGCAATTCGTAACCTTCACCGGCAACGCGACGTTCGGCGGCTTGGAATACTGGGATATGACCTCTACCGGCTCCACGCCCGTACTGAACGGCAACGGGTTCGCTTTAACCAAAATCGACGCCAACGACGTCGAGCTGAACGACCTCGGCGAAACCCACTTGGGCAACATCAACCTGACGGCAGGCATCATGTATTTCGGCGGCAGCACAACCTTGGGCGACCAGCCCGGAACGCTCCGCATCTCCAACAACGCCACCCTGGGCGTATGGCTGCCGAGCACCGTAACCCATTCCAAAGCCATCGTCATCGAATCGACCGGCGGCCAGTTCGACGCGTATTCCGATACCAGCACGTTCAGCTCGAATATCACCTTGGACGGCGACCTTATCGTGCTCGCGAGAACCGGCGCCGTGATGAACTTGAATGGTCCCGTCTTGGCGGGCACGGGCACCCACGGCATGACGAAAAACGGCGCCGGCAAACTGGTGCTCGGCGGCGTCAACACCTACCAAGGACCGACTTTGAACACGGCCGGCACGTTGGAGCTGACCGCTTCGGGTCAAATCTCCACCGGCTCGGCAATCACCAACGACGCCGTTTTCCAGATCGACGGCGGCACGCATGCGTTGGGCACGATTGGCGGGACCGGCGCGATGTATGTGCTGGGAACCTCCAACGTCACCGCCGCGTCGATCACGCAAAACTCGCTGCAAATCGGCGGCGCCGCCCCGGTGGTCGCCGCATCGGCGGCCGTGCCCGAACCGAGCGCGTGGCTGCTGCTGCTCGCCGCCGGTGCCTGCGTTTTGTTCTTGAAAAGGAGATTGTCGTAATCGTCCTTCCAACCGCATCGTCGCGGAAGGATAAAAAACACGACTAATCGGTTTACACGCCCTCGTTCCCGCGCCCCCGCGCGGGAACGAGTTTTTGTTGGCGAACGACGCGCGCAATCGTTCACATCATGTCGAGCGGATCGACGTCGGCGATCCACTGCACTTCGTCCGGCGGCTTGAGCTCGGCGGCGGTTTTCCTGACGGCCGCGCGGAGCCGTTCGCCGTCGGGGCCTTGAATTTGAATTTGAAAGCGGTACAGGCCGCGGAGTTTGGCGAACGGGGCGGGCGCGGGGCCTAATACCCGCGCTTCCGCCGTTTCGACTGCTAATGCGGCCGTCAGATTCGCGGCGAGGCTTTTCGCGAACGCGAGCGCGGCGGTTTCCACCGGGCCGCGAACGACCAGTCGAATCATCCGCGAAAACGGCGGATATTTCAGCATCTCGCGGATCGGCAATTCGCCCGCCGCAAATGCGGCGTAGTCGTGCCGCACGGCGGCGAGAATCGCCGGATGATCGGGATTGAACGTCTGCACCAGCACGCGGCCGCCCCGCTCGCCGCGGCCGGTCCGTCCGGCGACCTGCGTAACGAGTTGAAACGTGCGTTCGGCCGCGCGGAAGTCGGGCAGATGCAGCGCCGTGTCGGCGTTGATCACGCCCACCAGCGTAACGTCGGGGAAATCCAGGCCCTTGGCGATCATCTGCGTGCCCAGCAGAATTTTCACCTTGCCGGCGCGAAACGCCGCGAACGCCCGCTCGTGGCTGCCGCGGCCCTGCATCGTGTCGGTGTCCATCCGCAGGCAGGGCACGTTGGGGAAGCGGGCGCGAACTTCCGCCTCCAGCCGCTGCGTACCCTGGCCCGAATAGCGAATTCCCAGGAATCCGCAGCCGGGGCACGACGTGGGCGCGGGCACCTCGTAATCGCAAAAATGGCAGAGCGCGATCTCCTGCGTGCGATGGTGCGTCAGCGCGATGTCGCAATGCGGGCACTTGAGCACGTTGCCGCAGGCCGGACATTGGATGTGCGTGGAATAACCCCGACGGTTCAAGAGCAGGATCACCTGCCCGCCCCCTTCCAAAGCCTGGACAACCGCCGCGTGTAGTTGCCGGCCGATCGCCCCGCGGGTGAGCGCGCCGCGATTCTTATCGATCCGCAAGTCGATCGTGCCGACCGTCGGCAAGGGACGGTCCAGCACGCGACGGGGCATTTCGACAGCCAGATACCCGCCGACTCGCGCCTTGTGCCAGCTTTCCAGCGACGGCGTGGCCGAGCCCAGCACCAAAGGCACCGCTTCGGCTTTCGCACGCTCGATGGCCACGTCCCGCGCGTGGTAGCGCGGCGCGGAATCCTGCTTGAACGACGCCTCGTGCTCCTCGTCCATCACGATCAGCCCCAAGTGCGGCGTGGGCGCGAAGATCGCGCTTCGCGCGCCGACCACCACCGGCACCTTGCCCTCGGCGATCCGCTGCCAGTGCCAATGCCGCTCGGCGTCGGTCAAGTGGCTGTGCAGCACGGCTACTTCGCCGAACCGCGAGCGGAACCGCTCGACCGTCTGCGGCGTGAGGCTGATTTCCGGCACCAACACGATCGCCTGCCGGCCGAAATGAATCACCTCTTGAATCGCCTGGATGTAAACCTCCGTCTTGCCGCTGCCGGTTACGCCGTGGATCAGGATCGTGCGATATTCCTTGGCGCGCATCGTTCTCAGAATCGCCTCGAGCGCGCGGCGCTGGTCGGGATTCATCACCAAGTGCCGCTCCCGGACGATCGACGAGGCCGATTGCTGCCCGACGTGCAGCCGCGCGGTATGCGAGCGGATCAGCGCCTTGCGGCGGAGCGCGGCGATGGGGGCCGCCGTGCATTTCGCTTCCCGCGCGAGTTCCGCGGCGGTCATCGGCGATGTTCCCGCCGCCAAAACCTTGAGAACCATCTGCTGCTTCGGCGGAATTTTCTCGCTTTCGAGCTTCGACTTGAAATCCGGATCGAGCGACAGGAAGGTGGTCAACCGTGTGCCCGCTCCGGTCCGCACTCCCGCCGGCAGCACGGTCGCCAGCGCGGAAGCCCAACTGCAAAGATAATAATCGGCGATCCATTTCGTCAGCCGCAGCATGGCGGGCGAAAGCAGATTCCGCGCGTCGAGCACCGCCTGCACCGCCTTCAATTTCCGCTGGCCGACGGGCTTGTCCGCCAGCCGCACGCAGTACGCCGGCACGGGCCGATTGCTCCTGCCGAACGGCACCCGCACGCGTTTGCCCGGTTCGATCTGCCCGTGCAACTCGTCGGGCACGAAATAGTCGAACTCCCGCTCCGGCCCTTCCGCCAGGATCACCGAAGCGACCAACTGCTCGGCCCGATCGTCGGATTCCCACGGTTCGCTCGGTTCTTCGAATAAGTTGCGCTGGTCGGACATGAAGGAAAGTTTACCGCTCCCCAAGAAAATCCAAAAGCCCGCGGGCGCGAAATCCGCGGGCTTATTTCCCATGAAAAGGATCCCGTAATCGAAACCGTTCACAGGGGACTGTCCCGATTTTCGCGGCGCAAAAGATGATGGTGCCGTAAAAGTGCTTAATCGCCGCGAAAATGGGACTGTCCCCCTCGCGCCGCGGGAAGGGGACAGGTCCATGTTTTC
>JADLEL010000042.1 GCA_020846145.1 Pirellulales bacterium | reverse complement strand
GTAACCGTTCACAGGGGACTGTCCCGATTTTCGCGGCGCAAAAGATTATGGTGCTCTAAAAGTGCTTAATCGCCGCGAAAATGGGACTGTCCCCCTCGCGCCGCGGGAAGGGGACAGGTCCATGTTTTCGGTCTACCGTTTGTCCGCAAAATACGTTTTCACGCCGAAAAATGGACCAGTCCCCGACCGGGGCGTGAACGCTTACCCTTGGGCGATAAAGCAGGACCGGTTTCCAACCTGTCATTCGATGCAGGGATCTGATATCCCACAACTCGAATGACAATTTGGAAACCGGTTCTGCTTTTATGCCATCCGGATTTCCGAATCGGACTCTGTAAACAGCAGTTGCCCAACGGGATGGGAGGATGGTTTGTTTCGTTCCGGTTTGGGTGGAGCAGGGCGGGGCAGGGGGGATTCAAATTTCCACTGCCACGAATCGACAGAGCCGCCTTCTCGTGATCTAGCGGGCCGTTAAAAAAGTCGTCCAACGGAGTTTGTTGGGGTGCAGTTGTACTGCCACTCCAGGAATCGAGGCACAAATCGGGGTGGCAGTACAACTGCCACTCCAACATCTGGCTTTTTCAACAGGCTGCTAGGGCAGTTTTCTACCGCGGAAGACACCGAGCAGAACCAGTCCCGTTAGGACCAACAATACCAAGGTACTCGGTTCGGGCACGGTGGCGGCAGAGGAACTCGCTACGGGAGTGGAAATGATCAGCGCGTCGCACGCCAGGGATGCGGCGTTGAGGGTGCCGTGGACGGTGATATTGGGTGAATTCGTGAGCGCGCCGACCGTGAGCGTGCCAGCGTTTACCGTGGTGTTTCCGCTATAGGCAACAAGCCCGCTCAGCACAAGCTCGCCCGCGCCGTTTTTCACAAGCGATTTGCCGACGCCCGACAGACCGCCTGAAATCGTCAAACTCGTGCCCGCCGAGGTGGAGACGCTCAGGTCGTCGTTGAGCGCGAGCGGCGTGGCAATGGCGTGCTGACCGGCGGTAACCGTGAGCATAGCATCCCCTTGGGAAGCATCGAGCGTTAAGAGGGACGATCCAGTCAGGTCGAACGACTGACTGGAGTCGAAGAGGACTTCGCCCACGGTGGCGGGCAGGTCCAAAGCAACGGTGCGAGGAGCGGTGTTGACGTTTCCGAAAAACGCGCGTGCTCCAACGCCGTTGGGAACGGGACCGTTCCAATTTCCGGCCTGCGACCAATCGCCGCCGGCATCGACGAACCAAAACGACGGCAAAACGCCGTATTGCAAGGCAAGCGAATTCGGCGTGGGCCGAACCACTTGGAAAAGCCCGGGGGCAATGCCGTTCGCGGGGGCGAAGCTGCCGTCTTCGACGTGGAACATACCCGACGTTACGGGCGTGCCCGTAAACCCTAATTTCGCGATCATGAACGGCCAGAGGTAATTCGCGGCGGGATCGAAGTGGCTCAAAGGGCCGATGGTGGCATTATCGGGCAACAAGGACCGCAGGTCGATGTTGATCTTGTCGCCCGGCGCGACATTCAAAATAACGCCGCCGTTGGGGACATCGACCATGTCCCAGCCTTGCGGATTTCCCGCCGTGCCCGCCGCATCGCTGATTTCCACGCCGATATGGGAGCGCGCATTGGCCGCGCGTCCGTCGAGCGTCAAGGCGTCGGCTCCCGCCCAACTGAAATGGATGGTTCCGGGACTATTGCCCCCTTCGACACTCGCCAATCCAATATTCAACGGACCTGCATAAGGCTGAACGGGCGCATTGAAAGTTCCACTGCCGGCGAATGTCGCTGTATTTTGCACGGGGGTCGTACTCTCGAATAGACCGTCATTGAGGATCAGCGCGTCCGGAACGGGAGGAATTTCGAGGCGCGCAGTTCCTTGAAATTTTACTGATGCATTTTTCATGGCTCTGAATATTCTTGTGGCCCAATTTCCTCCGTTCTGAACCGTGACATTCGCTTGGGGAGCAACGGACACGTTTGTCGTGGTGATCGCGGTATCCGGTTTCAGAATCAGCGCACCGGGCTGCACATCGACATCTCCTTGGATATTGATGGTGCCCTTAATGGCGTTCGTGCCGTAGCAATTCATGCCTCCCATGCAATTAAAACCCTGATCCGCATCGACATCCGCGTCCCCGCCAAGAACGAGTCCGCCGCCCACCAGACCGAACAGGGTGCTTGGGCCTTGATTGACTTTGACGTTTTTCTGAACGGTGCCGTTCCCGCCGAGAATGCCGCCGTTGAGTTCGAGCAAGCCCGGCCCGGCGAGCGTCGCGCCGGCATCCACGATCAGTTCGCCGCCGGTCACATTGGTCGTCCCGGCCACCGAGAGCGTGCCGCTGGCGATTCGCAATGTGCCTGGGACACCCAATCCGCTTTGCAGGGTGAGCGTGCCCGTGCTGGAAATCTCTCCAATAGCGTTCACGTTTCCGCTCACGGTTCCCGTTCCCGACAATTTACTGCCGGCGGTATTAAGTTTGATGCCTCCCGTCACCGTGCCCGAAACAACCAAGTGCCCGCCGTTATCCTCGACCAGCAGCGGATAAGATAATCCCGCAAGCGATGCGCCCGAAGCGACGGTCAACGTGCCCGATTCGACCGTAAGGGCTGGAATGTGGACTTCGCCTTCGATGAGGCAGTTGCCCTTCGCCGTAACATCATTTTGCACGTTCAGCGTCGGCTCGCCGCGGAGCCTTCCGCCGTCCATCTCGACGCCGGCGGGAAATCCTATCAATCCCGAACCGCGTAAATAACCGCTGTTTAATAACCGCAGAAAATGAGGTCCGCCGGACATTTGTGCATAGAGTCCGTCGCTGATCGCGATTTCGCCGGAATTGGTAAAACACAACTGGGAACCGTAGCCCGGGACGGTTGTGCCGGAGACGGTCAGCGCTTTGCCCAGTTCGAGGAAGCCGCGGTTCTCGTAGAGGTAGCCCACGCCGCTGCCGGACGGGCTTTCCAAACCAAGAAAGCTCGCGGTGGCGGGCAAACGCACGTGCGCGCCCGTTATCACGTAGCGGATGGCGCTCGAGGTAATCGTCGTTCCCGCCTCGAGGAGCCACTCGCCCCCTAGGTATTCGCTCGCGCTCGCATAGGCGATATCGATCGTGCCGCCCTGCAAATGGACCGTGCCCGAGTTGCCGAAGCCGCCGACGAGCGACAGCGTACCGGCGTTGACGTTGACGGTGCCCGAGTTGCCGAAGTCGCCCTTGAGCGCCAGCGTGCCGGCGTTGACATTGACGATGCCCGCGTTGTTGAAGCCGATGTAGATGTCGGTGAAGCCGGCGCCGGTTTTGGTATAGGCGCCCGAGTTGATGAAACTTGCGCCGGAGCCATACCACAGACCGCTGACGTTTCCGGCGTTCTGGTCGAGGAAGGTGCCGGTGTTGGTTAGGGTGGCGGCGTCGCTGATGTGTAAATCGCCGCCGGTCCAGGTGGTGGTGGCGGCGAAGTTGACGGCGCACTCCGAAGAAATGTAGTGGATGTTGCCGCCGATCGCAAGATTGCCGTTGAACGTGGTGGAGCCGGCGCCGTTCATGCCGCCGCCGTTCCAGGTGCTTGCGCCGCTAATGCTCAACGCCCCCACGCCGCCGATGTAGCCGCCGCTCATGTCGAGACTCGATGCGGCGAAGGTGTCCGCGATATTGAGCGAACCGCCGCTCATGGCGAGCGTACCGCCGAAGACGTTCGCAATGCTCGCATCGACCGAGCCGCCGTCGATTAGCAAAAGGCCCGTGCCGGTTACCGCGCCCACGATATGCGCGCCGCTGGCGAAGTTCAGCGTTGCGCCCGAGGCGACGTTGAAGGTGCCGCCGCCGCTCGCGCCGCCGCCGCCGAGCGCCAGCGTACCGGCGTTGACGTTGACGGTGCCCGCATTGCCGAAGCCGATATTGATGCTGGTGGTGCCGGCGCCGGTTTTGGTGTAGGTGCCCGTGTTGCTGAAACTCCCGGCAGTGTAGAAATACCCCAAAAAATAGACGCTCCCGGCGTTCTGATCGAGGAAGGCGCCGGAGTTGGTGATGAGCGCGCCGTTGCCGGTCTCGAAGCTGCCGCCGGTCCAGGTGGTGGTGGCGTTGAAATTGACGGCGCGCTCCAGGATGCGGAGGTATGAAGCGCCACCGGCGATCGCAAGATCGCCGTTAAACGTGGTGGAGCCGGCGCCGACCATGTGGCCGTAGGTCCAGGTGCTCGCGCCGGCGATGCTCAGCGTACCCAAGCCGCCGATTGCCCCGCCGTTCATCTCGAAACTTGGAGCGGAGAACGTGTCGGCAATACTGAGCGAACCGTCGTTCATAACGAGCGTACCGCCGAAGGCGTTCGCAATGCTCGCATCGACCGTGCCGCCGATTAGCAAAAGGCCCGTGCCGTTCACCGCGCCCACGGTATGCGCGCCGCCGGCGAAGTTCAGCGTCGCGCCCGAGGCGACGTTGAAGGTGCCTCCGCCGCTCGCGCCGCCGCCGCCGAGCGCCAGCGTACCGGCGTTGACGTTGACGGTGCCCGCATTGCTGAAGCCGATATTGATGCTGGTGGTGCCGGCGCCGGTCTTGGTGTAGGTGCCCGCGTTGCCGAAACTCCCGGCAGTGTAGTAATACCCAGAAAAATAGACGCTCCCGGCGTTCTGATCGAGGAAGGCGCCGGAGTTGGTGATGAGCGCGCCGTTGCCGGTCTGAAAGTCGCCGCCGGTCCAGGTGGTGGTGGCGTTGAAATTGACGGCGCGCTCCAGGATGAGGAGGTATGAAGCGCCGGCGGCGATCGCAAGATCGCCGTTAAACGTGGTGGAGCCGGCGCCGTACATGTGGCCGTAGGTCCAGGTGCTCGCGCCGGCGATGCTCAGCGTACCCAAGCCGCCGATGGTGCCGCCGTTCATCTCAAAACTTGGAGCGGAGAACGTGTCGGCGATACTGAGCGAACCGCCGTTCATAACGAGTGTACCGCCGAAGGCGTTCGCAATGCTCGCATCGACCGTGCCGCCGATTAGCAAAAGGCCCGTGCCGGTTACCGCGCCCACGGTATGCGCGCCGCCGGCGAAGTTCAGCGTTGCGCCCGAGGCGACGTTGAAACTGCCCCCGCCGCTAGAGTCGCCGCCGAGCGTCAGTGTGCCGGCGTTTACGTTGACGGTGCCCGCGTTGTTGAAGCCGATGGAGAAGTACGTAGTGCTTGCGCCGGACTTGGTATAAGTGCCCGCGTTGACGAAACTTGCGCCGGAGCCAAAGGACTGGTAGTAGCTGACGTAGCCGGCGTTCTGGTCGAGGAAGGCGCCGGTGTTGGTCAGGGTGGCGGCGTAGTTGAGCGCAAAATCGCCGCCGGTCCAGGTGGTGGTGGCGGCGAAGTTGACGGCGCGCGACGTAATGTAGTGGACGTTGCCGCCGATCGCGAGAACGCCGTTGAACGTGGTGGAGCCGGCGCCGTTCATGTCGCCGCCGGTCCAGGTGCTTGCCCCGCTAATGCTCAACGCCCCGACGCCATCAATGCCGCCGCCGGTCATCGCGAAGCTTGACGCAGCGAAAGTGCTGGCAATGCTGGCGTTGACCGTGCCGCCGCTGACCAGCATGAGGCCCGTGCCGGTTACCGTGCCCAGGGTATGCGTCCCGCCAGAGAATTGCAACGTTGCGCCCGAAGCGACGTTGAAACTGCCGCTGCTATTGGTGCCGCCACTGAGCGCCAGCGTGCCGGCGTTGACGTTGACGATGCCCGCGTTGCTGAAGGGGATGGAAAAGGTGGTGTCGCCGGCGCCGGTTTTGGTATAGGTGCCCGCGTTGACGAAACTTGCGCCGGAGCCAAACCACTGGTAGTTGCTGACGTTGCCGGCGTTCTGGTCGAGGAAGGCGCCGGTGTTGGTCAGGGTGGCGGCGTAGGCGATCGCAATATCGCCGCCGGTCCAGGTGGTGGCGGCGGCGAAGTTGACGGCGCGCGACGTAATGTTGTGGACGTTGCCGCCGATCGCGAGATCGCCGTTGAACGTGGTGGAGCCGGCGCCGTTCATGTTGCCGCCGGTCCAGGCGCTCGCCCCGCTAATGCTCAACGCCCCGACGCCATCGATGGTGCCGCCGGTCATATCGAGCGATCCCACGGACGAGGCGGCCGCGAACGCCAGCGAACCGCCGGAGAGCGTGAGCCGCCCGGTTCCCGCGAGCGACAATATGTCGAAACTGCCGGACCGCAGTTCGGTGTCGAAGCCGCCCAACAGCACATTATCGGTTGCAACGGGCGACGCCGGATTCCAATTCGCGGCGACATCCCAATATCCGTTGTTCGCCCCAACCCAATCCACCGAGCTTGCGAAGGCCGGCAGGGGATTAAGGACCAATGAAGCCGCAAGGGCCGCCGCCGGAAGCATCGAACTCGTTTTTTGCAATCTCATACGCTCAGCTTTCTTAGAATTAAAAGGATTGGGACTTGTAATACTCAAGACGAACGGCAAAAAAGGCATGGTATAAAAGTAGGACAGGTTTCCAACCTGTCATTGGGGTTGCGGCAGAAACCTTGCCTGCATTAATTGACAAGCCGGAAACCTGTCCTACGAAGAGACGGGCTTTCAAACCATGCCGAAAAAATTAAGCGTAAAAAACCATTTTTGTCCATTATACCTGTTATAATTTCCCACGATACCCCTCTGTGGAGTATTTTTTTAATAATAGTAACATTTTATTCGAATGGAGTAACCTCTTGTGTAATGTGGCAAAAGGGAAAAGAGGAAAAAAGGAAAATGGTTTTCAGATGGTTTCTTGCCGTATTTAGTTAAAAACCACTTTCCCCTTTTCCCATTTTCCCTCTTTCCCCTCCCCTTACACTTACTTCATTCCGCACATAGATACGGATAATATTGTTTTTTATAGTACATTACGGTGGTTTTCCCTCGGTTTCGAGGCACCCATATCAAATGACGAGCATATCTATCCACCTTGCAATGGTGCAAAACAGCCGTTGCCCAACGGGTGGGAGGCGGGTAAACTGTTAGGCGTTTGAGGATTGTGAGTAGGGGAGGGGTCAGGATGTTAAAATGGGAGGTTTGTGTTCTGCCGGAGTGGGGCAGGGCGGGGTAGGGGGGTGAATGAGGAATTAGGGATTTGAGATTTGGGATTTGGGATTTGGGATTAGCATGGCAAATAACGAGCATCGACTGGCTTTCGAGAAGCCAATTTACGAGCTGGAAGAACATCTCGAAAAGCTCGAGGCCAAGCCGGAGCAAACGCCCGAAGTGCGCAACGAAATTCGCGGCTTGCGGCGGGAACGGGTCGAGTTGATCAAGTCGATCTACGGCAATTTGAGGCCCTGGGAGACGGTCGAAGTCGCCCGACATCCCGAACGGCCGATGACCGCCGATTATCTCGAGACCGTCTTCGAGGAGTTCGTCGAGTTGCACGGCGACAAGCATTTCGGCGACGATCGGGCGATCCGCACCGGCTTCGCCAAGTTGGATACCTTCAAGGTGATGGTCGTCGGCCAACAGAAAGGCAAGACCTTGAAGGAGCGGCAGCTCTGCAATTACGGCTTCGCCCATCCCGAAGGCTACCGCAAGGCGATGGCCAAGATGAAGACGGCCGCGAAGTTCGGCATGCCGATCGTCTGCTTTATCGACACCGGCGGGGCTTTCCCGGGCATCGGGGCCGAAGAGCGCGGCCAGGCGTACGTCATTGCGCAATCGATGTACGAAATGTCCCGCCTGCCGACGCCCATCGCGTGCGTGGTCATCGGCGAGGGCGGTTCCGGCGGCGCGCTGGGGATCGCCGTGGGAGACCGCGTGGCGATGCTCGAAAACGCCTACTATTCGGTCATCAGCCCCGAAGGTTGCGCGGGAATCATCTGGAAGAGCAACAGCTTCAAGGAGCAGGCCGCCGAGGCCTTGAAATTCACCGCGAAGGACTTGCTCCGCTTCGGCGCGATCGACGACATCATCGCCGAACCGCTGGGGGGCGCGCACCGCGATCCGGGCCTGATGGCCAATCGGCTGAAGATGTACCTTCGCGGCGCATTGCGGGAGCTTTGCGCGAAACCGATCGACAAATTGGTGGCGGAACGCTATGAAAAATTCCGCCGGATGGGTATATTCCTGGAAAGTCCGCCCGAACCGGCGCAGCAGCCTTCGCCCGACGGACATCCGCTTCGCCCCCCGCATCAAACCGCGGCGACCGCGGCCCCCGAACCCGTGTAACGAGTGCTTCCCCAATCCTTCACCCCCTCCCAGACCCAATCATGACCGAGAACTCATCGAACGCCGCATCGTCCCCCGAATCCGCTCCGAAAAAACGAGGCAGCACCGGCAGGATCATCTTCGCCGTCGTGGCGCTAATCCTCGTCGGCTTCGCCTGTTTTGTGAGCTTTACCGAAACGGGACAGAACATTCCCGCCCACGTGTTATTGTTCGTCGAAGCGATGTTCTCCGGCGGCTCGCCCGAAAAAGAGCGGGCGGCTGCGGATGCCATCGAGGGCTTCGACTTCATTGTGATACGCGAGGGCGGCAAGGTAACGAGCATCTCCAGCAAAGAGAAACGCGTGGACAAGAAAGTGTTCGCGGCGATTCCCGCGCTCTACCGCATCGGGACCGTCAATATCGCCGATACCGATGTTAGCGACGAAGACCTGAAAAGCATCGGCAAATTGCGGAACCTCGTTTCCCTGGTGCTTAGCGGGACGGCGATCACCGACGAGGGCCTCATCCATCTCGGCGAGCTGGGCGAGTTGGAATCGCTTTTTTTGCAGAACTCGCAAATCACCGATGCCGGCCTGAAAACCTTGGTGGCGTTGCCCAACCTGAAGATCCTCGACATTTCGGGCACCAAAATCACCGATGCCGGCGTGAAAGAGATCGCCCGGTGCAAGACGCTCAACTGGCTGCTGATGTCCCAAACCGGAATTTCCGACGCCGGGATCGAGGCGTTGGAAAATCATCCGCAACTCGGTCGGCTGACGATTCGGGATACGAAAATCAGCAAGGAAGCGATCGAGAAGCTCATCAAGTCGCAAACCCAAGCGACGAGCGCCCTTCGGGTCGATTCGGAATCGGCGCCGAAAGAGCGAAATAGCGAGGCCGGCCAAGCTGCTCCCCCTGCCGATGCTCAAGTTCCGGCGGAAGAAAAATCGGACGAAAAAAAATCGGAACCGGAGGGGGAAAAACCGGCGGAAAACGGCCCATCGGCGCGGAGCGATAAAAGGGCGGCTTTCCCGCGTTTTTTGGTCGCGGGAACGCTGCGGTAATCGGGGCTTCGCAGGACGGGTTTCCCCTCCGCCTCGACGGGTTGGAAACCCGTTCTACTTTTATGTTTCCCTTGCCCGCGGATGCCTATTTTCAGGCTCCCCTCAACGTCCGATAATGTTTCTTATGTTCGGTCGGAAACCGCGTTTTTCGCGGGAAATACGCGGCTTTCATTTTACCCTCTTGCGGCCGACGGTCGAAATAATCGGGCGGAAGATCCGCCGGCGATGAAGGCTCGAACGGCAGGAATCCGAGCGGAAAAAAAGTCCCCTGCCCGACGCGCCGAAACGCCGTCCCGGGAACGCGATTTTTTGCGCGAAAAAGATGGTTGGGGAAGCGGCAAAAAATCGCTCGACGCGCCGCGCTTTTTCCTTCGCTTACCCCCCTGCTCCGCCAGTGGTTTTTTACCGTTCGAGGACCTTTTCCACCCGCTGGCGAAAGCTCACGGATCGAGCGCCTTTTGGACCGCTTTTTCGACCTCTTGTACCTTCCGTTCGACCGCCCTGCCCTTGTCCTCCAATCCCTTAAAATCGATATTCTCGATGCCCTTCGCGTCGGGCGTTTCGGGTGGCGTGTTGGGATCGAGTTTCTTCTGGAAGTCGTCGATATATTTGCCGAAGTTCGCCCGCACGTCCTCCGGCAGGATCGGGATCGCGTGGCGGGTGATCCGGGCGATGGCGTCGCCGGAGTACGACTTGAGCACCAATTGCCGCGTCGATTCGCCCAGGGTAACCGCGAAGAAGGTGATGACGATGCACAACAAGCAGCCCTTGGCCAGCCCGAACAGCGCGCCCATCTGCCGGTCGAATTCCTGCAGCTTGACGCGCTCGATCAGCCCGGAGATGAAACGGAATGCGATCCAGATCGCCAGCGCGGTGAGCACGTAGAGCACGAACATCGCCAAAAATCGGTTCCACGGCTCCTTCGTGCTAAAGTAAGGGGCCACCGACGCGCTACAAGATACGGCGACGATGCCGCTTAAGATAAGCGCGGCCAGCGAAGCCACCTGCCACGCCAGTCCCTTCCAGACGCCGAACAGAATCGCGCCCAATAGCACCGCGAGGATGACGATATCGTAAGGTTGGATGACCGACACGCGTAAAAAACCTCGATAGGGTATGATATTGACCAAGAGTCGCCCCCGGTGTATTCACCGGGGGCAAAATACTCAAGAAGTATATCGAGTTCGCGATATTGAGCGAAGAGCAATGTGGGAGGGGCAGGGCGGAGATTGAACCGGGGGTAAAAAGATCGGCGAATTACTTTTTCCGCCGCATAATCATCTTGTGGAAAATCGCGCTATGAGTTAATATATTTTCAGCATGGGGCGATTGTGTAACATGGCCATTCTAGGATGTTTGGCTAAATAGATATTGTGTCTCTTTAAGGACGAACGAGGCTTGAATGTCAACCACCAAACAAAACAATAAGACGGAACTATCTTCGGGAGGGTACAAGGACCGGTTCTGGATTCCCCGATTTTGGGACGGCATGGGCGTCTCGGCCTGGTTCGGGCTGCTTCATCGCAACCGCTACGACATTACGCCGCGCCGTTGGTGCATGGCGCTGATCATCGCCGCGCTCAGTTTCGTCAACTTCTTCCTTTGGGCGTTGCAGGCGATATTTTACGGACGGCGCATTCGGAGCACTTCCGTCGCCGAGGAGCCGATCTTCGTGATCGGGCATTGGCGGTCGGGCACGACCTTGCTGCACGAGTTGTTGGTTCTCGATTCGCGGCACACCTACGCCGACACCTACGCTTGTTTCGCGCCCGATCATTTCCTCGTTTCGGGCTGGTTTTTTCGGCCGATATTGAAATACTTGCTCCCTTCGCAGCGCCCCATGGACAACATGGCGGCGGGCTGGAACCATCCGCAGGAAGACGAATTCGCGCTCTGCAACATGGGCGCCCGCTCGCCGTATTTGACGATCGTCTTTCCCAACCGGCCGCCGCAGGATCAGGAGTATTTGGACCTGGAGCGCGCTGCGCCGGAGGGACTTCGGCTATGGAAGGCGAAATTTCGATGGTTTCTGCAATGCCTCACGTTGCGGAATCCGAAGCGGCTCGTGCTGAAATCGCCCGCGCATACTTGCCGCGTGAAGGTGTTGCTGGAAATGTTTCCCAAAGCCCGGTTCGTGCATATCGTCCGCGATCCTTGCGTGCTCTTTCCCTCGACGGTGAATCTCTGGAAGCGGCTCTATCGCGATGAGGGCCTGCAAGTGCCGACCTGCGAGGGATTGGAGGAGCACGTCTTCCGCACGTTCGAGCGGATGTACGAGGTTTTCGAGCGCGACCGGGAGTCGATTCCGCCGGGCCAGTTCAGCGAGGTCCGCTACGAGGAGTTGATCAAGACTCCGCTCGATGAGATGCGGCGGATATACGAAGAATTGCGGTTGGGCGAATTCGAGCGCGTCCGCCCCGACATGGAGAATTACTTCGCCGGCAAAAAAGATTATAAAACGAACCGCTATCAAATTTCGCCGGAGATGGAAAAACAGATCGGCCGCCGCTGGAGCGAGTATCTCGCTCGGTACGGTTATGAAAAAATTCCCGCGGCGGAAAAAAAAGAACCGGCGCGCGTGGGGTAGCGGACTTAGGTCTTGGGACTTGGGTCTTAGGTCTTCGTGAGTTGGTCGCTCGTTGCTAAGCCGCAAGCGGTCCTTCATCCTTCATACTTCATACTTCCCCCATCCCCTATCCCCTATCCCCTATCCCCTATCCCCTATCCCCTATCCCCTATGTTTTCAGGAATCGTCGAAGCGCTCGGAACCGTTGCCGAAATTCGCATGGAGCCGCCGGGATGCCGGCTAATCGTCCGCGCGCCGCAAATCGCCGCCGATACGAAGGTGGCCGATAGCTTATGCGTGAACGGCTGCTGCCTGACGGTCGTCGAGTGCGAGGGCGATACGTTCGCATTCCAGGCCGGCCCGGAGACGCTCGCGCGCACCAATCTCGGCGAATTGCAGCCCGGCGGCCGGGTCAACTTGGAACGGGCGCTGGCCGTGGGCGGACGGATGGGCGGGCATTTCGTCAGCGGGCATATCGACGGCGTCGGCACGCTCCACGCGCGGGAAGATCACGGCGAGTGGTCCACTTTCTGGTTCTCGCTGCCGCGCAAGCTCTCCGCGCAAATGGCCTCGAAAGGCTCGATCGCCGTCGATGGCGTGAGCCTGACGATCGTCGAGAGCGAGCCGGACCGCTTCAGCGTGGCGCTCATTCCTTACACGCTGGCCGTCACCACGCTCGGATTGCTCGCGGTCGGCGGAAAGGTCAACCTCGAAACCGACATCCTCGCCAAGTACGTACAGAGATTGGCCGAATCGCAGCAGTGGAAGTGAGTGGGCAGGGAGCAGGGGATAGGGAACAGCAGGTAATAGTCGATGTCCACTCTCCACTCTCCACCCTCCCCTATGTCCTCCACCCGCCAAACGCTGTCCTTTTTGATGCGTCGGTTTCGCGAGGCGGGCATTCGGCCGCATTCGAAGTTCGGCCAAAATTTTCTTATCGATTTGAACCTGCTCGACGTGCTGGTCGAAGCCGCCGAGTTGACCGCCGACGACGTGGTGCTCGAGATCGGCACCGGCACCGGATCGCTCACGGCGCTCGTGGCCCCGCGGGTTGCCGCGGTCGTTACCGTGGAAGTCGATCCCGTCATGTTTCAACTCGCCGGCGAGGAATTGCACGCGCTCCCCAACGTAACCATGCTGCATTGCGACGCACTGCGGAACAAAAACAGCATCCGTCTGGAAGTGCTGCAAGCCGTGGCGAAGGAACTGGCCGCGGCCCCGGAAAGGCGATTCAAACTGGTCGCCAATCTGCCTTACAACGCGGCCACGCCGATCATCGGCAACTTGCTCGGCGAGGAGCGCCCGCCGGAACTGATCGCCGTAACGATTCAGAAAGAGCTGGCCGACCGGCTGGTCGCCGCGCCGGGCACGAAGGATTACGGCGCGCTGAGCATCTGGGTGCAAAGCCAGTGCCGGACGGAGATTTTACGGGTCTTGCCGCCCTCGGTCTTCTGGCCCCGGCCGCAAGTTCATTCCGCGTTCATTCGCATCCGGCCGGACGCGGAATTGCGCAGCAGAATCCCCGATCGGCCTTTTTTTCACCGGTTTCTGCGGTCGCTCTTCACGCACCGCCGCAAATATCTTCGCGCCCAGTTGCTCCATGCCGCGGCCGGAAAATTGGATAAAGCCGCCGTGGATGAAATCCTCGAACATCTGCAATTAAACCCATCTCTCCGTGCGGAAATGCTCCCCCCCGAAACGATGCTGGAGTTGGCCGAAACGGTTCGCGCCAGGATTCGGTAGTGTCCTAAGAGTGTGTTGCTAACACAAACCACCCGATAGAGTTATTCGGGCGAGAATAGCGGACCGGCTGGAATATCTTCTGGTCGTCCAATTAGCAGTCCGCGCAAAATGGGAGGATTGAGTTCTCCATATTCGCGAAGTACCGAATCGTAGGTATGGAGTTCAGTGGCCTTATAAAGGACCGCAGTTGCAGTAATCAGTGCATCCGGTATCTTAACGCCTTGCTTCAGTTTTCCGGCGTCGTGGGCTTGTAAAGCGTCTTCCCGAATTATTCTGGCAATACGCCCCACCCGCTCATCGACGTTGGCCACCGTAACATTTGGTCGCTTCACAAAGCCCTCAAATTCTGTACCGGGCTTGCTATCCTTTGCGCGGTCAATAACCTCTGCAAACGATACAGCGGACAACAGCAAATTAAGCTCTCCCTTGCTGATTTTGTCCAGCATCGTTTGGATCATGTCTAAAGCCTTGTCCGTTTCGTTTTGAAACCAAGCAAGGCAAATACACGAATCCCAGCATATTAAAGGAATTGTACTACCATTCATCGCGTATCTCTCGGATCATGTCTTGCGATGGCATGTTGCTTTGCAACATACCGCGCATATCCAATAATGTTGGCAACACTGCGGGGTCTGGCAATATTTCAAATTCCTCAACTTCTACACGCGACGGAAATATTTTAGATCGGCTATAGGACAATTTTCCGTAAACAGTTACGGTCCGATCAACTGCCGCCAAAACATTGCGAAGATTGTTCCGAATAAATATGCACTCTACCCCCTCATTAGAAGCAGATGGAAACAGCGTGAACTTAGGTTCTCTGTGAATTGAAACGGCTTCAAGTCGCCCAGAGACTGACCCCAGAGAGCTAGAATATGGCTCGACTAGGGACTTAATCCTATCGGAATAATGACCAGTCAATTGCGTCTTGCCAACGACGAGTTGAATCCCAGGTCTTGAAAGGATTTTCGAGAACTTTGAAAACGATAGTAGTGCTGGAAAATCTAGTCGAGGATCGAGTGATGATCCATCTTCCAGGGCACTAAATGTCTGATCGAATACGTTTGAAACGTCAGACAAAATGGCTATCGGAACTGTATTAGAAACTGGCGAGGTGGAAATGACTGCGCTAGAAATGTGTAGGTCAGAGACTTCAAACTCAATTTCATCGGTTTTTGCGATGCAGCGGCACACATTACTCAGGCATTGCTGCATCGCCTTAACGACATCGGAAAAATCGACCAGTGCGGGCCGTCCTCGTGGTCCTCTGATTGCAATCGTGTTTGAAGGTCTCATATCGCACTCTCCCGTAAGTAGTATAACATGAACCAGGAACCATTGATACGTGTCATTTATTTTAGCCGCTCCCCTGCAAGGAGAGCGGCCCGCGTCTTGGAGGCGCAGCAGACTTATAACCTGTCGGTGGGGTCCGCTTATATGCGGAACGGGATCGTAACCCCCTCTCTCCGCTGCATCATTTCCTGCGCTTAGCAGCGCGCAAAAGGACTTCCCTTGCCCAAGTCACGGGTTTTGCGCAGTCCGCCTGTGCGGCTTCCATAATTTCGCCCTTTTCCTCATCGGTAAGGGGAATCTTCATGTTCGCCGTCTTGCGGTTGCTTGGATTCTTGGGTGGTCTGCCGCGTTCTGTCATGCTGTTTTAATTATACCCATAATAATTATTTTGTCAAGACTATTGACCGCCGATTTATTATGGGTATAATAAATAACAGTTTGGAACATGATCCCAACAAAAAACCCCGGTCAGATTGGCGTCCGACCGGGGGAAATCACAACCAAGCGTTTCCGCCTAGAAGTGACCTTACATCTCCATTCTAGCGGATCCGCTGCAAAACGCAAAGGGATTCGCCATGATAGCTCCCGCCTGTAAACACGATCAAGTCAAGAAGCATGGGCATGACCGAGACGGAAACCAACGGTTTCGATGCACTCTTTGCGGTAAGACTTGGATTCAATGTAAGCCGCAAGGACAACTCGGCCCGATGCGGCTACCTATCAAGACGGCAAAATTGGTTCTGCAATTACTCTTGGAAGGTAGTTCAATTCGCTCGACCGAGCGGATTACCCGCGTTCACCGGGATACGATCTGCAAATTGATCGTGCGTTTTGGCGATGCTTGCCAGAATTTTCTCGATATGCGAATGAAAAACCTGACGTTGACTCACCTTCAATTCGATGAGCAATGGACTTACGTTGCGAAGAAACAGGCTCGGTTGACCACCACGGAACGTGAGAATTGTTACGATATTGGAGATATTTATCTCTGGACATGCGTTGACCGAAAAACCAAACTCATGCCTAGCTTCCTGATCGGCAAGCGGTCGGCAGACAACGCAAGACGTTTTGTAAAAGATGTTGCCAGTCGGCTTGTGCTTCCTAACGCCCACAGTTCAGACAACCACGCCTATCAAGCGAAAGACTACGAAATTACCGTACAGGTTTCGACGGATGGATTCGCGGCCTATCCCGAAGCCGTTGACTTGGCTTTCGGTCCTTACGTCAAATATGGAACGATAATTAAGGATTACAAAAACGCCTCCATGATCTACACGCCATCTGAAATGGTCGGAACCCAGCGAACGGGCCGACGGGGCATAGATAAGGGGCAGGAATGGACGATATGCACAAGTCATATCGAGCGGCTCAATGGAACACAACGGCTGTTCCTAAAGCGATTAAACCGACTTACCCTATGCTTCAGCAAAAAGCTACGCAACCTGGAAGCCGCTTTCGCCATGTTCGCAGCCTATTACAATTATTGCTGGCGGACCCGTAAGCCCGGCAAGAGCGGAAAGAAGCGACCAACGGCGGCTATGATGGCAAAGTTGACTGACCACCTTTGGGGGTTTGACGAGTTTTTCGATGCAGTTTTACGCCCGGCAACACAAAGCTAGGACACTACCCAGGATTCCCCCGAGTTGACACATCCCGGCGGGGGAACTAAGATGATAGTTAGGATTTCGGGATGGGAAATCGGCGCCTCCCGCCAAATTTCCATCCTCAATCTCCGCTGATCATTTTATCGGTGATCCCATGCAATTTATCCAGATGTCGGGAAAGACCCTATTCCGCATCATTGAGGATGACGAACTCCATCCGCACGAGTTGTCCAATCTCGGCGTCAACGACGAGAGCGTGATTCGCATCAATCCCCAAGGAGATATCGAACTCCGGCGGACCGATCGCTGGGACGTCATCGGCGGGCTGTTGGGCGAATTCGAATCGCGGATCAAGCGCGAGACCGGCTTGGAATGGGTGTAATCCGTCCTCAAGAGACCGAATCCGCCGTCTCGACGAACCGACCGCCTCCTCTTCGATGCCTCTCCGCCCGGCACTTGGCCGAGGATTTCGGCCTTCGCGCTCCCGCGACGAAAGAATGCCTCGTTCGGTTGCACGAGGCGGTTTCCCGCGCGGAAGACGCTTATTCGCATTGGCGGCCGATCTTCGACCAGTTATGGGGATCCGCGGAACATCGGCTGCTGGTGCCGCTCGAAAAACTGATGCGGAAGGTCGGCATTGGCGACTATAAACGTCCGTTGCCGTTTTTGTTCGCGTTGCAAACGCATTACGCCCTGTTGCTGAGCCTCTTGGTCAAGCGTTTCGAGAATCTGCGGCGTTGCGAGATCATCGATCCGGTGTTCGCCTGGTGCTTCGACGCGGACTGCCCGAAACTGCGTTCCGCGATCGGCCGGCTCGCCGAGAAGATGGAAAGTTACGACCTTCGTATTGAGCCGGGGCAAAATCAGGGTGCTGCGGGCGATCTGCTGAAAGACTTGCATCATGCGCTATTTCCGCGTGCGCTGCGGCATCATTTGGGAGAATATTACACGCCCGATTGGCTCGCCGAACACGTCTTGGACCAACTCGAATTCGACGGGCGAACGCCCGGACCATTGCTCGATCCGGCGTGCGGATCGGGGACTTTCCTGTTGGCCGCGATTCGCCGGATCCGGCAGGCATGTCCGGCGCAAGATTCCGCGTTCCCCTCGCCCCCTTTCTCTCCCCTCTCCCCTCTCCCCTCTCCCCTTTCCTCTCCCCCCTGCCCTGCCCTGCCCTGCCTCGATGCAATCTTAAAAAACGTCGTCGGCATCGATCTCAATCCGCTGGCGGTCATGGCGGCCCGGGCGAATTACTTGATTGCCATTCAGGATCTGATTCCCGCCGCCGGCGAACCGCTCGACATACCCATCTATCTCGGCGATTCGATCCTCGGACTCGCAAAAAGGGGTCAGAACTATTTTTCCGAGAGGACCGAAGGCGGCTATGTGGATAATAGTTCTGACCCCTTTTTATTCGTGGCCGGCAATCCGCCGTGGATCGCCTGGGACAATCTGCCCGGCGAGTACCGCGAAGCCACCAAACCGCTTTGGGAAAAGTACGGACTGTTTTCGCTTTCGGGGAATGCGGCCCGGCACGGCGGCGGAAAGAAAGACCTCTCGATGCTAATGCTCTACGCCGCGGCCGACCGTTACCTCAAATCCGGCGGGCGGTTGGGATTCGTCATCACGCAAACGCTCTTTCAGACCAAGGGGGCAGGCGACGGTTTCCGCCGTTTCCGGCTTGGCGGCGGCGTTCCGCTCAAGGTGCTGCGCGTTGACGATCTCACGACCGTCAAACCCTTCGACGACGCCGCCAATTGGACGAGCACGATCGTGCTGGAAAAAGGGGCCGAGACGGTTTATCCGGTGGATTATGTGCGCTGGGTAGTAGGACAGGTTTCCAACCTGTCCAATCTGAGACAGGTTGGAAACCTGTCCTACGAGAAAATCGCCTGCACGGCTGCGCCGATCGATCCGCGGCGGCCGACCTCGCCGTGGCTCGTTCAACCGCGAGCATCCACCGGGGAAGTCCTTCCACTCCCCCTCCCTTGCCCTGCCGACTATCGCGCGTATTTGGGGGCGAACAGCGGTGGGGCGAACGGCGTCTATTGGGTCGAGGTGTTAGGCGCGGACGAGGGGGGTGTGCGGATTCGCAACGTCGTCGAGAAGTGCAAGAAGCCGGTCGAACGGGTCGAGCGGATCATCGAGCCGGACCTGCTTTATCCGCTCGTTCGCTGGTCCGATCTCGCCCGCTACTCCCCCCTGCCCCGCTATCATCTGCTGTTGGTGCAGGATTGCCAACGCCGCGTCGGGTTGGAGGAATCGATGTTGAAACGCCGCTTCCCGCTGACCTACGATTATCTGAAGCATTTCGAAACGCTCCTGACCTCGCGGGCGGCTTATCGGCGGTATCAGCGCGGGCAGCCGTTCTATTCGATGTACAACGTCGGCCCTTATACCGCGGGCGACTGCAAAGTTATTTGGCGGCGGATGGATAAGCGGCTCACGGCCGCGGTGGTCGAACCGGTCGAGCATCCGCTTCTCGGTTGCCGGCCCGTCGTGCCGCAAGAGACGTGCGTGCTCATCCCCTGCCGTTCGGCGGATGAAGGCCATTACCTCTGTGCGATGCTCAACAGCGAGCCGGCGGGCCGGTTGCTCGAATCGCATTGCGTGCGAGGCGGAAAGGGATTCGGCACGCCGAGCATTTTGGACTATCTGCCGCTAAGACGGTACGAGCCGGAAAATCCGCGGCACCGGGAATTGGCCGATTGCAGCCGGGAGGCCCACAAGATGCTCCACGAGCAAGGGCGCCGAGCGGTGACAAAGTCGGAGCCGATTGGAAACCTGTCCCACGAGGGCGATCGCCAAACGCTCGAAGGCATTCAAATGCGGATCGACCGCTTGGCGGATGAAACTTTTCGGAAGTAATGCCCGAATCAATGGATCATCTTGAGTCGCCGGCCGATCGCGAAAAGTCCCGCAAATCCCACGCCGAGGAGGGCCAACGCGGAAGGTTCCGGCACGGCGGCGGGAGTGGCGCCGCCGATGGTCAGTGCGTCAACTCGAACGGACGAGGCGTTCAGCACGTTGCCGGTGAATTTCAACGCGTGCGCGCCGGAGATGCCGCCGGAGAGCGAGAGCGTGCCCGTCCCGCTAATGTTGACGTTGCCGCCGAGAATCACGGGGACGCTAATGATATGGGTTCCAGCTACGCTGATTACCGCGGGATTCGCGAGGTTATTCAGCGTGAGGCCGTGCCCGCCGCTGCTCATGATCGTGGTGCCGGTTCCCGCCGCGAAACGGATGTCGCCCACGGTTTGGCCGGCGGTATTCAAGTTGACGGTATTGTAGTTGGGCGACTGGTTTCCGAAACCGACCTGGCTGCCCGGACCGCCCGGCGCGCTGCCGGTCGCGATCCAATTCGAGGCCACGCTCCAGTCGGACGGATCGGCGGCCGCGCCGCCTTGCCACTCGATTCTCGTAACGACGATCGGCGGAGAACCGATCGACAGGGAATCGACCTGAACGCTGGAGGCGTTCACCGTAGCGCCGTAAACCGTCAAAACACGGGCGCCGCCGATGCCGCCGGACAGCGTGAGCGTGCCCGATCCGAAGATTTTCGCATTGCCGGCGAGGACCACCGGCGCGGCGATGGAGTGAATTCCCGTTACGTCGATTTCGGCGGGCTTGTCGATGTTGTCCAAAGTGAGGATGCCCCCGCTGCTCGCGATCGCCGTGCCGGAACCGGTGAACTTGATCGATCCTACGGTTCTGCTTATCGATGCCATATTCAACGTCCGCGCGTCGGTCGATTGATTGTCCAACACGATCTTGGAACCGGCGCCGTCGGGCACGCAAGTATTGGCGTAAGCGCCGCCCCAATTGGCCGAGGCGCCCCAATCGCCCGAAGGAGCGACCGCGTTCCAGGCGGCGGGCACGACGGCCGCGCTGGAAATGGTAATTAAGAAGTAATGCAGATTCTGGTCCCAAGTGAGAGGAACGCTGTTGAGCGCGATGTTGTTGTAATCATCCGGACTGCTCAGATCGAAAGTGGCGATGTTCGGATTATTCATGTCGATATCGTCGATGAACGTCATGCCGTTGCCGAGAATTTTGCCGAACACCGTATAACCGCCGTTTAGGGTGTCCCGCGAAGTGTTGTTGCCGATATTGACGTACCATTTGCTCGTGGCGCTGTCGGGAAGGCCGGCGTTTTTTTCCATGCCGATCGTGCCGCGAACGTTCGATAAGCCGGATTCGTTGACGATCGGATCGAAAGGCGCGATCTCATACAACGGCGCGCGCGTGGGATAGACCTCCTGGCTGGTTCCGCTGCCCAGCGTGAATGCCCCGCCTTCATAGGTGACGTTGAAGTCGTCGCGATGAATAATCGAGTTGTCGTAGAGGCCGTTGTTGACATAGCGGAGAAAGTTTTTCGCGGTAACCGGCGTCGGACCGCTAAAGACTTGAACGTCGTAGCCGCCGCTCACGGCTCCCCCGTAGGTGAAATGCACGATGGTATCGGCAAACGCGCCGTGGAACGTGATGACGACCGATAGCATCGCCGCGATAATGAAGGCCGTTCGGAATTTCGCAATATACATGGGGTGGAACTCCGTGAGGAAAAAAACGGCAACCGCGATCGGCCGTGCCCAAGGCAGCCGGAAAGGTTGCCGAATTTGCCTAATTGCCTTTATTATAATTACGGTTGATTTTTTCCACAACCAAAATACCCCTCTTTTGATGAGCGATGGGTGAAAATTGAATGGCGCGAATCGAACACCCCCGTATCTCGGCGATTTATTACCCCACGCCGGAGGAATGATAATCGGCGTTGGCGAGATAATCCAACACGTTCCGGGCGTGTTCCCAGACTTCGGGCATGAAATTTTCGCGTAAAGTGCGGCGGACGGCGAATTTCTGCTCGCGGCCCAGCGCACCGCGGCCGGTTACGCGCTCGCAAATGCGGTCGTCCCCTTCGTCCAAGACGGTCAAGGCCCAACGCGGGGCAAGTTGATAAACGGACAGCCCTAAGAGATGCAACCCGGCCGCGCGGCTTTCGAGTTTCAACTCGACGAGTTTGAAATCGCCTTGGGAGGGGAGTTTTTCGGGATTCCGCGCGGCGGGAACCATGCCCGCATGGGTCTTGAGCATCCAGCCGTTGCCGTCGTTCGCCCAAGCCGCGACGATCGCCGCGCGATCGCAGATCAAATAGCGGAAATTGCGGTCGAGCCGCTCGATCGGCCGGGTGTTGGCGAGTTGCACTTTATTGCCCAACAGATGCGGTAGATTCGCGTCCGGTTCCTCCAAGGGGATGGAGGGCAATAGGTCGTGATTTTCCAGAATGGCGATCTTCACCGGCTCCTTGCACTTGGGGCACGGCCGGCTCTCGCCGAGCAGCTTCGTCTTTGCGTTCAACTTGCTGCCGCAGTTCGGACAGATAATGCGAATGCTGTTCTTCGCGGATGAGCTTTTGGCCGCGTGTTGTCGATCGTCGCTCATGGAATGAGCCCTTTAATGTTTGGCGAGGATTCCACGGGCCAACTGTCGGATCTTTGCGAAGCTCTCAACCGACGCCGCGGAGGAAATCGCCTCGACATCTTCCAACTCCATACCCCATTCCAACAGTTCGATGAGCTTTTTCGACAACCGATTCCTTTTGGCGGCACGGTAAAAATCCAAATTGAACAAATCGCCCATCGCCCGTTCGATGGTGATCTCGGAGTTCTCCAAGGCATAGATTATCCCTAAAGCATATTCCGCCAACCGGCGTTCCAATTCCGGCCTGGAAACGCCGCTTTCGGAAAATGCATCGATGATCGTATGGGAATCGATAGCCATATTATTTCACTTGCGAATTTTATGTTTCACTAAGGCGACATGCCCCGATTCGTGCTCGAAATAGTGGACTTCCGTGCCGTCAACGCCATAACGATATACTTTCGACCAATTGCCGGCAAGCAGTCTTCGCAATTCCTTGTAAAGGGCGGAATTGTGAATTTTTACCTTGTGCAACGCGCCCGGCTGCTTCGCGGGAATCCAACCGATTGGAACTTCCGGCGCCTCCTTCCAGGATGAGTATAGTTGAATCACGATCTCTCATCCTAGCAGACATCGGGTGGGTCAAGCGCAGTGCAGATCTACCAACATCGGGCGATAACGCTACGGTACTTTGTCCTCGATGGCGCCCCCGGAGAAATTGGTGATGTCGTCTAAATTCGCATTATCGTATTGATAATAGATAACTTGCCAATTATAGGGTAGCGGCAGGGGTTTCGGATTCGGCGGCCATTTCCCCAAAGGATACCAATTACCTGCTCCAAAAGTATTGTCGAATCCGCAAAAAATGAGTTGGAAAGAGGTGGAATTGATCCAGCTTTGGCTCGTCGAATCGTAATAAGGTTTTGGCCCCTTCACGGGATCCATGTAAAATTTCGCTCGGTTCGACAATTGCGCGCCCAGAGTGGGTGGAGTCAAATAGGGGTATTTTTGGTTGAGTTCCGCCCGAAAATAAACGTAAGGAAAGGGCACATTGGCTTTTCCCAGATATTGTCGAAATATCGTATTCGACACCGCCGCTCCCGTGGGATCGTTGATTCGATCCGTGTCGAAAACGAACATCGGCGACGTTCTGCTCTTTGAAGCGGAGGTTGAAAAAGTGCTGCCCGTCTTATCCGAGAGCGGTTGCAGCGGATTCGAACTGAATCCGATGTAGAGACTTTTGGGATTTTTCGCGGCAACCGTCGAATAATCGTCGTCCTGCATTCCGCCGAGCCAAAAGGCTAGCGCCGTGGCGGGAGTATAATGTTGAAAGAACGCTTGTAATTGCCCCGGTTTGCCGGGATCGCAGGGGAACTTATAGACTTGAAATAAAATCCCCAATTCGCTATTTGGTCCATTGGCTAAATTCGCTCTCGGAAATACCCTTTGAAAATGCCGTTCGAAACTATCGGGAATGCCATTGCCGTTCGCATCCGTGGGATTCGTGCCATCCGGCGGGTATTCCCCATATTTGTCTTTATAAACTTTCAACACGCGATCTAACTCGCTGAAATCTACCGTTATCACAGCCTGCTCTGCAGTACGCTTGGCCCTAACCGCCACCGCGCTAATCAAACCGGCGAGGATACCGATGATGGCCACTACGACCAACATTTCGACCAAGGTGAAGCCGCGGCGGATCGTCCGCCTGGGGGAGGAGAATATCATGATCTTCGACTCCGAAATTGCTTGATGCCCTAACTACAGGAATACGGCCCGCACGAATCGCCATCTCTTTTCATTATCGAGAAAACGGCAAAAATCGCAAGCGATAAATAATGACTCCACCTGCGATTATTGACCATACCCGTCGCGGGAGGGGGGGGTACGGAGCAAAGGATTTCAGGGGAGATTCAATTTGAATCGAATTCATGGCTCATGCGGGGGATTTCAATATCTCCTCGCAATATCCATTGGATTTGCGACACTTCAGCCAGGTTATCAAGATGAATCGGTCTATTTCGCGCAAAGACGCATAGGCGCAAAGAAAATTATACAAACGCCATCAGAAAATCGAGATTTCTGGGATGAGATCTCGTTGTCGAGTCCATTTTTTGCGTCATTGCGCGAAATACCTTTCAGATAATGGTGCCAATGTGTCGGATTTTTTCAGAAATCCCTCTCTCGAACAAGACAAAATTAACCTCGTCTGCCACACATTGCACAAGTCAATTTAGGGTACCGAACTTCTCAACGATTTAAGAAAGCCCCAGTCCATTTTTCACAATAATATATTGTGAAAATGGCTTTTTACACTTGACAGGCGCAAGCGTGGAGAATACGTTTCTAGTTTTTGAGATTGATTCTCATTATCTTTCCTTCTGCCCCCGGAGTAATCGACATGGTATTCGCTTTCGTGCATGGGATGTCAAAACCGTTTTCCGCAATTGGGATTGACGCTGTGCTCCCGCAATTTCCACGCCCATATTTTCAGCGGAAAAGTTCGCCGACCGGCGTTTTTCGAAAGGGATTCACCCTCATCGAACTTTTGGTTGTCATTTCCATCATCGGCATCTTGATCGGCTTGCTGCTGCCCGCCATCCAAGCCGTCCGCGAAGCCGCGCGCCGCACGCAATGCTCCAACAACCTGCGGCAGATCGGATTGGCGATCCACAATTTCGATTGCGCGAGAAAGCAGTTTCCCCCCAGTTGTTCGGGCGGCCCCAAAGGCGTGTGGTCCCTGCATGCGCGCATCTTGCCCTACCTCGAGAATGGCGCCCTCTACAAGGCGATCGACTTCTCCGTGGATTACGACAACGTCATGTTCGGACCGGGCGTTCCCCTGAGTTCGATTCGCGTACCGACGTATTTATGCCCTTCCGAAAGAAACGATCGTGCGGTGATCGAAGGCGGCAAACCGAAGCATTACCCGTTGAACTACGCCTTGAATCTGGGACCGTGGTTCGTTCACGATCCGGCGACGGGCCGCGCGGGGGAGGGCGCGTTTTGCCAGCGGACCGCCCTGCGCAATCGAGATTTCGTCGATGGCTTGAGCCACACGCTCGCGCTCGCGGAGGTGAAGGCATTCACCCCCTATTTTCGCAACGCGGGTCATGCGAATCCCATCATGCCGGTTGCGCCGGCGGATTTGGGCAATCTGGGCGGGGAGTTCCGCAACGGCGGACACACCGAATGGGTTGACGGACGCTCCCATCACACCGGCATCACTTCCGTTTTCGCGCCGAATGCCGTGGTGAAAGTCCTTCATGCCGGCATGGACTACGACGCGGATTGGACGAACCAGCGGGAGGGGACTTCCGCGACCATACCCACTTACGCGGCCCTGACGGCGCGAAGTTATCATGCCAATCTGGTGAATGCGGCCATGATGGACGGATCGGTTCGCTCCTTCTACAACGACATCGACATTTCCGTATGGCGCGCCGTCTCCACGCGCGCAGGCCGCGAAGTAATTTCGACGCCGTGAAAGCGATTCAGGCAACATGGCGATTTACTCGGCTCTGATAGGAGAAAATGAGAATCGCATCGCTCATTCGCCGAATATCAAGGTCGGTTTTCGCGGGTGCCGCTATCGACGGAGAGATTGGGCTTGGCGGCCTTGAGCGCGGCGATTCCCCGCTCGGTAACCTTGGTATCCTTCAATCCCAGCCGGCGAAGATTGGGCATGGCGGCGAGCACTTGCAATCCTTCATCGGTAATCTCCGTGCCGGAGAGGAGCAGCCAGTTCAGGTTTTGGCACTTGGCGATTTCCGGCAGGCCGCGGTCGGTGACTTTCGTGTCCGAGAGTTCGAGGATCGCAAGGTTGGGCAGTTTGGTCAAATGCGGCAGGCCGGCATCGGTGATTTTCGTCTTCGGCAGCATCAAAGAAACCAGAGAACTCAAGTTGACGATAATGGCCAAGCCCTCGTCTCCCACTTGCGTTCCGCCGAGCACGAGCGATGTAACTTTTCGGTTGGTTTGCAAAGCCCTGAGTTGCTCGTCGCCCATTTCGGTATCCGCGAAATTGAACGTGTAGGTGCGGTACAGCGCGGGCAGCAAATCGGTGATTTTCTCGTCGATCTTCCGGTTATTGCCCAGGAAATTGACGCTCGTCACCACTTTTTCCGGCCCTTCGCGAATGACGAGAAAGCCCATCTTTTCCAGGGCGTCGGCGGCGGCCTGTTCTTTGGCGACTTGTTGCGGATTGACTTCCTCGACGGGCACGTATTGGTCGTCGTCCGCGGCTTGTCCGCCGACTGCCGGAGGCGGGGGTGGCGGAGGCGCTTGCGCCGATTGCGCCCCCGGCTTGCTTTCCGACATTTCGGGACAACCGGCGGCGACCAAGCCGACAAACGCCGCGAATGCCAATAAGGCGAAGGTTCTCATATCCGCGGCTCCAAGTATCCAATGCAGATCGACGCGCAAACTTTTTCTAAAAATACCCCAGAGGGAGCATTTTGTAAAGAGGCGGCAATCTCGTTTGAAAGGCCCCTCGTTTAGCCCGGAGCCAACGGCGACGGCGTTATAACGTGGCGAAGGAAGAAAGCAAATCACCCACCGGGCATCGATCGACAATCCGCCGTCGCCGTTGGCTCCGGGCTAAACGAACGTCTTATTGATTCACGTACTGCGGCGGCTGCATGGCGGGCAGATGATCGACGAAGGCCGCCAGTCGCTGCGAACTGGAGGGCATTTGCAGCTTGCGGATGGCGGCGGTTTCGATCTGCCGCACGCGCTCCCGGGTAACCGAGAAGATCTTGCCGATCTCCGAGAGCGTGTAGGCGTAGCCGTCCGAGAGGCCGTAGCGGAGGCGGATGATTTCGCGCTCCCGATAGGAGAGATTTCCCAGCACTTCGGCAATCCCGTCCTTGAGCGATTCGCGGTGCATGTCGCCCAACGGGTCGTCGCGGCGGTTGTCGGGGAGAAGTTCGCCGAGGTAGTTTTCGCCTTCGGAGGTGAGCGGTTCGTCTAACGACAGCGGACGCCGATTGACGCCCAGCGCGCGGTGCGTAACCGCCACCGAGACGCCGACGTCGGCGGCGAGGTCTTCGACGGTGGGATTCTTGGTGTGCTCCTGCGCCAGGCGGCGGTCGGCCGCCAAGACCTTATCGGCCGTGCTGAGCATGTGGACGGGGATGCGGATCGTGCGGCTGTGCTCGGCGATGGAGCGGCTGATGGCCTGGCGGATCCACCAAGTGGCGTAGGTCGAAAACTTGAATCCCCGCTCCGGCTCGAACTTATCGACCGCCTTCATGAGGCCGGTGTTGCCTTCCTGGATCAAATCCAAAAAGCTCAAACCCCGGTTGCGATAGCGCTTGGCGATCGAGACCACCAACCGCAGATTGGCGGCCGAGAGCACGCGGCGGGCGGCCTCGAATTCGTGCTGCGCGGCGGAGATTTTCGCCATCCGCCGACGGAGCGTCTGGGGCGATTCGAGCGCGATCCGCATCAGCCGCCGCAATTCCTCACGCGGCGATTCCGCCGATTCGGCGCGCTGCTCGGCGGGGAGCGCCCGCTGCTGCACGAGCGCCTCCATGCGGCGGGAGATCTGCTTCAACTTCTCCAGCACCAGTTGCAGGTACGACCGCCGGATGGGCGTTTCCTCGAGCAACCGCGCGGCCTTGGCGCGGCGAAACCGCCACCTTCGCCAGGCCGCGCGGCGTTTGGCGGCGGATTGTTTCCGATCCAAGACGACCGCGAAATCCCGGCGATTGCGCTCCAGAACCGCGCGCAGCGTGGGCAAATTCGCCTCCAGAATCGCCGCGAGCCGCTGCCGGTGCTCCGGTTCGGTGACGGTCAGATCGAAGGTGCCGTCGGAACGCATCTTGCCCGCCGCGACCTTATGCAGTATTTCCACGCCGGCATGGAGCAGGAAATCGGATCGGAGCAGATGCGACCGATAGCGGCGGCGCGAGATCTCGATCCGCCGCGCCACCTCGCGCTCCGCTTGGCGCGAGAGCAGCGGCACGTCGCCCATCTGCGTCAAGTAGATTTGTACGGCTTCGGATTCATGTCCATCCACGATCCATTCCTTTCCAAACTATTATACGCATCCCGTCTATCCGCCCTTTGGATTGAAGATCGAGAGGTTTTCCCGCGCGCCGTCGGCCCCCGGTTCAATGATTTCGCGTCCGATCGCTCCTCCTTCATGCACGCTCGGCCGTGGAGAAGGTTGCCGGAATCGCTTTTTGCTTGCGGACCGGTATCGACATGCCAACGCCCCATTGCTCCAAGTGCAGCAAAATAGCGAGCGGGGGACGTAATCCAGGGTGAGCTGAACGTCCCCCCGCTCGCCGTCAGGAAAACACCACCTCTTTTGGTGTGGGAGGCAATGTGGAGAAAACCGTTTTCTCCATTCGCCTCTCTCTGGAATACGCCGGATAATGGATTTAAGTTCACTAGGGATTTGCGACACCATTTATCGCCGAGGGTTCAATCTTGCCATAAGGCGGAAGTTTCAAAAAAAGTAAGCGTTCATGCCCCGGTTGGGGACTGGTCCATTTTTCGGCGGGATAACGAATATTGCGGACAAACGGTAGGCCGAAAACATGGACCTGTCCCCTTCCCGCGGCGCGAGGGGGACAGTCCCATTTTCGCGGCGATTAAGCATTTTTTCGGCGCCATCATCTTTTGCGCCGCGAAAATCGGG
>JADLEL010000041.1 GCA_020846145.1 Pirellulales bacterium | reverse complement strand
CTTTGCCAGTGCTCTTGGGTGGATTCGGTGCTTGTCGGTGACTCGATCGTGCCGCTGCCGGCAGGCCACCAGCACTGGCAAAGCCAGTGGCACACATCCTCAGCCGCTCTGTCAGTGCCACCCCGCCGCCTCTTGTGGCAAAGCCACCCAGGTTCAAAGAACCGGGGCCACCTGCGAACGGGCGCTGAATCGCGCCCTCCGGCATCGCACGAACGCCCTCTTATTCGAAACCGGCTTCGGGACGCATGTCGGCGACATTTTTATGAGCCTAATAAACGATCGATTCCGTGGGGGAATGATCTGCCTGCGCCTCTTGTGGCAAAGCCGCCCAGGATCAAAGAACCTGAGCCACCCGCCATTATTGCAGTCTAATTCCAATCAAAATCCTTCAAAACTCCCACAATTTTTTCGCCTTCCTGCCACAATTTTTTCCATAAGGAACATACGGCTTGGCGGATGGTATTGTCGGAAAGATCAGGCTCGCCATCTTCGTTGAGTTTCGGTTTAAATTTTTCACTTATGAGCCGCGTGAATTTTGCTTCCTCTCGGAGTCCGGCTTGACGAAAATGGAAACCAACTTTTTGCAGAGATTCGAGTAGCCTGATGCGTTTTTTCCCATCGGCCAGAGGACCGACTTCTAAAACCATCATGAATTGCTGGCGACGGCCTATGTAATAAAGCCAACACGCGATTGGAGTAGGGCGCGGGAGATATTGCCACCCATTTAAGGACTCTTTGGGCAGATATTCGCCCATTGATTTCGGTAGAAACCAGACGCTGCTCCCATAATTCACCATAAACTCACATTCGACTTGCTCCTTAAGTTCCTGAATCGCAGCATCTAACACATTCGATACCATTCCGTATTCGATAATCAAGTCAATCGCGGCTCTGTGTTTTCGATATATTGTTTTGCATAGGTCAATCAATTCCTGGTCTTGCATAGTCAATCTCCGCAGGGTTTCAAGGTAATGGTCGAGCAACACTTGGGCATCGTCGGGGATTCGTTTCCGATGCTGGTTGAAGATTTGCTCCGCAAGAGTAAGCACCTGAGCGTGACTCATGGCAAGAAAGCCCGCTTGCATTGCCTGTTCCGAAGGATCATCGCCATCGAGGGTTAGAAAGATGGGAATGATCTTGTAATCGGGCATGTCCTTTTTTACAGCGTCGAGATAGCGCAACAATTGAGTGGGATTCTCGCGGCTCTTGATCTTGTTTTCGATCAACAAGCACCAGCGGTTTGAGGGACTTCGCGCAATAATGTCGATATTTTGCCATTCCCGCAATACCTCCACGTCGTTAAAATTCATCAATTCAATCTTCGCCGGCGTCAATGATATTTCAGCTTCGCTGTTTTCCATAAGAAGTCGGCTTAAGAACCTGCGCAGAAAGATTGGCCCCAGCCCATGACTCTCGCTGGGTGTCAACAGCCAAGCCAGTACATTGCTATGCCGGATTTCGACTTGATCGATCCGCAACACGTTGAACAAATTGAAGGCCGAAAGTCGCGCGCCAAGTTGCTCTAATTCCTGGTTATCAACCAAAAAGGCATCTAGGGCGCTTTGGTCCGATGTGCTACTAATAGTCATGGTAGAATGGATAAATGGATATTTTTTTCTCACACGCTAAACCGAATCATCAAAATATCGTCGTCCTTCACCACGTAATCTTTCGGCTCTTGGCGCATGAGGTGTTGGGCTTTGACGTCGCGTTCGGAGCCGAGGCGGACGAGGTCGGCGACGGTCATGGTTTCGGCGCGGATGAAGCCGCGGGCGAGATCGGTGTGGATGCCGTCGGCGGCTTCCACCGCCGTGCCGCCCTGGCGCAAGATCCACGTGCGGACTTCCTTCTCGCCGGCGGTGAAGAACGTCATCTGACCGGAGATCGTCAGCAACTGGCGGACGATGTGGTCGCGGTCGGCGCCGACCAGTCCCATCTCCTTTTCGAACTCTTCGCGGTCGGCGGGCGTCATCTTCGAGAGTTCCAGTTCCAGCCCGGCGGGGATGGCGAGGACCGGCATGTCGGGCGCGGCCCAGGCCTCGAACCGCTTCGGATCGGCTTCGTCGTCGGCGGTGTTGATGACCGCCAGCCGCCGCTTTTCGCAGAAGAGGCGGAACGCGCGGGTAACTTTCTGCTGCTCGTCGGTCATTTCGACGTCGCGCAGCGGCTTGCCCGACTCCATCGCGGCGAGCACGAGTTTCAAGACGTGCTCTTCGTGCTGCAGCACGAGATGTTCGGCGCGGGGGAGGGGCTTTTTCAGCGTCTCCTCGAGCCGGTGCAGCCGGCCGGCAACGATTTCCAAATCGGCCAGGAGCAGGTCCTCGTCGAACGAGGCGAGGTCGGCCCGGGGATCGGTGTCGCCGAAGGCGGAGACGACGAAGACGATGCATCCGGCCTCGCGGAGCGTGCCCAGCTTGGCGGCGTTGCCTTCGTGCTTGCGGCTCAGGCCCGGCGTATCGACGATTTCGATGGCCGCCTGGGTAACTTTCTTCGGATTGTAGATTTTGCAAAGCTGGGCGATGCGCGGATCGGGGATGGGCGCCATCGCGCTCTGGCCGGAGTGCGAAAGGGCCGGATCGGGCGCCACGCCCGTCAGCCAGTGAAAGAGCGTGCTTTTGCCGGAGCCTTGGTAGCCGATGAGTCCGATTTTCATGGGAAGGGCTTTCGTTTTAGAGAGGCAAAAAGCAGGGGAGGACAGGAAAGCAGGGTGGAACAAGCGAAGCGCAGTCCCACCGGATATTTTTTTCAGTTCATTCGATTAAAGCGTACCCGTTCGATGGATCTCGCGGCGGGAAGTTGCCGCGGCCCAAAGGGCCGGCAGTTCGCCCAGCCCCAGGCATCGCCCGGGGTTAGCAGTATCGCGATGAATTTTATGGTCTCGGCCCAACGGGCCAACCGTTCACCTCGCGCCGGAGAACTGCCGGCCCGATGGGCCTCTGGATACGTCGTGAGGGCTAGGCTCCCCAGGGCTGGGTGAACGGCTGGGCCTTTGGCCCGAAACATGGAAAGCCGCCACTTTAATCTCGAAATTTTAGTCGGTTTTCGATCGATCGACAAGGTGGATGCGGACCTCGGTTTCCACGAGCAAATTGCCGGGAAGAGGCGTGAGATCGGGAACGAAAAAGGTTGATCCATTGACCGATCCGCCGTTATTCGGCTAAAGTGTGGGAAACGTGAATCCACGCCGCGAAAGGTTTTTCATGAATACATGCTTCCACATCTTCCATGCCATTTTCTCGTCTTTTTCACCCAGGAAAATGCATCGCCCCTTCCGCCTTCCGCCTTCCGCCTTCCGCCTTCCACACGTCGCCTATTGCCTGCTCTCGCTGCTGCTCTGCGGTTGTCCGCAATCGGCCCGCGATCGGGCGAACGAAGCGAAGCGGCTTCCTTACGCGGGCGTAAAATTGAAGCTGCTGGTGGTTGACGATGCGGGAATGGCCCGGGCCATCGAGCGGCTGCGCGGCGAATGGAGCGCGCAGAGCGGCTCCGATTTCGAGGTCGTGCAAAGCGGCGAACAGGAGTTTTCGGCGGCCGAGAGCCTATCGGCCGACGCGGTGATTTGCCCTTCCCGGCAGTTGGCCCTGCTTGCCGAAAAGCAATTGCTGGCCGAATTGCCCGACAAAATCCAGCAGGGCCGCGAATGGACGGAGGTTTTCGAGTTGCCCAAGCTCCGCGAGGCGTCCTGGGGGGGAAAAATCTACGGGCTGCCATTTGGATCGCCGGTATTCACCATCTATTACCGCGCCGATTTGTTGAAAAAACTGCATCGAACGCCGCCGAAAACCTGGAACGAGTATCAAGAGCTTGCCGAATTGCTGGCGGCCGAAAAGACCTCGACGCCCGATTCGCCCTGGCACGGCACATTGGAACCGCTTGCGCCGGGTTGGGCCGGTTTGATGCTGCTCGCCCGCGCGGCGCCGTATGCCAAGCATCGGGACAATTATTCCACGTGGTTCGATCCGCAGACGATGGAGCCGCAGATTGCGCTGCCGCCGCTGGCCGTGGCGCTCGTCAAACTCGCCGAGGCGGCGAAAACCAACTCGGGCGTCTCGCTGAAATGCGATCCGGCGGCCGTTCGCCGCGCCTTCTGGGCGGGCGAGTGCGGCATGGCAATCACTTGGCCCACGGCAAGCGAACGTCCGATCTCGAAAGGCAGCGAAGAGAACGCCAAGAGCGAGGCATCGCCGGGAAATTCGGCGAAACCATCGGGCGGAAAGTACGCGGAGTTCGAGGTGGGATTCGTCGAACTGCCCGGCTCCCGGCAGGTGTATGACGTGAGCAAAAAGAGCTGGGAAATCCGGCGGGAAGAGGAATCGCCGCTGGTTCCCTTTTTGGGAATTGCCGGACGGCTGGGCGCGGTGAACGCTCAATCGCCGGCGCGGGAAGCGGCGTTCGCGCTGCTGGAGTGGCTTTCGAGCGGACAAAACAGCCCGCAAATATGCCCCGCGAGCGCCTCCACGACCCCGTTCGAAAAATCGCACCTCGACAAGCCGCAACTCTGGACGGAAAAGGAAATCGCTCCCGCGGCCGCGGCCCAATACGCCGAGTTGACCGCCGCGACGTTGAACCGCGAAATCTGGCTCGATTTCCGCTTGCCGGGCCGGGAAGAATATCTGGCCGCGTTGGACGAGGCCGTCCAAGCGGCCGTGGAAGACAATCCTCCTTCCGCCGAAGCGATTCCAAAGGCCCGGGAAAAGCTGGCGAAAGCCGCGGAAAAATGGCGAAAAACAACCGAGAAGTGCGGCCTGGACCGCCAAAAATCGGCCTATTTGCATTCGCTCGGATTGGAATAGCGGAAGCCGTAATCCATTTGCGTACAAGGCTCTATGCGACGAGCGGGGAGTTTTTCACCTCCCCCTTCCCCCTTCCGCCTTCCCCCTTTAGAATAAGATGTTCGACGCACGGGAGTCTGAAATTCGAGAATTCCTAGTGCCCAAAGGCTAGGCCTTGCCCGCCCGGAAAAAACATTGGGGGTATAGCTCAGTTGGGAGAGCGGTTCGTTCGCAATGAACAGGTCAGGGGTTCGAGTCCCCTTACCTCCACTGGAGGGGCGTTGTAAAAGTAGGTGTGCAGACTAGCACAAGAGTTCGCGTCCCTTCGCAGCTCTTTGTCGGGCAATGCCTTGAAATGGTCGTTTTCGCGCGGGCCGGATTTGCAGCCGGATTCAATCCACGATAGATTGCGAGGCATTTCAATTCAAACCCGCGCTTCGCCGCCCGTTTATTCTGCGGGAAAACGGAATCCGAGGTGGACGGCACGTATCGCATCATCGTCCGTTTCTCCGCGGATCGAAGAGCGCCGCGAACCGCAAGCGAGTGCTGAAGGGCATCGGCCGGTCCTGCTCGGGAGGTCTGCAACGTCTTGCAGATCAGGAGGCTACGAATTCCTATCTCCCGGGAACCGCGACCACTGGTCGCGGCTTTCCAACGCGTTTTCCCGTGAAAAAATGACTTTGCAGGCCATCTGGTCCCGCAAGAAAAGCATTGCGCCGTCCGGCTACCCGAAATGGAAGGAGAACTCCGCCGCCTTTCGAATCGAGCGCGACCGGAAGGGAAGCGCGCTTCGGGCCTTTACTCGCCGCCTTCGCCGCGTTTCGGCTTTCCTTCAGGCGGCGGTTCGTGCTCGAAGGCTTTCCAGACCATCGGGCGGCGGAGGTAGGGTTCGATGCGGAGCACGACTTCACCGTTGTGAAAGATGCGGACGGTGCCGTTGCTCTGACTGACGGTTACCGCGATGGCGTTGGTTGCCCGGCTGATGGCGGCCGCGGCCCAATGCCGGGCGCCGAGGCCTTTCGAGAGGGTAACGTCGGCCGCCGAGCAATCGAGATAGCGGCAAGCGGCTTCGACCACGCCTTCGGGCGAAACGATAATCGCCCCGTCCATCTGGGCGATTTCCTTGATGCCTTCCCGCACGCGGGAATCGCTGAGGTTCCGTTCCTTGCGGCTGTAGCCGCGGACGGGGTCGAATCCGGCGGGTCGGCTGCTGGCGAGCACTTTTCGGGAGTCGCCCACCACGAAGAGCGTGCCCACGGGCTTGCCTTCGCGGCCTTCGCGGCCGATTTCGACGGCCAGATCGACCACGATTTTCAGCGTATCGAGGGGGACGCGGGTTTCCAACTGCCGCAGGTCCCGCCCGGTTAGCCGGTTCAGGTGTTCGTCCAGATTGATGACGCTCAGCGAGTCGATGCTGTCGGCGTCGAATCCGCTGTAGAGCGCCACCACCGCGGAGCCGGGGGCCAAGAGGTCGTCGGCCACCGCCTCGAGCACCGATTGCGTGAGCCGCTCGTACATCGGGCTGTCGGGCATGTCGAGTTGCACGGGAGGAATGCCGACTTCCTTCGCCCCTTCGAGCTGCTTGGCCGTGTCGGCGGCGACGATCAGCTTTGCCTTGCCGGCCATCGTTTTCAGCCGCGTCCAATCGGCCGGGCCGTCGAGCAGCAGGATGATCGCCTCCGCGCCCGCCGACGCCGTCATTTGCACGGCCAGCGTGAAAAGGTCTCGGAATTGCTCGGTGAAGCGTAATGCCTGCATGGCGGGACCGCCGGAGGTTTGTTCCGCATCCTTGTTCAATCGGAGATGGCGCGCGGACGACCGGCCGTCGCGATGCGTGGAATGCCAACGTTTCTCGGTAATCGTCATGCCGAGTTCTCCGCGCGGCGCGTCGGATTCGCCCGTCGGCCACGCCGCGGCGCAATCTTCATCGACGCCGACCAACCGCAGCGGGCAAACCAATTCCCGATCTTCCCCAATCTTAAGGGATACGACGTTTTGTGGCAACGGCAAAGCGGGCATGACAAGGGAATAGGGATTGGGGATTAGAGAAGAGGGGATAGGATACAGGGGACAGGGAGCAGGGATTGGGAACTTTAATCGCTAATCCCCGATCTCTAATCCCTAATCCCCCCATCAAAACATTTTCTTGATTTTTTCGGCGATGGAGACCGGTTGGGCGGGCCGGGGATTTTCTTCTTTCACGAATTTTTGCCAGCGTTCGACGTTGTTGCCGAGGTCCTGTTCGGTGATGTTTTGGAGCGACAATACCGCCCGGCGCTGCATGGCCGGGTCCGAATCGGCAAGCACGTCGCCCAAGGCCGCGATCGCCCGTTGCTCCTTGGTCTGGCCCAAACCGCGGGCGGCGGCCAAGCGGACGTCCAGTTCGCCGTCGTTTTTCAGGACTTCGGCGAGGACCTCGGCGGCCGCGGGGCCGGGGCGTTTTCCCCAGGCATCGCAGGCCGCAATGCGGACTTCGGCGTCGGGGTCCGGCTTCGGATATTCCAGCGCCGCGCGCAGCACCGGCTCGGCTTCGGGAAGCGGATACTCGGCCAAGGTTTTAATGATCTCGCTGCGAATCAAAGGGTCCGGTTCGGCGGCGATGCTCTTCGTCAGGTAAGCGACCGCCTGCCGTTTGAACTCGGCGTTGTTTTCCGGGGCTTCCAGCCGCAACTTTTTCAATTGCGCAATCTTCTGGGCGGGAGTTACGACGCCGGGAAGCGTGTCGGTGGTTTGCCCTTGGAAGGGGATCCACGACGGCATCTCGGCGCAACCCGAAAGGAACAGCAGCACGGCCAATCCGCCGGCTATCGAATCAAATCGTCCGCCTTGAGCCATTTTCATCACTGGCAGTCGCCGTTTTTTAGGGTTTGGGGGAGGAAATTTCTGGGGAGGAAATACTCACTGCTAACGGCCCGTTGAAAAAAGGGACAGGCACGTCGCTTCAATCAGTTTTCAGCGGGAATTCCGGCATTTGGCTCCGAGCCAGTCCCCTTTTTTCATCAGGCTGCTAACCCGCATTATTCATAAAAGCGATTTGTAGAAGCGGCATCTTGCCGCTTTTGCCTAAAATGCGGCAGGATGCCGCATCTACGGTGTTTATGAATAATCCCGGCTAACGGTCGGTAATTCGACCAAAGCTTCCTCGAGGGGAAATTTGTCGCATCCATGGCCGCGCAGGGTATATCAGTCGATGAGTTCAAGTTTCCCCACGTTGGCACGAATACAAAGTAAATTCACGCCCAGATAAGGGTTGCGGGACTATACCATCGGCGGCTATTCCCGCCAAGATGAATCATTAGTTAAACTGCGATAAAATGGTAAAGCTAGGCGCAAAGGGCAAGAATAAAATCGGGGTAGGACGGATTTCCAGCGGATAGAATACCCGGAGGTCTGCAATGTCTTGCAAATCAGAAGGCAAATATATTACAGGTAACCGTTCACAGGGGACTGTCCCGATTTTCGCGGCGCAAAAGATCATGGTGCCGAAAAGTGCTTAATCGCCGCGAAAATGGGACTGTCCCCCTCGCGCCGCGTGAAGGGGACAGGTCCATGTTTTCGGCCTACCGTTTGTCCGCAAAATACGTTTTCCCGCCGAAAAATGGACCAGTCCCCGACCGGGGCGTGAACGGGTAGCGGAACGGATGGATCGGAACTCCCGCGACCAATGGTCGCGGCTTTCCAACATTGGCTCCCTAGTCCCTCTTGCGAAGAATGCAATAATCCCTATGATAGGTAACGGATTCTTCACTCTATTCCAGGAGGCGGTATCATGTTCGAGAAAATCTCTTTCGGTTGGGAATTGGTCGGTCAAAGCTTTCGCGTGCTTCGGGAGGACAAGCGGCTGCTCGTTTTTCCGCTCTTAAGCGGCATCGCCTGCTCGATCGTGCTGGCCAGCTTCGTCGTCCCGCTCTGGGGATCGCCGCAAGCCGAGGCCATTATGCACGATAAGCACATTCCCAACGATCCGCTTTCCTACGTGTTGTTGTTCCTGTTCTATTTCGCGAACTATTTCGCGATCGTCTTTTTCAATTCGGCGTTGGTCGCCTGCGCCATCGGCCGGTTCCGCGGCAACGAGCCGACCATCGGCGACGGCCTCCGCGTGGCGGCCGCCCGCATTCCGCAAATCGTCGCCTGGGCGCTCGTGAGCGCGACGATCGGCTTGATTTTGAAGGCGATCGAATCGAACTCGGAAAAGGCCGGCCAATTCGTCGCGGGACTCTTGGGCGCGGCGTGGTCGGTGCTCACTTATCTGGTCGTGCCGGTGCTGGTGATGGAGAAGGCCAATCCGGTCGAGGCCTTCAAGCGCTCGACCGCGCTGGTGAAAAAGACCTGGGGCGAAGCGCTTACCGCCCACCTTTCCACCGGATTGGTCTTCACGGTCGTCTTTCTCGTGGCGTTGATCCCGCTGCTGGTCTTCGGCGCGCTGGCGGTTTATGCCTTCGCCAACGGCATCATCGCTCTCGGCGCCTTGGCCGTCGCCGTCATCGTGATTGTCGTCATGCTCATCTCGCTGGTCTCCTCCGCCCTGAGCGCCATCCTCCTCGCCTCCCTCTACCTCTACGCCGCCGAAGGCACCGTCCCCCAATCCTTCGACCGCCAACTGCTGGAAGGAGCGTTTAAGGCGAAATAGTACGGATGCATACCATACTCCAATAAAAGACGCTCAGTTATCTCAGTCCGAAGCCAACGATGCTGCTTTTTCCTTGTATCGAGAAGGATTCTCGAATGGAGCATCGAAAAAGACATCCGACGATTAAAGAAACCAATAGCGGATCACGCCTTCAATAGGCGGATCAGATTGGCAATAACCTCATCGATCGTCGCTCGATGCACATGACCCGCTCGATAGACGACAATTTGCTCATCGGCCGAGAAAATGCGATTGGGACGGATGAAACTAGGTTTTGCCAGCGACCCGGACTGAAAATCGGCCATGTCTAATTTTACGGCATGGCCATCGCGAATGGATTGGCTGGTAATCTGGCAAAGCAGGATCGCATTCCCGCCGGCATCCGCAAGAACCATTGCCGGACGACGCTTGTAATCGCTTAAATCGGAGAACGGAAACGGCAAAACGACCACATCACCCTTTATAAATCGCGCCACGCATCGTCCTCCTCGGGGCGGAGCCAATCCTTCGCCAAAACTTTTTCGCTGGCCAGAGCGGTGGGGATGTTTTGATGGGCCGCACGAAGTTTCAAGGATTGAAGATAATCGGCCAATTCGTCGAGATATTCCAAGGGTAAATCATCCACCGCATGAATGATTGCGTCTTTGGTCGTCATAAGGCACCTCCTTAGTTTATTTTATCTTCCAAAACTTTTCTTGGCAAGGGAAAGGTTTTTTCCTACTTCTTCTCCTTCGCCAGCTTTTCCCGCCATTTTTGCAGGAGCTGCAACGCGGCCAGCGGCGTGGTGGCGTTCAGGTCGAGGCCGCGCAGGTCGTCGATGATGGGGTGGTCGCTCGCGCCGAAGAGCGTGAGCTGAAAATGAGCCTTCTTCTCCGGCGCTTTCATGGGCCGGGCGATCTTCGCGCGGCCTTCGGCGTCGAGATGCTCGTCTTCCAATTGCTCCAGTATCTCCTTGCTCCGCTCGATCACCTCGCGCGGCACGCCGGCCAGCCGGGCGACGTGGATGCCGTAGCTCTTGTCGGCCGCCCCTTCGACGATCTTGTGCAGAAAGACCACCTCATCCTGCCATTCCCGCACGGCGACGTTCAAGTTCTTCACGCCGGGGAGCGATTTTTCCAGATCGGTCAACTCGTGGTAATGCGTGGCGAAAAGCGTGCGGCAGCCGACGTGCTCGTGCAGGAACTCGACCACCGCCCAGGCCAGCGAAATGCCGTCGTAGGTGCTCGTGCCGCGGCCGATCTCGTCGAGAATCACCAGGCTGCGCGGCGTGGCGGTGTTGAGGATTCGCGCCGTCTCGGTCATTTCGACCATGAACGTGCTCTGCCCGCGGGTCAGTTCGTCGCTCGCTCCCACGCGCGCGAAAATCCGGTCGGCAATGCCGATCGCGGCCGATTTCGCGGGCACGAAACTGCCGATCTGGGCCATCAGCGTCAAGAGCGCGACTTGGCGGATGTACGTGCTCTTGCCGGCCATGTTCGGCCCCGTGATGAGCATGATCGAGGGGAGAGGGGAGAGGGGAGAGGGGTGAGGAGAAGGGGGAAGGCGGAAGGGGGAAGGGGGAGGGAATCGTTGGTCGTTGGTCGTTGATCGTTGGTCGTCATCTTCATGGAAATTGCCTCGTTCAATTTGCAATTTGCAATTTGAAATTACCAATTTGCAATCATCTTCCGCCTTCCCCCTTCCGCCTTCCGCCTTCCTACTCTCCCCTACCGCGACGTCGTTCGGCACGAACGTCCCTTCCGGCTCGAGGATGTCGAGCACCGGATGACGACCGTCGATGATTTCGAGCGTCGGCTCCTCGACCATTTTCGGTTGGCAATAATTCCTTTGCCGGGCGAGTTCGGCGAACGAAACCAGCACGTCGAGCTGCGCCAGCGTAAGCGCGGTCGATTGAATCCGCCGCCGATCGACCGCCACGGCCTCGCGCAGTTTCACGAACAAATCGTACTCCAATTCCTTCGCCTTTTCGTCGGCGGTGAGCACTTTTTCTTCGTATTCCTTGAGTTCCGGCGTGACGTACCTTTCTGCGTTTTTGATGGTCTGCTTGCGGATATAATCGGCCGGAATCCGTTCGCGATGGGCGTTCGTGATCTCGATGTAATAGCCGAACACCTTGTTGAAGCCGACCTTCAAGTTCGGAATGCCCGACCGCTCGGCCTCTTCGGCCTGATAGCGGGCGATCCACTGCTTGCCGCCGCGGGCTAACTCGCGCAGGCCGTCCAACTCTTCGCTGAAGCCGTCGCGGATGAATCCGCCGTCGCGCGGCGAGAGGGGACAATCGTCCGCCAAACCGGCCTCCAACACGCCGCAGAGTTCGGGGCAAAGATCGACGCCCGCCTCCAACTCGCCCAGGAGCCGGCTCTTGCGCGCGGCGAATTTCGCCTTTAATGCCGGCAGCTCGCGAAGCGTACGGCCTAGGAAGTTCAAATCGCGCGGACTCGCCCGGCCGGTCGTTACGCGGGCCAAGAGCCGCTCGACATCATAGACCCGCCGCAAAGCTTCCTGCAAATTCGCGCACAACGCCGGCTCGGCGACCAGTTCGCCGACGGCTTCGTGCCGGGTTTCGATGGCTGGAAGTTCGGTCAGCGGATTGCCGATCCATTCGGCCAAGAGGCGGGAACCCATCGCGGTTACGGTCCGATCGAGCACCGACAAGAGCGAGCCTTCGCGGCGGCCTTCGCGGATGGTGCGGGCGATTTCCAAACTGCGGCGGCTGGCCTCGTCGATTTCCAACGTGCCGGAAGCGCGGTAGGGGATCAGCCGGTCGATGTGTTCGAGCGAGCTTTTCTGCGTTTCGGCGAGATAATCGAGAATCGCCCCGGCGGCGCGGATCGCCTGCACGTCTTCGCCGCTTTCGGTGAAGCCCAGCCCTTCGAGATTCGCCGTGCCGAAATGTTTCGACAAAGCCTTCACCGCCGCCTGATGCCCGAACGCCCAGGCGGGACGGCGCGAAACCATCATCCGTTCGGCCAAATGCGCCGGCAGCGGCTCGCCGTCCTCGTCCAAAAGGCATTCCGCCGGCGCGATGCGCGCGAGTTGATCGGCAACGTGCTTCTTGGGCACGGCGGCGGCCGCGAAGCGGCCCGTCGAAAGCTCGACCCACGCCAGGCCCGCCGGATCGCCGGGCGCGACGGCCGCCAGATAGTTGCTCTCCCGCGGATCGAGCAGCGCATCGTCCGTCACCGTGCCGGGCGTAACGATCCGCGTTACCTCGCGCCGCACGAGGCCCTTCGCTTTTTTCGGGTCTTCGACCTGTTCGCAGACCGCCGCGCGAAAGCCCGCCGCGATGAGTTTGCCCAGATAGCTTTCCAACTGATGATAGGGAAAGCCCGCCATCGGCATGGGGTTTTCGCCCTTTTCGCGGCTGGTGAGCGAAAGCCCCAGCACGCGGGCCGCCGTCTTCGCATCCTCCTGGAAAAGCTCGTAGAAATCGCCCATCCGAAACAGCAAAATCGCTTCCGGGCAAGCCTTTTTCGCCTCCTCGTACTGTCGCATCATCGGCGTGAGGTCCATGCGGCTTATCGTAAAGGCGGAAGGCGGAAGGCGGAAGGGGGAGGGGCGAAGGAATGATGAATTCGGAATGATGAATGATGAAGCTCGAATGACAAATGACGCAGTGAAGCACGTTTAGCCCCCGCGTCCACGCGAGGGGCATTGGCGTGGAATTGAGAGTATCTCATTTTGCGCAGAAACAAAGCCCGCGGAAAAAATCGGCGGGCTTTGTCGAATGACGAAATCGAATCGATCGCTCGTTACCAATTCGCCGCCAGCGATTCGATGTGCTTGATGAGGCGTTGGTCGGCCGTGCAGAGCAGATTCATTTCGATCCGCACGTAACGGCCGTCGGCTTTTTGAAGGCGGACTTTGCCATCGACGAAGCCGACGAATTTGGCCATGACTTGAAACTCGCCGCCAGCGTCGGTCCAGAGGCGATATTGTATCGCATCGTGCTTCGAGAACGGATCCGGCTCTTCTTCCTTGCTCTCGGAAGCGGCCGGCTCCTTCGGCGGTTCGGCGGCCGGCTCGGCCGGCTTCGGCGCGGCGGCCGGTTCGTCCGCTTTTTTCGGCGGTTCGGGCGCGGGATTACCGAACGCGTCGGTGATCGGCTCGGCGGGCTTTTCTTGGGGCGGTTCGGTCGGGGCGGCCGGTTCTTTTGGCGGTTCGGGAACCGGCGGTTCGGCCTTCGGCGGCTCGGGCTTGGGCGGTTCGATCGGGACGACCGGTTCTTTTGGCGGTTCGGGAACCGGCGGCTCGGCTTTCGGCGGCTCGGCCTTGGGCGGCTCGGTTGGGGCTGCCGGTTCTTTTGGCGGTTCGGGAACCGGCGGCTCGGCGACCGGCGGAGTTGTTGCTTTCGGTTCGAGCATCCTTTCGGTCGGTGGAGTCGAATCGACCGGCGGCAGCGGCGTCACCGGTTCGGCGGGCTTTTCGACCGCCGGAGTCGGCGTTGCCGGCTCGACCGGCATTGGAGGCGTGGGACTCGCCGGCGTCTCTTTCGGCGGCTGCGGAGCATCGGCCTTCGGCGCTTCGGTCGGCTTCTCGGCGGGATTGACGGTGATGGCTCCCGTGCCGACCGCGCCGCAAGCCTGCGGCAGGCAGCAATTCCACGTTGTCGGGCAGCGGTATGCCCGGGTGCAGGACCGGCGGCATCGGCAACAAGCGTTATCCAATAATCTGCACGCCCAGGCCGAATCGGCGGCCGCGAAACTTGCGGCGACGAACACGGCGACCGCGAAAAACATTTTACGGATCATCATAGGGGACCTCCCGTTCCATGCGTTAAGACCAATGTCAGGAAAACCGGTTAGGATATTCAGTTATTTTGGTGGACACCGCCCACCCTTTCTTCAAAACGATAGTTTATTGTTGTGCGAGTCCTTACCAAATGTAGCTAATTTTACGGCATCAAGATAATTCTAGGCCGGTTTTTCCCCCGGCTACCGTCTTTAGAGGGGTGTCTTACGGCTTTTTTCCCATTTCGCGGGAAATAAATTCGCGAATTGTAGGGTTTCGATTACGAATTCTCTCCCCGAAACTTGCAATACGATTTTTTCCAAAAATATCGCGGCGTCGGGAAGGGACTTCGCCCGTCGAAGATGAAAATCGGTATCCATTGATAAGTGTAAAGGGAGGGGAAAAGGGGGAAAATGGAAAATGGGAAAAGTAGTTTTTTATACTAAATAAGGCAAAAAACAAGCTGAAAACCAATTTCCATTTTTCCTCTTTCCTCTTTTTCCACATTCCACAATAGGTTACTCCATCGGCTAAGACGATACGAAAAACCGATAGGCCGCAGTATTCATAAAAGCGAATTGTAGAAGCGGCATCTTGCCGCTTTTGCCTAAAATGCGGCAGGATGTCGCATCTACGATGTTTATGCCATTAGTTTTCAGGATTGAGGCTTTCTCCTCAATGTTTTATGCGGCGAGAGCGTTAAGTTGTTGCAGGGTGGCGTGTTGCGCAGCGAGGACGGCGCTGAATATGCGG
>JADLEL010000040.1 GCA_020846145.1 Pirellulales bacterium | reverse complement strand
GAAAAACGCCCTTTTTTCGCATTTCCCTAGCCCAGGCGTTTACGCCTGCGGTTAAGATCCTCTTCCCAGGCGTGAACGCCTGGGTTACATAAAAGGTACGCATTGGTTGCGGCTACGCCGCGCTAGGAATAATCCCGGATAGCACGTTGATAGCATCACCAGCGGGCAAATTGACATTCTATAGATCGCCGAAAGAGCAATTATTGCCAATTCCGAAGTTTTGACAATAACCGATGGCTATTTCTCCGGCATCGCGAGCGTTTCGCCGGGATCGAAGAGGTCGTCGCGCTGGGTTTGCGAGAGGCGGATGACGAGCAGTTTCTGCATCGGTTTTCCCGCTTGTTCGGTGAAGAAGTGATGCCCCAGACTGCCGGGACGATGGGGCAGGCTGGTCATGACTAACATCGATCCGGGGGCCAGCACGGCGTCGGTCGCGAGATCGTCGAAACCGCGTTTCGCGCGGGAGAAGTCCATGCGGCCCACGCCGCCCGAAGCATCGAGCACGAAATTCTTTCGGGATTGCCCGTGCTGCAATTCGGGCGTGATGTCCAGTCGCACCCGGCCGTCGGGCTGGGGATACGTCTTGACCGCCAATACGCCCTGCGCTTGTTCGTAGGTTTCGCCGCCGACCATGCCCGATTCGCTCCACAACAGCACCGGCAATTGCTCGTAGATGCCGGACGCGTTGATCTCGATGCGTTCACCGGGCCGCGTTTGGATATGCCGCCGCGATACGCGCGGACGGTCGCCCGCTTCGGCAAGTTGGGCGTCGGCGTCGTCCGCGGTTGTCGGGGGCTTCTCGTTCAATTCCATCAGTTGCGAGAGCGCGGTCGGAATCTGGCTGCCCACCACGCCGACGCGAAACCCGTTGCCGCCGAGCCGCTGCCGCAGATCGGGATCGAAACGCTGCTCGTCGATCTCTTGCCAAAGCTCCTCGTTCGCCTTCGGATCGCCCAAGGGCACATTGACGAAAAATACGTCCAGCACACAGCAATCGGCCGTCATCCGGGCCGGCGCAAGCGGCGATTTGCCCTTGGGCTTCGGCGCGAAGAGCGTCTGGCAACTCGCCGTCGAAAGGAGCGCCAGCACCGCGATCAGCATTCGGCAAGGGGATGGTATCATAGTAGGACAGGTTTCCAACCTGTCGTTCGACGTGGATTTGGATTAAGCCGTGATTTTGACGACAGATTGGAAACCTGTCCTACGGTTGAAAATCCAACCAACAAAGGGCGGGATTTTGAACCATGAAAACAATAGTAAATATCGCCCTTTGGACCGCACAGAGTATCGTTCCCGATGTGCCGAGTCAAGGGAGATCGAGGAAAGGCTGAAAATTCGCCGAGTTCGCCTTGACACCCCATTCGCCAATCGATATCATCCCCCCTCGCTGGCCGGGTAATCGTCGCGCATTCGCCGGGGTGATTTCCATGTTGGGGTCTTTTCTGCAAACGTTAAGGATTGGCGGCAAATCGCGGAGAAAATCGGCGAAACGCCAGCTTTTCCACCTTCTCGGTGCGTTTCTGGGGCTGATGGGCGTTTTGATATCCTCCCCGGTTTTCGGCGAAGGCGCTTTGGAGACGATTCGCGGTGAAATTTTTTGCAGAAAACGGCCTGTGGCGTTCCGCATTCCCGTTATCGATATCGAATCGAGAGCGGCCGTCAATTGTAACTCTGCAGATATTGTGCGTCGGTTTTGGGATTTTTCGCGCGTTTGCTCAATACCCTGAGCGCGTTCAGATCGATATCGTACTTGATCGAATGCACCGAACCATCGCAGAAGACGGTATTGAAGGCGCTCGCATGGGCGCTGCCGAAATTGTAATAACCCGAGATGCCGGGACGATCCCGCATCGGCGCGAATTCGGTAAAGCGACAGGTGTCCCAGTTATCGCCCATAAACATGTTCTCATTGTCGCCGGGGTCCCTGCCCGTGGAATAGTAATCCTGGCTGAGGAATTTTTCGCCGAAGAGGATTGCATGGCTGGTGCCGCCTTTCATCTCGCGGATGGAGGTGTTGCTGCCGGCATGGCAAACTCCGGTATTCACTTCGGCGATTTTTTCCCAATTCTCGGAGTGCGCCAAGGCTTCCGCCATCGTTGCCGGTCCCCAGTAGGAAAAACTGGAGCCATTCGCGGAAGGATCGGTATAAAACGTGCCGCTGTTGCAGGCGTAATCGCTGCGGGCGGCCTTATCGAAGGTCAGCGTTTTTTCGTTGTTCTGTCCGCAAATGGCGGAGTGCGAAACGGGGTTCGATCCCGTGGGATATAAAATGGCCGGCCGGCGCGTGGGACAATTGAAAACGCCGATGGGCGTGGCGCATAATTGTTTGCCGAGGGCGCTCCGCGTGGCGCCCGTTGTGCCCGACGTGATATTGAAGGTGGATTTCAAATCCATGAAGGGCAAGAGGCTGTAGCTCCAACTCCCGGGCTGCTTGCGGCCGAAGCCCCGTTCGGGGATGCCGGTCCAATACAACCCCCATCCATTGGAAGGGTAGCATTTTTGGGCCGACTCGTGATTCATCGCCGCCAGTCCCATTTGCTTGAGGTGATTGGCGCACTCCATTCGCCGCGCGGCTTCCCGCGCCGCCTGAATGGCGGGCAGTAATAGCGCGATCAAAATGCCGATAATCGCAATCACGACGAGCAATTCAACCAGCGTAAAACCGCGAGAGATTGGATTTTTTCTTTTGGGGGACATAACCGGAATCCTTGGGGAACGGCCTCCACTCGAGCAAGAGGCCGGTAGAGGTTCCGCCTTGCGTCGGATGACAGTTTGAAAACCGGTCCAACGACTAATTGAAAGATTGGATGTATTTCGCCTCGGAAGTGGGTTTGTTGCGTTTGCCCAAGACCTCGAACACCTTCGCATCGATCTCATAGTTGATCGAATGGACGGACCCATCGCAGAAAACGCCGTTGAGCGTGGCGGCATGGGCGCTTCCGAAAGGATACCAAGTGTAGAGTCCGGGACGATCGCGCATGGGCATGACATACGTCCAGCGCGCGGTATCTCCGTTATCGCCCATGTACAGAGTTTCGTTGTCTCCGCCATCTTGGGCGTTGAAATAACAATCCACCATCATGTATTTTTCCGCGAAGAGGAGGGTATGGCTCGTGCCCCCCTTGAACTCCTTGAGCGCGGTTTTGCTGCCCGGATAACAAACCCCCGTGTTGTTCTGGGCGATTTTTTCCCAGCCGTCGGATTTTGCGCGGGCATCGGCCCAGGACACCGGTCCCCAACCGTCGAAACCGGAACTGAAGGATCCCGGATCGGTATAAACCGAACCGCTATTGCAAGCGTAATCGCTTCGCGCGACCTTGTCCGTCAAGGATAGCGCCAATCGTTCGGTTTTTCCGCAATAGGGACTGCGCTGTTCGGGTACCCAATCGCCGATCGGATATAAAATCGCGGCGCGACGCGTGGGACAATTAAAGACGCCCAGCGTCGTCGCGACCATTCCCTTGCCAGCGGCCTGCCGGGCAGATCCCGTGAAATTCAGCGTCATGTTGTGCAGGGACTTCTGTTCCATGAATGGCAGGAGATTGTACATCCACCCACCGGGTTGGCCGCGGCCAAAGCCGTTCTCCGGAATGCCGATCCATCGCAATCCCCAACCGTTGGTCGGGAAGTGTTTTTGGGCCGACTCGTGCGACATGGCCGCCAATCCCATTTGCTTGAGGTGATTGGCGCACTCCATTCGCCGCGCGGCTTCCCGCGCCGCCTGAATGGCGGGCAGTAATAGCGCGATCAAAATGCCGATGATCGCAATCACGACGAGCAATTCAACCAGCGTAAAACCGCGGGCGATCGGAGAATTTCTGCTTGGAACCATAACTCGACTCCTGGGGGGGATATCCGCCACTCGATCAGAACTTCATTATAAACGCGAGAAGCGAACCCACAACGGAGATTCCACCCTGATTTTGCGACATGCGATTTGCAATTCCGAATAATCCGCTGTCTGCCGGATTCGCGGGGGATAGTTCGCGGCCTTTGCGAGACGATCCACAAGCCCTTTTTGTAAACGGGATTGGGAGATAGGATAATAGCGGATTCGATCGACGCTCTTTTTTTGAAGGGAAACATATTTTGTAATCGTTCGCGCCCCGGTCGGGGACTGGTCCATTTTTCGGCGGGAAAACGTTTTTTTGGACAAACGGTAGGCCGAAAACATGGACCTGTCCCCTTCCCGCGGCGCGAGGGGGACAGTCCCATTTTCGCGGCGATTAAGCACTTTTACGGCGCCATCATCTTTCGCGCCGCGAAAATCGGGACAGTCCCCTGTGAACGGTTACCATATTTTTATTCAACCAACGAGTGGCGATAGAATGCCATCTACGCGAGCTTTTTATCGATTTCGAGTCCGTACGGCGTAAATATTCCGTCAAGGAGCGGTTCATGCCCCCGCGCGAAAGTTTCTATCATTATCTGCCGGTGAGCGATTTGGCCATGCACTGGGGCAGCTATTTGACCGGCGTCGGTTATTGCACGATCGCGCCGGGGGAGACCTATCCGCCGCGCGTGCATCCGTCGCTCTATGACTTCGGCTGGAAACAAGGACGCACGCTGCCGGAATTTCAAACCATCCTCATTACCGAGGGGCGGGGCGAGTTCGAATCGCGCGAAACCGGTCCGGCGCCCATCGAGGATGGCTCGATCGTGGTCCTTTTTCCCGGCGTTTGGCACCGCTATCGCCCCGATCCGGCGACGGGTTGGACGGAACGCTGGATCGGCTATAACGGCGAGATCGTCCAACGTTTGCGGCGGCTGAAGCTGCTGCGCCCGGCTCAAGCCGTCCGGAAAATCGCCGACGTGGAGCGCCTCGAAGGAAGCTTCGATCGATTATTAGACCGCGTTCGGCTGCATGCGACGCAAAACTCGATCGTGCTTTCGATGCGCTGCATCGCGCTGTTGGCCGACGTGCTCGAACAGATCGGCGGCAAGCCGCCGCTCCTGGGGGAACATGCCGTCTCGGCGATTGAAGGGATCGACGATCCGCTCGTCGTCCAGGCGCTGAGTTTGATTTGGACGCATAGCCATCGCGAACTCTCGGTGGAGCAGATCGCCCGCGAATTGCCGGTCTCGCGGCGCACGCTGGAGCGCCGCTTTCAGGCGGCGACGGATCGGACGGTGATCGAGGAGATTACCCGCTGCCGCCTCAGCCGCGCCAAGCGATTGCTGACCGAGACCGATCTGCCGGTGAAAAACGTCGCCCATCTGTCGGGTTTTCCCAGTGAAGAGCAGATGCGGATCGTCTTTCGGCAACTCGAAAAAACCGCGCCCTCGGAATATCGCCACAAAACCCGCCATCGACGAAAAGCCGCAAGAAAACAGCGTTGACGGCTGCAACCAGTAGAATACTCCGCCGGGTAAAAAATCGCCCTATCCCCAACTGGGGAAGATGGGTAAAATTGCGTAATCTTTGGACTTCGCTTCCCGTTTGAACATACTATGCAAACCTTTGTACGGTAATATGTTACGATATTTAACCGCCGGCGAGTCGCACGGCAAGGCGTTATTGGCGTTGGTCGATGGTTTTCCCGCCGGCGTGGAACTTGAGCCGGAACGCATCAATGCCGATTTGCGGCGGCGGCAGGGGGGCTATGGCCGAGGGGGGCGTCAGCAGATCGAAACCGACGCCGTCGATATTCTGAGCGGCGTTTGGCGGGGGATCACCTTGGGAAGCCCGATCGCGCTGATGATTCCCAATCGGGATTACAAAATCGACCAGATGGACGACCTGCTCCGGCCGCGGCCCGGCCACGGCGACTTGAGCGGCTCGATCAAATACCTGAGTTCCGTGCGGGCGATCCTGGAACGCGCCAGCGCGCGGGAAACTACCGCCCGGGTGGCGGCGGGTTCGCTGGCGAAACAGTTGCTCGAAAAGTTCGGCATCACGGTCTTCGGTTACGTGGCGGGCATCGGGCCGATTTCCATCCGGTCGAAAGATGGTACGCCGGAAGAACGCAAGTCCTGGCGCGAACGGAGCCAGCTTTCCACGCTCAATCCCGATCAAGATGCCGAGGTCAAGGCCCTGATCGACACGATGCAGGAGAGCGGCGACACGCTGGGCGGGATCATTGAAATCCGCGTCGATGGCTTGCCTTATGGGCTAGGCACGCACGCCCAGTGGGACCGCAAACTCGACGGCCTGCTCGCCAAGGCGGTGATGGCCGTGCAAGCGATGAAAGGCGTGGAGATCGGCCTGGGATTCCAGATGGCGCGGCAGCCCGGCTCGGCGAGCCACGATCCGATTCATTACGATCCGCAACAGGCGGATAAGCCCTCGCTGGGCTTCGTGCGGCCCACGAACAACGCGGGCGGCCTGGAGGCGGGCATGACCAACGCGCAGCCGATCGTGGTCCGCGCGGCGATGAAGCCCATCAGCACGCTCAAGCAGCCGCTGGAATCGGTCAATCTGCAAACCAAGCAGTCGGAAACCGCCTCCTACGAGCGCAGCGACGTGTGCGCGATCGCGGCGGCAAGCTGCGTACTGGAATGCGTCGTGGCCTTCGAGATCGCCGCGGCGCTCATCGACAAATTCGGCGGCGACAGCTTGATCGAAATGCAAGAACGGTGGAAACTGTTTTATGAACTAGTAAAGAAAAAACTGGATCTCTAAAGAAAAGAGAGAAAGGGATATTAACACTGAGGCACGGAGGACACGGAGATATTTCTTCTAATGTTCAACTTTTCCACGTATCTCAATCAAGGAGGATTTGTAATGGAACTCAAGGAAGAATAACTGACGGAAGCGATTATCGGCGCCGCGATTGAAGTTCATCGGGTACTCGGACCGGGATTGATGGAATCGGCTTATGAAGAATGTTTGTGTTATGAATTGAGTCAACGAAATATCGCTTTCAAACGCCAAGAATCACTGCCGATATAATACAAGAATGTTCGTTGGGATTGCGGTTATCGATTAGATATAGTATGCCAGGAAAAAGTTATCCTGGAATTAAAAGCCATCGAACAACTCTTACCTATCCATGAAGCTCAACTGATAACCTATCAAAAAATCAGCAACAAACCTATCGGTATATTAATCAATTCCAACGTCCCCGTCTTGAAAGACGGAATCATCCGCCGGGTAAATTAGTTTTTTGTCCTCCGTGTCCTCCGTGTCTCCGTGTTGATATTATTTTTTCAGGACGAAAAGGATGTTTCATTTTCACGATAAAACGCGGCGGAAACTGGCGATTGCCGGTTTTATTTTTCTTTGCTTCCTGCCGACGTGCGCCGTCGCCGGATGGTGTTTGTGGCGCAATCTGCCTTGGGAAACGCGGCTTGCGGCGGAGCGATTGCAAATGCAACTCGGCTGGAAGGTCAATTTGGAGCAGTTGAGACATCCCCGGCCCGGCGCCGACGTTTATCAAAACCTCGAACTTTTCGATCCCGAAACCGGCCAGTTCGTCTTTTCCTGCAAATCGGTGGAAGTCGGCAGGCGGTCCGTCGCCGATCCGCAAGGGCGGGAAAAACCGACGCTCGTGCTCTCCATCGAGCAGCCCGAAATCGACGCCGCCGCGCTCGGGAAAATCGGCCGGTTCGTTGAACGCCTGCTGCAAGATCACGCCGCGCCGGGCATGGACTGCCGCATCTCGGCCGCGGAATTGAAGCTGCGGCGGGGAAAGACGATCGAAACTTTTACCGGCATCGAAGCGGGCGTGGATCATTCGCCCGGCTGCGTCCAGGCGGCCATGCAATTTCACCTACCCGAGGCGAAGAACGCCGCGCCCGTTTCGATCCGATTCTATCGCGACCGCTCGACCGCGCCGCCGCAAAATCGTTTTCAACTTATCACCGCCGAAAACGAAGTGCCCTGCGACCTGATCGCGCTGGGAATCCCCGAATTCGCCCAATACGGCGCGCGATCCCGCTTTCAAGGGACGATCGAGTTCGATTATTCCCAGAAGATAAGCCTCGCCGACGATTGGAGTGATGCCCTGACCGGCCGAATCATCGATGCCGATTCGGGTGCAGAAACGCGATTGCCCGTGAAATAAACGACAGCGGGCGCGAAGCATTCCGAAAAATATCCCTCTTCGCCGTCGCCGTTGGCTCCGGGCTAAACGACGGTTGGCTTGGTCCATTGTGCCCGCGTCAGGTGTGGGCATGGCGCCCTGCTATTTCTTCCGGTGTGCAATAATCCGTTTCGCGGCCTCCAAGGAATCTCGATTGCCCGTTAGGGCGTAGTCGTAAAGCAGGCAAAACGTTACTTCGCTCAGATTTACGTCTTTGTAATTTCCCTGCCATTTTTCCTGATGGAGGCCGGTGCGGGTGTTTTCGGAGACATCGACCTCGCCGCCGGGGCGGATGCGGCCGCGTTCCCAGCGGACGGCCTTCTCGGCGGCGGATTTCAGCTTGGCCTCGGGGAAATACGTGATCCAGACTTGCAGTTTCAACGCGGCCACGGCCTGATAGCTGGAATCGTGCCCGCCTTTTTCCAGAAATACGCCGTCGCTTGCGCGGTAATGCTTCATGGCCAGATCGACGAACTCGCGGCCGAATTTTTGCAATTCCGCATCGTCGGTCAAAAGGCCGGAAAGCCCGCAGGCCAAGCCGTCGAACAAGAGGCGGTTGGGCGTTTCGGCGTCTTCTCGTTTGAGCCGCTCGCGATATTTGTCTTGCGCGAGCCAACGGGCGGCCTTGCGGATTTTGGGAATCAGCCGGTCGAGACGATCCTTGTATTCCGCGGCGAAGCGGCTCTCGCGCAGCACGAGTACGGCCTGATCGAGTTCGCAGAGCCAAAAGGCCACGGCCGAAGGACCGCCGGCAGGCCCGCCATCGCGGGCGAAATGGCCGAGTTCGGTTTGATGCGCGAACGTGGCGTCGATCGCCCGCCAGCCGGCTTCCACGCCCTTTCGATCCCCGGCGGCAATCGAGCGCAGCATGAGCTGCATCGCCCCGCGCTGCAATTCGGGACTGCGGAATCCCCCCCGGTTGTATCCCACCATGCCGTTTTCATCCGGCCAAGCGCCGCCGGTGTATCGGAGCATTTCCGGGGGGATTTTTTGCAGGATCGCGAGTTGCTGGGCGGAGAGAGAGCAACAATGACTTGCAAGAATTACAAGCAAAAGTGCCGAGATCGATGTTTTTCGCCTGGGAAGGGAAATGCAGGGCATGGTACTTTCAACAATATCATAAATCGGGCGTTTTTTCCATCACGGGAGATGGTTTTCCCGATGTGGGGGAAGGGGATGAACCGGGGCCGGGGACGGCCCGACTCGCGCGCGATTATTGAAAATCCGTAAGCGTTCACAGGGGACTGTCCCGATTTTCGCGGCGCAAAAGATTATGGTGCTCTAAAAGTGGTTAATCGCCGCGAAAATGGGACTGTCCCCCTCGCGCCGCGGGAAGGGGACAGGTCCATGTTTTCGGCCTACCGTTTGTCCGCAAAATACGTTTTCACGCCGAAAAATGG
>JADLEL010000039.1 GCA_020846145.1 Pirellulales bacterium | reverse complement strand
AATGGGACTGTCCCCCTCGCGCCGCGGGAAGGGGACAGGTCCATGTTTTCGGCCTACCGTTTGTCCACAAAATACGTTTTCACGCCAAAAAATGGACCAGTCCCCGACCGGGGCGTGAACGCTTACCCCATTTCTTTCCATGTCCCTTGAGTTCGTCATTCCCGACCTCGAGCGCGAGCTTCGCGCTTTGCTGGCGCAAATACCCGCCGGGAAAATCGCTACCTGCGGAATGCTGGCCGATGCCCTGGGCAGCGCGGCGGCCGCGAAATGGATCGGGTATTTCGCGCTCCATCATCGACACGACGACGCATGCGATTGCCACCGCATCGTGCGCGCCCGGGGCGAGCTGGGCGGTTACGTTGCCGGCGATCCGAACGCGAAAATCGGCCGGCTCGAACGCGAAGGCGTGGTGATCGAGGAGGGCATCGTCGATCTCGTACGCTTCGGCTTCGAGAATTTCGCGAGCGGATATCCGCTCGGCAAGCTCCGGGAGATGCAGGAACGACTCGCGCGAAAAGTTTCGATTCGCCCGCGAAAACGCATGCCCGAACTAATCGGCGGAGTGGATGTGGCGTATCCTTCGGCCGCGGAAGCCGCGGCGGCCTACGCGCTGGTGGAAACCGACACCGGACGGCTCGTCTGGTCGCGCGTCGTGCGCCGGTCCGTGCGGTTTCCATACATTTCGGGTTTTTTGAGTTTCCGCGAGTTGCCGATCCTGCTCGAACTGATTGCGGAGGTCCGCGCCGCGGGGAAAATGGCCGCGGCGCTGCTGGTCGATGGCGGCGGAATCTTGCATCCCCGACGCGCCGGCGCGGCCTCGCACCTTGGCGTGGCCGCCGCGGTTCCGACCATCGGCGTAACCAAAAAAATGCTCTGCGGAAAGGTCGATATCGAGAAGATGCAGCCGCTGGAATCGCGGCCGGTCTTGCTCGATGACCGCCCGGTCGGCGCGGCGATCCGTCCCACGTCGGGCAGCCGGCGGCCGATCTTCATCTCGCCCGGCCATCGGGTCGATTTGCCGTTCGCCGAACGAGTCGTCCGCCAATTCCTCCGTGGCCGCCGTCTCCCCGAACCACTCTACTGGGCGGATCGGTTGAGTAAGAAGGCGGAAGGGAAGGGGGAAGGCGGAAGGATGAATGATGAATGATGAATGATGAATGACGAAATGTCCTGCGGTCAGCGTTCAGCAATCAGCGTTCAGCTCTCAGCAATCAACTTGCAGCGTGCAGTGTGCGCAGCCTTCCCCCTTCCGCCTTCCGCCTTCCCCCTTCATTTTCCAAGCAAAAAACAGTAAATATTCTCCCGATGTTCCCAACTTGCGGGCGCGGCTCTTGACAAACCAAGCTCGAAGGCGTCAAGCTGGAGATAGATACTCTTGACGCGGGCGTTCAATCGGGTATGGTGGCGGAGCACGACTCGTTTGAAACGAACCGGAGCCAGTGCGGGCGAAATCGCGTCTCCACGCGGCCTTCCCCAGTTTAGGGTGGTATTATTACTGCCTGATCGTGGCGGTATCCCTGTTTCGAGTCGCGGTTAGTATTCAAGTGGTCTTTGGCGCTAGGGAGTTATTTTTTTGCACCTGGAGAATCGGTTTACGGTGCAGCTTCGCTAGTCGTTCACTGCCTTTACGCAATATGGGAGAAATTTCATGGCAGCAGTAGTCGATAAGGAAAAATGCACCGGGTGCGAGACTTGCGTCGAGTCCTGCCCCTTGGATGCGATTAAGATGCAGGACGGTTTGGCCGCGATCGACGCGGACACCTGCGGCGATTGCGGCGCGTGCGTGGACGTCTGCCCGACCGAAGCCATTTCGATGGACTAGGCCGCATTATTCATAAAAGCGATTTGTAGAAGCGGCATCTTGCCGCTTTTGCCTAAAATGCGGCAGGATGCCGCATCTACGATGTTTAGAAATAATCCCGGCTAGGCCGGCGGAAAATGATTTTCGTAATAACAAGGGTGGTTTGCGCTTCGCGCGGACCGCCCTTTTCTATTACACTTGCAGCGGATAATTCCCCAGTTCGCGGAGCGTCGCGATCGCCAGTGCGTAGCTTTCCGGGGTAACGCCGCTGGAGATGGAATGGTCGCTCTGGAAAATCCAGCCGCCGCCTCGGGCCGCCTGGAGTTTGTAGCGGACTTCGCGGCGGATGCGGGCCGGATCGCCGCTCTCCAATTCGCGGACGTCGATATTGCCGACGAACGCCAACTTTTTGCCCATCTGCTTTTTGATTTCGACGACGTCCAGGCCGGCCTTGGCTTCGAGGGGATTATAGCCGTCGAGGCCGATTTCGGCGAAGTCTTCGTAGATCGCCCGGGCGTCGCCGCAGCCGTGGTAGATCGTCATCAGATCGTGCCGGTGGCAAAGCTCGATCAGATTTTTAACGTGCGGCTTGAACATTTCCCGCCAGCGCGGCGCGCCGAAGAGCATCCCCTTCACGTAAGCCACGTCGCCCCAGATGTACATGCCCGCCAGGCGGCCCTGGGCGGCCGCGATTTGGGCCGCGGTGAAGTCGAGCAGGAACTTGCCGCAGCGATCGACGAAGGCTTGGAAGAGTTCCGTATCGGTCGCCATCCAGTACAATGCGTTCTCCGAGCCGACGATCCGCCAGAGGAACTCGTAAACCTCGCAGACCGAGCCGAACACGGCGAAATCTTTCGCGTAGGCGTCGAGCCGCTCGTTCCAGCAGGACAAATTCCGAAGCAGATCGTCGCCCACGCAATTGATTTGATCGTCGCCGCCCGTGAAAAACCGCCGCGGATCGGCCGGATCGTCGAACTCGAAGGCGGCCATGTCCTCCGGCCGCTTGACGGAGAAGGCTTCGTAATGCGGCATCGGCAGATCGCTGCGGCGGCGGATGGTGGCGCCGAAGCCGGTCTTCACGACGATGTCCTCGCCCGACTGCTCGACCACCTCGAAGGGCTGGATTTTGGGATCCATGTTCGGGCCGACGACGAGGTAATCCAAATCGAAATGCCGATAGGGATCGAATTTCTCCCCGTGTTTCGCCTTGCAGCGTTTGAGAAAGCCGGTCCAAAAGAACTCGCCCACGGGCACGCGGTCCGCTTCCCGGTGCGCTAAAGCGGCGCGGAGGCGTTCGATTTTCCGCCGGGCATTCGACATGGAGATTTTTCCTAGCGATGGGTGTCTGGTTTACCGCGGATCGGCCGTTTCGGGGATTGGTAACCGTTCACAGGGGACTGTCCCGATTTTCGCGGCGCAAAAGATTATGGTGCTCTAAAAGTGCTTAATCGCCGCGAAAATGGGACTGTCCCCCTCGCGCCGCGGGAAGGGGGACAGGTCCATGTT
>JADLEL010000038.1 GCA_020846145.1 Pirellulales bacterium | reverse complement strand
GGGGACTGGTCCATTTTTCGGCGTGAAAACGTATTTTGTGGACAAACGGTAGGCCGAAAACATGGACCTGTCCCCTTCCCGCGGCGCGAGGGGGACAGTCCCATTTTCGCGGCGATTAAGCACTTTTAGAGTACCATAATCATTTGCGCCGCGAAAATCGGGACAGTCCCCTGTGAACGGTTACTGTTTTTTATACACCCCAGAAGGATGGATTGAAGGCAAAGACATTCACCTGGATTTAACAAAGGATATCTGGAAAATCCTTCCCCGGTGCTTGTCCCGGGATGCTAGCAATGCTATCCTGAAAGGGATTCTCTTCATGGAAGCGATAACGGCAATTCCCTATTCCCTTTCCAAGGGGGGGTGATTGATGTTGGTTTTAGCACGGAAAGTCGGCGAAAAAATTCTAATCGGCGATCGTATCACCGTGACCGTGGTCCGCATCGCGCCGGGAGTCGTGCGGATCGGCATCGAAGCCCCCAATGAAATGTCCATCGTCCGCGAAGAAATTCAAGACCAATCGCATCCTCAGAATTTACCCAAAGAAGTTACGAAGATGTAGGCTGGGCTACGACCGCCACAGATTGCATTCTACATCATTATGGTGGGGATAACCTGCCCTAAAAATCCCCAGCCTTCCCCAATCCGCCTGTCCCCACAAGTGGCGGATAACGGTGGTCTCTAGTGGTTCGACAATCGTAATATGACAGGTTGTTGGGATGGCAGTTGTACTGCCATCCCGGGGGCGATAGTACAACTATCGCCCCAACATGAACCTGTCAAATTGTATTTGACCGATCACTAGTGCCTGCTCAAATCGATTTCGCGCGGGCACTTGTCCAAGCTTCCGAATTCCGCGGCAAGGTCTTCCAATTTCTTCACCTTTTGCGCCGGTGAAAAATCTTGCGAGTTTTTATCCATCGGCGATCTTCCCCAAGGAATGCGTTTATCGTTGGGTGTGCCGCGAGCGATAATCTCGAAACGATACTCGCCGAATTGGGCGGACTGGGTTGATGCCGGTAATGTTCCCGAAGCGCCGGCTGAAATCGCCCGCGGGACGATCTGCTTGAGACGCAATTTTTCCCATACCGGCAGCAGGGCGGCGGCGATTTCCGCCCCGCCGATCACCCGGCTGTCGCCCCAACGCTTGCCCACGCCGGCGGCGGGCGGATTTTCGACGCCGATCAGGCACGGATATTTTGCGATTTCCACGGGCGTGAAACAATTTTTCGTGGGCAGGGAGACGCCTTCGGCATCCACCGCGTAGGCCTCGGCATACGGGGTGTTTCCCCCGGCATCGACGAGCACCATCAACACCGGCCGGCGGTATCCCACTTCGACTTCGACCGCGGCGGGATGTTCCTTGGCGATCCGATGAACCTTGGCGATCCACGGATTTTGCTCGAAGGCCGCGGCCAGGCGCTCCACGAGGTCCGCGTCCAAAATCGAGACCGGCCCGCGACGCTGGAGTTGATCGAACGCGTCCCAGCGCGGATCGGGCTTCACCCATTCGGGAAGCGGCCAAGGCGAAAGGCGGATCTTCTCCGGCGTAAGCCGGTATTCTTCGGCCGCCAACACGCGCTCGCCGACCTTTTGCCAGATTTTATAGCCCGCCGCGGCAAGCGCGCCCGCGATCAAAATCCCGAAAAGCAGATACTTCCCCCAGCCGGCGAAGAGCGCGGAAAGTTTGGAATATTTCGCTTCGGAAGCGGATTTTTTTTTCGCGGGAGACATTCAACTATGCTTCGGCAAAACTACAATTAAAATCGTTTAGCCCGGAGCCAACGGCGACGGCGTTTTGGGGATCGCCGAATAAACCTATTCTATCGTTTCCGCCACAACCCGCCGTCGCCGTTGGCTCCGGGCTAAACGACTACCACACTTCCAATTCGAGTTCCAATTCCACGCCCAGGCGTTCGAGGATTTGGTTGCGCACCAGATCGATCAACCGCAGCACGTCTTCGCTGGTGCATTCGGGCTCGGCGATGATGAAGTTGGCGTGGCGTTCGCTGACTACGGCCCCGCCGATACGCGTGCCCTTGAGTCCCGCCTGATCGATCATCTCGCCCGCGCTGGCGCCGCGGGGATTTTTGAACACGCAGCCCGCCGATTGATGCCCCAGCGGCTGCGACGCCTTTTTCAGAATCCAGTGTTTTTGCATCCGCTTGGCTAGTTCGCGGGGATTGTCTTCTTCGAGTTGGCAGCGGGCTTCGAGGATCGCGAGTTCGTCCAGATTGCTCTGCCGGTAGCCGAAGGCCAGTTCGTCGGCCTGACGTTGAAAGACTTCGCCGGCGGCGGAAACCACCGTGGCCTGGATCGTCCATTGGCCGATGCCGCCGGTGCGGGTGCCGGCGTTGCCGTGCAACGCCCCCCCCACCGAACCGGGGATGCCGACCAGCGTTTCCAATCCGGCCAGGCCGCGATTGACCGTGGAGGTAACGACTTGTCCGAGCAAGGCGCCGCCGCCGGTGACGACCGAACGGTCCTCGAAGCGGATTTCGCAAAAAGCCGGCGCGCCGAGATGCACGACCAACCCCTTCACGCCTTCGTCGCGGACGAGGATATTCGAGCCGCGGCCTAAAATCCGCACTTTGACGCCTTCCGCGTGGCAGCGCTTGACGAGCGCGAGCAATTGGTCGGGCGTTTCCGGCTCGGCGAAATACTCCGCCGCCCCGCCCAGTTGGAACCACGTATGCATGGCCATCAATTCGCCGCGCCGCACGATGTTTTCGAATCCGGTTTCAATGGGCATGGTTTATGAGCTTGGGTCTTGGGTCTTGGGTCTTGGGTCTTGGGTCTTGGGTCTTTATTTTGTGCCAAGTCCTAAGACCCAAGTCCTAATTTCCCAGAGCGATAGCTACCTCCATATTATGCAGGCTTCTCGCACGTTCGTCCAGTAGTCGGAAGCTACGCGAAATCCGCGGGGATAAAATATCCGCTCCGTTCGCCGAAGGGAAACGATCTCCGTTAACATCTCGGCAATCCGCCGAAGCGGCGTTTTCGGGCGGCGTAATCGCGGAGCGCTTCGTGCAGCAGGCGTTCGTCGAAGTCGGGCCAGCATTGCTCGGTAACCCAAATCTCCGCGTAACTGATCTGCCACAGCAAAAAATTGCTGATCCGCCGTTCGCCCGCCGTGCGAATCAACAAATCCGGGTCGGGCATTCCGACCGTGTAAAGATGTTTGTCGATCGTATTTTCGTCGATCTGGTCCGCGGCGAGGCGGCCGGCTTGCACTTCGCCGGCAATTTGCCGCACGGCGTCGGCGATTTCCGCGCGGCCGCCGTAATTGATCGCCAGACACAACCGCAAGCCGGTGTTCGTGCGGCTTAGCTCCACGGTGCGGTCCATCTCGGCCAAGGCGTCCGGCGCGATGCCCGACCGGCGGCCGATGACCGCCACCTGCAAGTTCTGCCGCACGATCGTCGCCCGTTCCTCGATCATATACTGTTCGAGCAGGTGCATCAGAAAATCGAGTTCCTGGGGGGGGCGTTTCCAGTTTTCGCTCGAGAGGCAATAGAGCGTAAGCTGCTCGATGCCCAAGCGGGAGCATTCTTCGGTCGCGCGGCGCACGCTCTGCACGCCGCGGCGGTGCCCTTCGATCCGCGGCAGCCCCTGCTGCTGCGCCCAACGCCCGTTCCCGTCCATAATCACCGCGATATGCCGCGGCAGCCGTTCCCGCGGTATTGCAGCAGAATCGGTGAAAGTGGATATTTTGGGATGCACGGGGATTTATGGAGTCCGTTCGTGATAGTCGGCATATTATACGGCCTGCAAGTTATCCAAAAACTCATCGGGCGCAGACCACCGTGAAATTGTCGATAACGGATCAATCATCTTAAAATCCTCCGATGACCAAACATCGACCGTGTCATCGAACAACGAAATAAATTGCAATGCTTCAGGGCCTACATGGAAAGATTGAAGATCGTACCATGCCGCTAAAACATGTTCGACGACGGGGCGCGCCGCCGACCGGCTGCCTGTTGCAAGAAGGTAAACCAATGAACTACGTTGTGGAGTACGGATATGAAAATCAACCGTCCAACTCCGCCCAGAACGCCCAAGCAGCTTCTCTCCTCGATCAAAGTTCAAGTTTTTTTCCAAGAGGAAGTCGCCGACTTCATCCGTAATGGACTGCACTGCTTGAGTACGAAATGAAAACCACAAGTCCGAAACGCGTAATGCGGCTTGCGCCATGCGCGTCACAACCATCGCAAAATCCTCTTGATTGCGAACTCTGGCAAGCAACATTCCTTTATAAAGTTCCACGCCATGAGTCAGGCAGACATCCTCGATAATCGCCTTTTGTTTAGGCGAACGCCGGGGAGAGACCGTCTGCATGCGTAGCCAGCGAGTTGTTTCTCCTAAGTCGGTAATCGTGAATGAATTCTCCTGTTGCTTGCAGAAGAGATCGATATTGTCGCCATCGGGATACAAGAAAGGAGTACGAATACGACGAAACTCGCCATGCTCGGAACAAGTGAACAACGAACTAAGATTTGCCCCAATCATTTCACATGGAGATATTGGTATCATAAAAACAAATCCTTTTGCAGTCTAGGCGGGGCATTCAGCTCTCCATTATGTACAATCTTGGCTTCAGCCATGAATTGTCGCCATACGGCAATTGGATCACTAACGGATTTCGTAATATCGTCGGGAACGTAAGCCTCTTTGTCTTTAAAAAGCTCGTTCCAACGATGTTTGTGTTTATCGCCCACTTGGTTGCACTGGGGGTTGTGATGATCCCTGCCGAGATCCAATCCATAAATCCGTCCCGCAGTTTTTAAGATAAGCATGTAGCTTAGCGCTTCTGCCAATGCATTATAACTTCCTCGCACGAATAAGGGCCACCCGGGACTTGACTCCACTTCGGCCCGAAACTCGAAAGCGGGCGAATGGTCTTCATCTTCCAACCATGCAATATCGCCGTCAATCTTTTCGTTGTATCGGATAGGATGGCTTCAAACTCGACATTAGTCAATGCCATTATTCTCACTCCCTAATGAAGGACTGATACATTATATCATCGGCTGTTTTGGGGGAATTACTACACGAACATCGTCTGCTCCCGGTCCGGCCCCACCGAGACGACTTCCACCGGGCGGCCGACGAGTTGGCTCAAACGGTCGAGATACTTCCGCGCGTTCGCGGGCAGATCGGCGATTCGGCGGAGATCGCTGATTTCCGTTTGCCAGCCGGGCAGCGTTTCGTAAATCGGCCGCACGCGGCGGAGATCATCCACGTGGCTGGGAAAATGCGCGATCCGCCGGCCGTCCAACTCGTAGGCCGTGCAAACTTCGATCTCCGGCAGTTGACTCAATACGTCCAACAGCATGACCGCCAAGACATCGACTCCGCCGAGCCGCGCGGTATAACGCACGGCGACGGCGTCGAACCAGCCGCAGCGCCGCGGCCGCTTCGTAACCGTGCCGTACTCGTTGCCCCGGTCGCGGATGTGTTGGCCGGTGGCGTTGTCCTGCTCGGTGGGGAACGGCCCGCCGCCGACGCGGGTGGTATAAGCCTTCACGATCCCGACCACCTTCGTGATATGCCTGCCGGGCACGCCGGAACCCGAAGAAACGCCCACCCCCGAACTGTTGCTGCTGGTGACGAAGGGGAAGGTGCCGTGGTCGATATCCAACAGTGAGCCTTGTGCGCCCTCGAACAGCAATCGCTTGCCCGACTCGACGGAATCGAGCAAAAACGCGGTGGTATCGGCCACGTGGGATTTCAATTTCTCGGCGAATCCGGCGTATTCCGCATGGATTTTCGCCGCATCGAGCAGTTTGATATTATCCGACGCCTTGAAGGAGGAGAAAATTTGGTTTTTCGCCGCCGTGATTTGGGCGATGCGGTCGCGGAAGTTGTCGCGGTACAAATCGCCCAGCCGGATGGCGTGCGAGCGGCCGACTTTATCGCGGTAGCACGGCCCGATGCCGCGCAGCGTGGTGCCGATCGCCTCGCCCGACGTGCATTGGACGTCCAGCAGGCGGTCTTCCTCGAAATGCCAGGGGAAAATCACGTGCGCGCGGTCGGAGATCAGCAGATTTTCGCCGACCTTTACGCCGCGGGCCTTGAGGCCCTCGATCTCGCCGATCAAACTCGCCGGATTCAACACCACGCCGCCGGCGATGACGCACTGCACCTGCGGGCGGAAAATGCCGCTGGGGACCAGCGAGAGTTTGAAGGTTTGCCCGCCATAGACCACGGTATGCCCGGCGTTGGCTCCGCCCTGGTAGCGGACGACGATATCGTGCCGTTCGGTCAAGATATCGACGATCTTGCCTTTCGCTTCATCTCCCCACTGTAAACCGATCACGCAAGTAGCAGCCACGTAAAAATCCTCTCCAGTAGGTTGGAAACCTGGCCGACTCTTGAACGAAGCTCCTCCCGCAAGGGGGCAGATCGTTTAAGTCGTTCAATGACAACCACTTACGTCAACAAACCCGACCATCCAAAAAATTCGTTCCCATGCCGAAACACGGGAACGAGAAAGCTCATTCCAAACGTATTAGTGTAAGGATTTTAATGGGTCTGGCAAGGGGCGACGACCGCCGTCGGCAGAACAGGAGAACTGCCCCTCTTTTCGTGTCTTTCGCGTGTTTCGCGGTTCAAGAAAAATCGCGATCGCTCTCATCTCCGCCGCCAAGCCCACCCTAAAAGCAGGAGCGCGCCGATCCCCAACAAAACGACTCCCATCGGCTCGGGCACGGCGGCAATGACCACGTCGTTCCCGCCGAAAAGTTTCCCCGTGGCCGCGTCGGCCCCGTACCAAAGCCGCCAATCCCACCCGTCGTGCATCCCCAGCGCGGCCCCGTTCGCATAATTTCCGAACGTGCCCGACAGCGTCCCGAAGGTGTCGTTCTTGACGATCCACAGCTTCGTCGAACCGGTCGAGCCGTTCATGCCCGTCCAATCGAGGATCAATATCCCACCGAGGGTGGCGTTGTATTTCGTCGTTCCGTTTACTGGCAACAATACTTGATCGTAGCCAGTTCCGGCGGCCTTTCCCATGAGTTCGATCTGCAGTTCCCCCAACATCGAGTAATTCCCCCTTACCGTCTCGATCCCCGGCGAACTCCCCGGCGCGTGAATGCCGTTGATAACAAGACTGCCCACAACCGTTCCCGATCCCTTGAGCGTTTTCCCAGTTCCCAGCGTAAATCCTCCGCTCTTTGCCGAAACGTCGAACGTCGCCCCGCTCCCCACGTCGATCAGCGAACTGGCCAGCGTTCCCGTACTGCTTAACGCCAGCGTTCCCTCCGATATCGTCGTGCCACCCGTGTAAGTATTGGCCGCGGTGAGTATCAACAATCCCGCTCCCTGTTTCTCCAGCGTTCCGCCGCTCGTGGCGTCGCTCAAAATTGCATCAACGGTCCCCGTGCGGCCTGAATCAATATTGAAAACATGTAAACCGGTTGCGCCAAGTTTCAACCTTAGATTGTAAATGGTCAAGTTTGTAGTGGCATCGTAATTCCGAATCGTTCCATCGATCCAATTAAAATTCGTAGAGCCGGAACCTCTTGTAATGTGTCCGACCTGCAGCGTACCACCATCGAGATTACAAATCCCTTTAGCAGTATGTCCTAATCCCAGATACAGAACTCCTATCGAAGCCAGACCACCGCTACCACTGCCGATACCAATATTCAATGTGCCAGTGCCCTCGTCGCCGACGTAAAGACTCCCGCTATTGATCCATTGTGAGCCATCGCCCGAAACTGTAGCCGTGCCAGAGGAACCATATTGGTAACCCAATACGCCGCCGGAATTGATGACCTGTCCCCCCGCCTCGATGTTGAGCGTTCCGTTGCCCAAGTTGCCAATGAAGAGAGAGCGGCTATTATTCCACTTCGAGCCAGTTCCGGTAACCGTAGCCGTGCCAATCGAACCGGATTGATAGCCCAGGTAACCGCCGACAGAGGCGACCACTATCCCTTGGGCAATGATTACCGTTCCGTTTCCTTTGTAACCAGCGCCTAAAACGCCATTTTCATTTTGGTTCAAATTGATGGCTCCATTCGTTCCAAATGCAATTGTCTTTTGCAATCCGTGGGTGGCATCAAAAAGGACATCGACATCAAGCACGGCTCCATTGGTCAAAATGACGCCATTTCCGAAAAGACTGTTCAGAGATGCGAATAGGCCGGAATTGACGGTAACCGTTCCACCGTCGGATACGGTCAATGTGCCGCTGCCCGTGTCGCCGACTAAAAGATCGCCGCTATTGGTCCACATTGAGCCAATGCCAGAGACCATTACCATGCCGTTGGAACCAGAATTACCGCCAACAATAGAGTCAGTACTGTTGACCTGTCCGCCCGCTTGGATATTCAGCGAACCGCTGCCAAAATAGCCGACACGGAGAAGACTGTAAATAGTCCATTTTGAACCAGAGCCAGTAATCGTTACCGTGCCGGTTGAACCGGGATCATGGCCCAGGAAGGCACGACTGTTTAGCAATTCACTTCCGCTATCTACCGTCACGGTACCCGTGTAAGAAGAACCGATAGAGCCGTTGGTCTTGGCAGTCCACGTGGTCGGATCGGCGGGATTCACATCTCCCGACCAGGTAATTGCCGCATTCGTCATCGATGCCGCGGAGGAGAGGAAGATAGCTGCACAAAGCACCTCGGTGATGAACGAGATCGCCCGCGAACGATTCGCCACGTCAAAGATTTTCAAATTTGAAATTTGAAAGTTCATAATGTCCCTGCTTCAAGAAAAGCGGTGAAATGACCGTTGCACGTTTTGCGGGTCGAAGCCCTTCCCAAGAATAACCCCCATCTTAGCAAGAAAACCGATTTATTGCAACAATCATTCAAAAAACAGCGACTGCCTTTCATTACCCCCCCATCCGGTGAAAAACGCCTGCCGACTGACGCTTTAGCCGCATGATCTGTAAGCAATCAAACGGCAAAAAATGAGACAAAAATCTCCCGCAGTTCGATGGATACTGCGGCGGGAAGTCGCCGCGGCCCAAAGGGCCGGCCGATCTCCCAGCCCCAGGCATCGCCTGGGGTTCGCGGTAGTGCGGAATCTTCCGGTTTCGGCCCAACGGGCCAACCATTCGCCTTCCCCAAGGAGATCGGGCGGCCCGTTGGGCCTGGAATGAACGCGGCGGAGCCTCGTTCCCCTGGGCGTTGCCCAGGGCTGGGCGAACGGCTGGGCCTTCGGCCCGAAACGGGGAAATCTAGCTTCCGCCGGCCCGCTCCCGGCGGGCGCGGACTTGTTCCATTCCAGGAAAAAGCTATCTTTTCTTGTGCCCATTGCATCATCGGTCAATCCGTCAGAGCAATTCCCCGCAATCCCCTCCCCGCAAAGGACTCCCGTCATGAGCCAGCCGCTGACCGTTCCGCCCGGCGAAAAGATGTGTCTAAAAGATTTCGATGCCTCTTACACCGGCGGCATCGAAAATAAAAAAGACGCCCAGGCCGAGTTGGACGAGAACATCGAGGTTCTCTCCGACTTGGGCTACCGGCTCTACGCCGAAAACCGCCGCGCGCTGCTCTTGGTGCTGCAAGGGATGGACACGTCGGGCAAGGACGGCACCATCCGCCACGTGATGAAGGGCTTCAATCCGCAAAGCTGCCAGGTAACCTCGTTCAAGCAGCCCGGCATCGTGGAGTTGGATCACGACTTTTTGTGGCGGATCGTCAGGATGATGCCGAGCAAGGGGAACATCGGCATCTTCAACCGCTCGCATTACGAGGACGTGCTGATCGTGCGCGTGCATAATCTCGTGCCCAAGTCGGAATGGCGGACGCGCTACGAGCGGATCAATCTGTTCGAGAAAATGGCGCACCAGGGCGGTACGTCGCTGGTGAAAGTTTTCCTGCACATCGGCAAGGACGAGCAGCGGAAACGTCTGCAATCGCGGTTGGACGATCCGCAAAAACACTGGAAATTCAGCAAGGCCGATCTGGCGGAGCGGGAGTTTTGGGACGATTATCAAGAGGCCTACGACGACGCGCTTACGCGCTGCAATACGGAACACGCTCCCTGGCACATCGTCCCGGCCGACAAGAAGTGGTATCGGAACCTCGTGGTGAGCAGAATCCTGCGGCAGACGCTGGAGAAAATGGACCCCCAATATCCCCCGGCCGAAGAGGGACTGGAAGGGATCGTGGTGAAGTGAGGGTTTACAATGCGTTTCGGTTGATCGATAATTGTATTGCAAATTGGCAATTTCAAATTGCAAATTGAACGACGGGCCGCTTGCGGCTTCGCAACGAATCTCCAATTGAGGATCCAGCCATGAAATCGCCAAACGGGCCCGCCGAAAATCGGCTGTACTTGGGCGTGGATATCGGCGGCACGAAGATGCAGGCGTCGCTGGTCCGCGAGTCGGGCGAAATCCTCTGCCGCGAGAAAATCGCCACGCCCCGCGCCGGCGGGCCGGAGCAGGTCGTGCCCGCCATCGAAAAGGTGATCGCCGACGCGATCAAAAAAGGCGGCGTGAAAACCGACGATCTGGCGGCCATCGGCATCGCCGTGCCGGGCGTGGTCGATCCCGATCGGGGCCTGGTGGTCGTGGCCCCCAACATGCGTTTGACGGGCGTTTCGCTGGGCGCGCATTTGAAGGCCCGCTTCAAAACGCCCATCGCCATCGGCAACGACGGCAATTTCGGCGCGCTCGGGGAATGCTGGCTCGGCTCCGCGCGGAAGGCGGAAAGCGCGCTGTATATCTGCGTCGGCACCGGCATCGGCAGCGGATTGGTGATGAAAGGCAAGCTCTGGCGCGGCGACCGCGAGTCGGCCGGCGAAATCGGCCATTTGGTGATGCAGATCGACGGCCCAAAATGCGGCTGCGGCAGTTCGGGCTGCCTCGAAGCGCTCGCCAGCCGCACCGCCATCGAACGCGATATCCGCCAAGGCGTGGCCGCCGGCCGGCAAAGCGCGATCACCGAATTGGCCGGCGGCGATCTCGGCGTGATCCGCAGCGGCGCGGTCCGCAAAGCGCTCGAAATGCAGGACGAACTCGTCGGCGAAATCGTCCGCCGCGCTTCGCAAGTGCTGGGCTACGCCTGCGTGAACGTCCGGCACCTGATCGATCCCGAGGCGATCGTCTTGGGCGGCGGCGTCATCGAGGCCTGCAGCGATTACATCGTGCCGATCATCGAAAACATCGTCGGGCAAGACCCGCTGACCGGCGCCCGCGACGGCGGTAAAATTTTGCTCTCGGCCTTGGGCGACGACGCCGTGGCGCTGGGCGCGGTGGCCGCGGCGCGGCATCTCGTGGGGCGGAATCCCTTCAAGAAGCGGTTCCGCGTGAAGCCGCAATATCCCGAAATCACCCGCTACGCCCGCGGCGAAATCACCATCGGCCGGAAGACGTACGATCGCGACATCTACATTCCCGTCAACGGCAAAGTGAAGAACCGCAAGCGCGGCGCGGAGGCCGACGAAAGCGGCGCGGCGCGCGCGATCGGGCCGAAAGAATTGGAAAAAGTCTGCCGCGGTGGGCCGGGCGTACTCTTCATCGGGGCGGGCGAAAACGCCGCGCTCGAACTTACCGACGACGCCCGGAGGTTCCTCGCCCAACGCTCCATCAAGCTCGATCTCGCCCCCACCGCCAAAGCGGTCGAGAATTACAACAAGTCAAAGGCCCGCAAGGCGATTCTCGTCCACGTTACGTGCTGAAGGAAGGAAAATTACCTTCCTCCCTTGCGCGGCGCGGGCGGCGCTCCTCCCGGTCCGCCAAAAAGTTCACCGTAGCCGCCGCGCATCGGCCCTTCGCCGCGGAATCCTTCTCCGCCGCGCATCATCCCCGGCGGTCCGTAACCCTGCATCCCCGGCGGGCCATAGCCTCCCTGCATGCGAGGCGGTCCGTAACCTTCCATTCCCGGTCCAAAGCCGCCGGGCATTCCGTGCCCCGGCATTCCGCCCGGCATCCCCACCGGCATGGCTTGATTCGGCGTCGAAGTGTAGCCGGCGACCCGGTCCATGTCGTCGAATTCGCCGCGCACCACCAGCGTGCCGTCCGGCTCCATGACCAGAATTTCGCCGGGCGAAAAAGGCATGCGGTCCGCGTCGGGTATTCTGCGGTTGAATTGGTCGGTAACCGCCGCCGGTTCGGGTTTCGGCTTGACCGCGGGCAGTTTTTTCCCGCCCGCCAGGTCCACGACCAATACGTCGGACACCAGCGGCGTATTATCGGGAGTGTCGGTCGGTTCGGCGTACTGGGTGCGTTGGACGGCCTTGACCTCCGCGTCCGTAAAATTCAACACTTGGCCGCGTTCGACCGCGAACTCGTTATACAGCTTCTTGCCGGTGTTCTGCTGCCACAAGGCGACAATCATGCTGCCCAATGGATCGCCGGAGAGACGCCGCGGCTGCTCGACGGCGACGGCCAGCGTGGAGGTGTCGTTGGGGATGCCGACCGGCGGGCTGGGATCGGACCACTTCTCATCCACCAGATATCGTTTTTTCGCCATTTGCGGGTCTTCCAGGTAGGCCGCGTTCGCTTCGAAATTCGGATTGCTTAGGACCAATTGCACCCGATAGATGTAGCGTTTGCCCGGCTTTACGGTGAAATCGAAAAAGCGGAAGAGGAGATATTCGGGACCGCCGGCATCCATCGCCATCCCGCCGGCCATCGCGCCGTATCCCATGGGCATCGCGCCGTAGCCTCTTTCGCCGCCCATCGGCATCCCGCCGTAAAATCCGCCGCCAGCTCCGGCGACCGTGGGGCGATTGTCGAACGCCCCGGCTTCACCCGGTTTTTTCTCGGCGGCCGCATCGGGCGCCGGGGCCGCCATCCCCATTATCGCCTCGTTGGTCAGGATGGGGATTTCCGGCGCGTGCGCCACTTTGGCGTCCCAGGTCCCATCGACCAACGGTCCCAAGGGGAAGCTCAAGTAGGGGTGGATGAACCGCGGATCGACCGGGTCGGGCTGCATGGACTGCCCCCAATCCTTTTTCACTTCGTCTTCCACCGTGTTGGATTGGAATTTGACGACCTTCTTCGCGTCGCTCCAGTTGGGATTCTGGAGATCGGCGGGACTGAAGACTTCCAGCCGTTGGACCCAATAGCCCCTGTAATCCGGCATGGAGTCTTTCACGAGATCGAGTTGTTTGCAATCGCGGTAGGCGTCGGAATATGCGTCGCGTTGTTTTTTGAAGGGGACCAGGCCGGTAACGCTCGCCCAACGCATGCCGCGCTGATCGGAACCGGGGACATTCGCCACGGCGGCGGAGTTGTTGCCGGGGGTCGGGGGGGCCGTCATGATCTGGAACATGCCCGATCCCGCCGCGGCGGCGAGCTTTATCGTTCCCAACACGGGCGGCTCGCCGCGGAGGCGGCTGGACTTGCCGATCGGCGGCAAGATCGCCTTGGTGAGCTGATACGGGCTATCGTCGATCGGCTGGCGGCTCATCCCGGTGATCTTGTCGATTTCCTCGGCCTTTTTTTCCTCGATGCGCGCGTTTTCGATCGCGGATTTCGCCGCGGCGACCTGCGTCAGCAGTTCTTCGGGCCGCTTGTCGGTTTTTTCCCGGCCCGTTGCCGCGCCGTAAATGATCGTCGCCGCGCCCAGCGCGACGATGCCGAAAACGACCTTTTCCGCATGGTCGATGAAAAATTTCTTGATTGCGGTTTTGTCGAGCTTGAGTTTGGCTTTCATGGCGAGGTTCCTTTCGCGATCGGTCGTCGAGTATCGTAGGGTGCGTGCTTGCACGCACGCATTTTCCGCGGAAATTCACCTCGCGTGCGTGCAAGCACGCACCCTACTTGATATTTCCGCAACGAACGCTATTTTGCCGGCGCGACCGGCGGATTATTCGTCGCGGCCGGTGGCGCGTTTACCGGCGGCGCCGTCGGCGTTGCGGCCTCGGCCGGCGGCGCGACGGGATTCGCCGGCGTTGCGCCCGGGGTTTCGACGGGGGGCGTTTCGCCCGCGCCGCCCTTGCCCAACTTGGTGATATCCGGCGGATTGTAAATGCAAATAATGCCCTGAATTTCGAGGGGAATGTCCATCGGACTTTTCTCCCAGGCGGCGGCCGTACCGGGCATTTCGTTGAAGCCCGGGCCGCGCTCGAATCCGCCCATCCCTTCACCGAAACCGCGCATTCCGCCCATCGGACCGTATCCTCCGCCCGGCGGTCCGCCGTGGGCCATGCCGGGCATGCCCATGGGGCCGTAGCCGCCGGGACCGCGCATCTCGCCGGCCATGATGCCGCCGCCGGGCATGCCGCCCCCGGGAGCGCCACCGCTGGGAACGCTGCCGGGTACGCCGCCGCCGAAATCGACGACCTCTCCCTCGCCGGGCTTGATCCGCACGCGGCGGACTTCGATCGGCATTTCGGAATTGGCGCACTGCGCCAACAGCTTCGCGATCTTGCGCTGATCGATGTAGATTTTCATGCGGATCGGCATCATCTTGAATTCTTGATTCGGCGGATTGGTTCCGGCGGCCAGCGGCGCGCCGTTGTCGTCCACGTACCGATCCACGAGCAATAATTCATCCTCGTTTTGGCCGGGGGCGCCTGCGGGAGGAGGCGGAACGGCTTCGCCGGGAGCACCGGTCGCCGCGGCGGCGGCTCCGCCGCGGAAGACCTGCCCTTCGGCTTCCCGCCAAGCCCGGACCGCGTAGGGACCGATATCCAGGGAGTCGATGCGCTTAATGACGGCTTTCGAATGGTCCGCAACGCCTTCGTTGGTATTCTTGATCACCCGCAGCAGCGAGAGCATCACCCAAAGGTCTTCCTGCTTCAATTTCACCTTCTTGTCGGAAGGGGTCGCGTTCCAATCGAAATCCTTCTCCAGCTTGGCGATGTCGTTGGAATCCCAATCGACCACGCCCACCATTTCGACTTTCTTCGGCTCCGCCGCGGCGCCTAAGTTCGCGTCGGCAGCGGCGGCGGGATCTTCCTTGGGATGCCGCCAATCGACCACTTCCTTGAGCCTGGGAAAATACTCCTTGATGAAATTCCAGTACCTGCCGCGAAGTTTGTAGGGAATCTCCTCGTTCGATTTGAGGTTTTTGATCGCGTCCAGAAACTCGTTGCCCAGCACCGGCGGCCAGGGATTCTTTTTCTGTTGTTCCTCGTAGAGCGCCTTCCAGGAATCGAGCACCTTTTGCTTGAGTTTCTCCTGCTCTTTTTCCAGGCTCTCGATGTATTTCTGGGTCGGGTGCTGCAAATTGCCGGCGATCGACTGTACCTTGGTAAAGGATTCGTCGATCTTCGTGCGCTTATCCTTGACATCCGCGGCTACGGAACTCGTCGCCAGCCACCAGCAACCCAAGACGGCGACCACGATGGTCCCGAGCAGGAACCAAAAGCCGTACTTCTTCACGTAATTCAGGACGGATTTGAGCTTGTCCATCTTTTTGCAGGGGTTAGGGGCGAGGGATTAGGGAGAGGGTAGCTCGTTGCAGCTTTTCCCCTCCACTCTCCACTCTTCACTCTTCACTCTTCACTCTTCACTCTCCACTCTCCACTCTCCACTCTCCACTCTCCTAAGGTGTCGCGGGCGCCGTTTCCGGCGTCGATGCCTTCTCTTTTTCGGCCTCTTGCCTGGCCGCCAGACGCTCGTGAGGCAGCTTGGGCTGCCAACAAAACATTACGGTGAACTTGAACTTCGGGACGGAAATCTTGCCTTCCGGAACCGCGCCGCCCGCCGGCGCCATGCCGAGCCCTCCCACCGGAACCGCGGGGGCCGCCGCATTCGCCGCGCCGCCTTTGGGATTGTCGATCAGTTCGGGCATCACCTTTTGCGGATTCCACAACACGGGATAGCTGATGCCCAACTCTTTCATGGAAACGGTTTCCACTCCTTTGCGATTGGCGGTGGGCAGCGTAACTTTGCCGTTCAGCAGTCCGTCGATCAAAGTTTTGCGAAGATATTCTTCGCCGATTTCGCCCATGGAATACTTTTTCGCGTCGTTGTGGAAATGATAGCCCTCGAGCTTGACGATCCAGCCTTTTCCCGTCGGACCGCCGCCGCTGGACGATCCCTCCGCGCCGCTGGGAGCCGGCGCGGCGGCGGGAGCGGGCGAGGTCGCGCCAAAACCCGCGGCGGCTCCGCCCGCCGGCGCGGCATTCAATCCGCCGGCGGGAGCGGGGGTCAATCCGGCGGCCGGAGCGGGAGCGGGGCTTGCGGCAGTCGCCGCGGCATCCCCCGCCGCCGGTTGGGCCGCGCCTTTAGGCCCTTGATAGTACTTTTCGACTCCCGTGAACCAGGTCGTAAAATCATCGACCTGCTGGCATTCCATATTCGTGATGTAAAGCTCCTTGCGCTGGGTAACGTCGTCGGGCCGCTTCGCGGGATCGTCCTCGGTGGGGAGCACGGCGTCGATCGCCTTGAGCAGTTCCAGCCAGCGCAACCGCCCTTCGACGTTCCCCACCAACCGATCGCCGATCGCCTTGATCTCGTTGTAGCTGGCGTCGGCGGCGGTTTTTTTGCCGTTCAGGTCGTTGCTTCTGCCGATGACGTCGTTGGCTTCTTTTTGCGGGGTTTGCCAGCGGCTCTCATCGACGGTGTTCATTCCCAAGGAGTAGGTGCCGTAGCTGATGCCGCAACCCAAAAGCAGTGCGGCCGCCGCGGCGACCGCCCAGGGCTTCTTCCGCTTCACGAGGCGGTTCTTCACGATCTCGTGCGGCAGCAGGTTCGTATGGATGCCCGAAAGCCCCAAACCTTGCAGGACCAGTCCGTAGCACACGCCGAAGCAGAGCGCGTTCTCCTGGAAGATCGGCGAGGCGACCACCGGCGCGCCGACCAGCCCGTTGTACGATTCGACGCGTTCGATCTCGAAGCCCAGGCTTTGCGAGAGGTACTTGCGCAGGCCCGGCAGTTTCATGGCGTTGCCCAGGGCCAGGAAGCGGCCGATTTTCGCGGTCCGATCGAGATTGTTGAAGAAGTTGATCGAGCGCTGCAGTTCGGTCAGCAGGTCGTTGAACACCGGCCGCATGGCCTGGAACACCGCCTTGGGATCGGCGGCGGCCGTGGCGTTGCGCTTCAGGTGCTCGGCCTTGGCGAAAGTGAGCTTCATTTCCTTGGTGAGCGCCTTGGTGAAATGGTTGCCGCCCAAGGGGATGCTGCGCTGCCACACGCGAAAGCCGTTGGTGATGACCAGATCGGTCGATTCGGTGCCCAGCGAGAGGATCACGACCGACTCCGGCGGATCGTCGGGATCGTATTCGTCCGGCGGGGGCAGATCGCGGAGCCGATCGAAGAGCAGGAAATTATAGAGCGTCAGCGGCGTCAACTGCACGTAGTCGATCTCGATGCCCAGATCGCGGAACGGTTCGAGCCGGCGGAAGACCTCGTCGCGCTTCATGGCGAACAGCCCGATTTCGGTCTCCAGGGCGAAGCCTTCCTCGACCGTGCCCACGCCCAGACGCTGGTAATCCCAGATCACGTCGTTCAAGTCGAAGGGGATTTGCTGCTTGGCTTCGTAGCGCACGATGTCGGGGATTTTTTTCGCTTCGACGGGGGGGAGCTTGATGAACCGCGCCAAGCCCGCCTGGCCGGAAACCGAGATCGCCACCGCATCGCCTTTCACCGCGTTCCGCGAAAGAAATTGTTTCAGCGCATCGCGGATCAACTCGCCGGGATTGGCGTCGGGTTGGCTGAGAATTTTGGGGTACTCGATGTAATCGAAGGCGTCCCCCTCGATCTTGTCGTCCGTGGCGGTCGCCCGGCAACGCAAGGCTTTCAACGCACACTGACCCACGTCGATTCCCCACACGGCGCCGCTTCTGGCCATGTTCGCGCTCCACTGAAGATTTTCGTTTTACGTTAGGTGGGCTATGCCCGCCAATCCACTCACTCACTAATTACTGAGCAAAATATATGCCAATCACTTTATTAAATAATCCAATGTCAAATTGGGTTATTTAATCAAACCAAACCCCTGTTGCAAGGTTATCGACGATGCGGAATGCGGCCCATTTTTGATCCAAGAAATTGTCTTTCCCAAGGATGCTCGATTTGATGGAGCAAAATTGCACACCTTCGGCGCATTTTGTCGCAAATTAACCGGGACCGGCCATCCACGCGCCTATTCCATAATCCGACTATCGCAAGCTTGAAAAATAGCTTGCTGCGAGAAGACGTGTAATTTAGGCTGTCTATTCTCCCGCTATTATTCCACTCTATCCTCGTTAAGCGGTAACGTCAACCAGTAGAGGGATTTAACGAATCTACCCTAAAGAGGGGGGTGAGGTAGGCACTCATGCCGGCTTTGCTTCATAATGGTCGCGAGGAGAAGCTCATGCTTCAGCGGTAGGTAGCGGTAGGTTATGCTTCAGCATAACCGCGAAGATGTGATGCCATTCGTGTTTAGGATTGTTGGTAATTCCTCAATGTTTTTCGTTTAGCCCGGAGCCAACGGCGACGGCGGGCGTAAGGGACACTGGAAAACTCCACCCGCCGTCGCCGTTGGCTCCGGGCTAAACGATTGGTTGCGGCTATGCCGCGCTAGGCTGAAGCATAACCTACCTAACGGCATATCCCCCTGTTGGACGGATCGGAAATGAAAATCAATCGCCTCCTGGTGCTGCTGCCTTGCCACGGTCTCGAGAACCTGGAGATCGAGTGCAGTGCGTTGGAGGCGGCGCAAATCCTTTCGGCTTGGACGGCCCTGTACCATCCCGCACTGATCCATGCGGCGCATTCGATGCCCGGCTGGCTCTCCGCCCATAATCCCTCGCAAGAATCCTCGGAAAGCCTCGTCATTTTACCCGAATGCTGCGAAGCCCTTCTGCCGGAAGAGTGGCTGGCCGAGGCCCAAACGGCCGGCGCGGCGGTATTGCGAAATATCGCCGATCGCGAAGCTTTGGCTGCCGCCGCCTTGGAACGACTGGACGAGCGTCCGCCGGCCGTCGATTCCGAACTCGTCGCCGATTTCCACGCCCTGGGCTATTGCCACTTGATGGTCGAACTGCTCACGCGCAAGTTGCGATACATGAGCAATTTGGACGAAAGCGCATTCCGAACATCGCTTCTTGCGGCGGCCGAAGCGGCAGCGCAAGGCGACGGCGAAAACGCCCGCACCCATTTGCAAGGCGCGTTCGATCGGCTGCACGATGCCCGCGAGTATTTCTATCCCACCGAACCGCGGCTGTTGGATTTGACGCTCCTGGCTTCCACGACGCTCGGCGAATCGTTGCGCAAGGAACTGCAAGCGTCCGGTGCCATGCCCACGCTTGCCGTGGGCATGGATGAATCGGAAGAATACTCGCAACATGCCCACGACGAGCGTGGGCATGGCACCCCGCATGGCGCCCCGCGCAACTTCCTGCTCACGGGCGAAGTTTTAGAGGAAATGGCCGCCCGCGAGCCGCAATCGCTGGCCGCGTTGAAAGCAGCGATTTCGCAAAAGACGGCGGGACTGATCGGCGGAGAATACGCCGAGTTGCCCCTGCCGCTCCTTCCGCCCGAGGCGATCGCCAAAAACCTGGAAAAGGGCATCGACTCTTATGAAAGGCATCTTGCATGCCGACCCACTGTGTACGGGCGGCGGAAATTCGGCCTCACGCTCGCCCTGCCGCGGATTTTGGAAAAGCACGGCTTTTCGGCCGCCTTGCACTTCACGCTCGACGACGGGCAGTTCCCCGCCGGCAACCAAAGCCGCATCCAGTGGGAAGGATTCGACGGCGGCACGATCGAGGCCCTCGCCCGCATCCCCCTCGACGCCGACAAGGCCGATTCCTTCCTTTCCCTGCCGCAGCGGCTGGGCAACGGCATGGAATTGGACCACGCGCCCGTGCAGGTCTTCGCGCATTGGCCGGGCCGCGTTTCGCCCTGGTACGACGACCTCCGCCGCATTACCTCGTATTCGCGCGTCTTGGGTTATTTCTGCACGATCGACGAGTTTTTCGAGCAGACCCAATTCGCCGGCCAGCGGGTGCAATACCAGCCCGATCAGTACCGTTCGCCTTATTTGATGCAAGACGCCGCCGAGGGCAGTCGAGACGCCATATCGCGTTGGGTGCGATATTATCGACGGGAAAGCATTTTAGAAAGTATTCAGACCCTAAATGTGCTGACGACATTACTCTCAAGCAAATATACGGGTGCCATGCCCACGCTTGCCGTGGGCATGAGGGAAGATCGAGAATACTCCACATGCCCACGGCAAGCGTGGACATGGCACCCGTATGAAGATAACGGCGATTCTTCAAATGATCGACTCGACCGACAATTGCAGGAGTCGCTCGACGCGGCGGTCGTCGCCTTCGCCGAGAATCTCCGCGGCAAGCCTGCGCCTTCACGAACTTATTCCACGGCGGAAAAGGGCTATTTATTGGTAAATCCTCTGAGTTTTTCGCGGCGCGAGGGCTTCCTCCTGCCCGAACTTGCCGCATCTCCCGAATGCTCCGATGCCGTTCGCGCGGCGGACGAAAAAGCCGCGGTGGTCGATCTGCCGAGCATGGGCTTCGTCTGGATCGGTTCCGGCGGGGAGGATTCGGGGGAAAAAGCAAAGCCCAAAGCGGAACCGCCGCTGGCCGACGAGCACCGTTTGCGCAACGAGTTTTTCGAGATCAAATTCGATCCGTCCACCGGCGCGATTCGCGCCGTATCGGACTTCAAAAGCCGCCACCCCCGCCTGGCCCAGCAGCTTGCCCTGCGGATGCCGCGGGGCGAAGGCGATCCGACGAGCGATGAAAATTATTCGATCATGGCCGCCGACGAGTTTCGCATCGCTTCGTCGAGTTCGGTTCTCGGCGAAATGCTTTGCCGCGGCAGGCTGATGGACCGCGAGGGGCAGCGCGTGGCCGGTTTTCAACAAACCACGCGCGTTTGGCGCGGCAGCCGGGTCATCGAGATCGAGATCGAAATCGATCCCGAACGTTTGCCCGACGCCCGCCCCTGGAATTCCTATTACGCCTGCCGCTTCGCCTGGCACGACGAGTATTGCGATTTCTTCCGCAGCGTGAATCTCGCGAACCAACCGACCGGCGCGATGCAACTGGAATCGCCGCTTTTCATCGACATCCGGTCGGGCAAGCTGCGGACCACGATTCTCGGCGGGGGCCTGCCGCACCATCGCCGCATCGGCCCGCGCAAACTCGATTCGCTGCTGATCGTCCAGGGCGAATCGGCGCGAAAGTTCCGCATCGGCGTGGGGATCGACGTGCCCAACCCGACCGTGGCGGCCTTGTCGTTCATCGCTCCGCCGATCAAGCTCTTCGGGCCGCTGAAACCCCCGGCCCGTTCCGGCTGGCTCTTCCACCTCGACCACCGCAACGTCATCGCCACCTCCTGGCTGCCGCTTTCCGGAGAAAGTTCAGCCCACGCATCGACTCGGGGGAGCGAAGCTAACGACGGCCAACGATGCGGTACGAGTGAATCCCCGGAAAAATGTGGCGATCAATCCCAATCCGGTTTCCGCGTGCGCCTGCTGGAGACCGAAGGCCGGCCCGCCCAACTCAAGCTGCGCTGCTTGCGATCCGTCGTCGCCGCCGCCAAACTCGAAACCGGCGACGCCCCGCCCGCCGAGTTGAACGTCGAGGGCGATACGGTCCACATTCCGATGGGTTCGCATCAATGGATCGACGTCGAAGTGCTCTTCGACTCCAAGCGCTCATGAGCGGAGAGCGTTGGGCGTTGGCATTTGCATTTCATTCTACTAGGCCCGGCGGCGAGTTCTTGACGGCGCGCCGCATCTCCGATATGATCGGAAAATCTGACGTTGGATTGTCGTTCGATCGGTCGTTCGGCGTAAAACGACCTCCCTTGAGTCGTCCTCGATTACTCGGTTTTTTTCGTCCCGACCCGATCCGCGCTCGTGGCGCAGTTTCTTTGCGGAGTTTTCACCCTGCCCATCTCGATCCGATTGTGGAGGTTTCCTGGATGAATCGCCGGCTTCGTTGTTTCTGCGTTCTCTTGTTCGTCCTGCTCGCGCGCAGCGCGGGCGCGGCCACCATCACCCTGCCGAAGAGCCTATCCCTGAAGGACGCCAAAAGCCCCTTCGCGCTGCGAATGACGATGGGCTCCTCGCCTTTCTACCTCATCGACGAGCGGATGGGAGGCAGCGCCGCGTTCTGGGACAACCAGTGGCGGCAGGACTACGACTCGGACCAGGGGCCGAACTACGTCAATGAAAAACGCTTCCAAGAAGCGCTCCCCCGCTTCGAGAACTTCTGCAAGATCATGTCCGAACTCGGCTGCAACGCCACCGTGGTGGGCGACGTGATCCATCTCGTCACCTTCGACAAGCTCGTGCCCGGCGATCCCCACGCTATCTACGGCGCGGACGACCGCTACCGCAAGCGGCACCTCTATTATCGCAACTACTTCAAGCAATTGATCCAGATCGCGCGGAAGTACGGGATGGATTTCTACATCTACAGCGACGAATTCGTCTATACGCCCAACCTGCAAAAGTGGATCGGCGAGATTTCCGACCAAAACCCGCGCCTCTGGGAAGCCTACCGCGCCAAGTACGAAGAACTCCTCACCGAACTGCCCGACGCGGCGGGCGTGCTCCTGCGCCTCGGCGAAATCTACGTTTACGAAGGCTACGCCGGCAAGAACATCGTCGATAGCCGCGGCTACGCCGCCGAGCGCTACCGCCGGCTGGTCGATGAAACGTGGCAGGTGGTCTGCAAAAAGCACGGCAAGAAGTACGTCCACCGCACTTGGACCGTAACCGAAAATTACCTCCACAGCCAGGCCGACCTGTACGAGGACGTTTTCGGCGGGCCGAAAAAGCCCGGCCTGATCGTCAGCATCAAGCATCCGCAGACCGACTTTTGGTATTATCAGGCGCCCAATCCGACCATCGGCCTTTGCAACCAGGACCAGATCGTCGAGTTCCAAACGCGCCGCGAATACGATAGCATGGGCACTTTCCCCGCGCTCCCCTGGAGCGATTTCGCAGGCGACATGCGCCGCGCCGCCGGCAAGCCGGCCGTCGTCGGCTACTGGCTCTGGCCCAACGAAGGCGGCTGGGCCGCGGGCAACGACAAGGAGCCGCAGACGCACTACTCCTTCCTAAAAGGCTTCGCCGCCTGGAACGAGGCCAATACCTACGTCGCCGCCGCGCTGGGGCACGATCCGAAACGCGACGTCCACGATATCCTCCGCACCTGGGCGGCGGCGATGTACGGCAAACAGGCGGCGGAGAACGTGGCCCAAATCCTCCTCCTCTCGCAGCGCGCCACCGAGACCGGGCTGTATTTCGAGAGCTACGGCAAGCGGCATCTCTGGCTGCCCGACCCGCAAAAACGCTGGTTCGCGCTGCGGCTGAACGGCTACGATGCCTACAAGGAGCGGCTGCTGCCCAAGGCGGCGATGGCCCGCGTGCTGGAAGGCTACGAGCCGCACGAAATCGCCGTCGAGCAGTTGCGGCTCTTCCGCGCCGTCATCGATTCCGTGCCCGACAAGGCACTGGCCAAAGACACGCTCCTATCGCTCGAACACCAGGAATGCTTCTACCGCACGATGCGCGATTTCCGCGAGGCGGTGGTCTGGTACTTCCAGGCGCTGAATCGCCGGGGAACGCCCGAAGCGCGAGAGTACCAACAGAAATTTGAAGCGGCTGCCCGGCGCGTGGCCGAGGAATTGCCGCGGTACGACAAGCAGTACGGACTCTTCCGCACCGAGGAACTCCATCGCGGTCTCAAAATGATGAACGAAGGCCAGGCGACGATGGAGAACTTCCGCACCGGAAAGACGTTGTGGTAAGTTTTTCGTGAGTAGCGAGTAGGGTGGGTCAAGCGCAGCGCAGACCCGCCAATTTGCGAAAAAAACACTCGATTTCGGGCCGAAGGCCCAGCCGTTCGCCCAGCCCTGGGCAACGCCCAGGGGAGAGGGCCTCCACCGCAAAATTTTTAGGCCCGAAGGGCCGGCCGTTCTCCTTTGGGAAGGAGAACGATTGGCCCGTTGGGCCGACGCGAAAATGTTTTGTCGCGCCGTTTTCCCCAGGCGTTGCCTGGGGTTGGACGAACTGCCGGCCCTTTGGGCCGACGCGGTCACGATCCCGCGGCCTTAATCGGCTAGGTGCGCTTTAGCCGGATGAAATGAACTTCCTTCACGGAGACTTCCCCATGAAACATTTGCTTCAAATGACTTTATTATTGTCGTTCGTTATCGCTCTCGCCGGAACGGCCGCCGCTTCCACCGGCGAACTCCCCGCCGCGCTCTCGCTCAAGGAGGCCAAAAGTCCCTTCGAGCTGCGCCTGGCGGCCGCCTTCGGGCCGTTCTACTACCAGGACGTCCACCTCAAGGGCAAAGTGGTTTTCTGGGACAACTACGTCCACAACCAGATGGATACGCAGACCGGCCCCCACTACGTCAACGAAAAATACGCCGCCGAGTGCCTGCCGCGCTTCGACGCCTACTGCAAGGTGATGGCCGACCTGGGCTGCAACGGCGTTACCCTCGGCGATTTGGCGCATCTGGTAACCTTCGACAAGCTCGTCCCCGGCGATCCATACTCCGTGTATCCCAAGGACAGCCTCTACCGCGCCCGGCACCTCTGGCATAGGCAGTATTTCAAGCAGCTAATTTCGATTGCGAAAAAGCACGGGCTGGACTTTTATCTCTACACCGACGAGTTCATGTTTACCCCGCCGCTCGGCGCGTGGATCGGCGAAATCTCCGCCGATAATCCCCGCCTCTGGGAAGCCTACCGCGCCAAGTACGACGAAGTCTTGACCGAACTGCCCGAACTGGCCGGCGTGATCTTGCGGCTCGGCGAACTCTATCCCACCCCCGGCTACGTGGCCAAGGGCATCGCCGACAGCCGCGGCCGCGACCCGAAAAACTACCGCAAGCTGATCCAGAACACCTGGGATATCGTCTGCCAAAAGCACAAGAAAAAATACATCCACCGCACCTGGTCGCTGGGCCTCGACACGATCACCGGACAGGCGTACCTCTACGACCGCGTCTGGCGCGACATGCCCACCGAGAACCTGATCGTCAGCGTGAAGCACGTGCAGACCGACTTCTGGTACTACAACCCGGTCAATCCCAGCCTCGGCGTCGGCAAACACCGCCAAATCATGGAAATCCAGACCCGCCGCGAGTACCATGCCATGGGCGTCTTCCCCGATTGCCCCTGGCAGGACTATGCGGCCGCGTTCACCCAGGCCGCCAAAATGCCGAACGTGGCGGGCTACTGGCTCTGGCCCAACGAGGGCGGCGGCCCCAACGGCGTCGATGACGAGCCGCAGACGCACTATTCCTACATGAAGGGCTTCGCCGAATGGAACGAGGCCAACACCTACCTCGCCGCGGCCCTCGGCATGGATCCCCAGGCCGATCCGCTCGTGCTGCTGCGCAAGTGGGCGGCGGCGACTTACGGCGACGCGGCGGCGGGGAACGTCGTCCAAATCCTCCGCATCTCCCCCCGCACCATCGAACGCGGACACTACATTAGCGACTACGCCAAGCTCAACGTCTGGTGGCCGCTGCCGCATATCCGCTGGTTCGTGCTCACCCAGCAGGGCTACGGCCCCTACATGCAGTCGCTCCTGCCGGCCGAGTACGCCCGCATGATCGCCGAGGCCCGCGAAGCGCCGGAACTCGCCGGCAAGCAGTTGGCCTTATTCACCACCGTGGAAAAAAGCGTGCCCAACCGCGAACTAGCGGCGCAAACGCTCGATTCGCTGCAACACCAACTGGCCTTCTACACGCTGATGTGCGACTTCCGCGAGACGACGCTCAACTACTTCCAAGCGCGGCTCCGCGGCGGCGCCGGCATTTTCACCGGCGACGAAGCGACAGGCGAGGCGAAGCCGTATTTCGACAAGTACCTCGCGGCCCGCGAGCGGCTCGACCAATCGCTCGCCGCCTACGACAAGCAGTACCACCTCTACCGCACCGCGGCCTTGCACCAGGCCCGCGACGCCATGCGGAAGGGAACTTGGAGCAAGTAGTATAATATCATCATGGAACCGATCGAATTGCGAACCATGACGCCGGCCGACCGCGGCGAAGTGGCCGAGCTGATCTGCGTCTCGGTGAACGCCTGGTATCAAAGCCGCGGCCGCCCGGCGATCTTCACCGGCGGGCCGGGCACGACGGCCGTCTTCTTCGACGTTTACGAGGCGCTCGATCCCGGCTGCGGACTGGTCGCCGTCAACGCCGAAACCGGCCGCCTGGCCGGCTCCTGCTTCTTCCACCCCCGGCCGACGCACGTTTCGCTGGGCATCATGAACGTCCATCCGAATTATTTCGGCCGCGGCGTGGCCCGGCTGCTCTTGAACCGCATCATCGAGCACGCCGAACGGCTCGAACTTCCGCTCCGGCTCGTCTCCAGCGCGATGAATCTCGATTCCTTTTCGCTCTACTCGCGCGCCGGCTTCGCGCCTTTCGCGGCCTATCAAGACATGTTATTGACGGTGCCCGCCGAAGGCATTTTCCCGCCGCCGCCTTGTGCCGGCCGCGTGCGCACGGCGACGCTCGACGACGTGCCGGCCGTCGCGGCGCTCGAAATGGAAATCGCCGGCATCCGCCGCGAGCAGGATTTCCGCCATTTCCTCGAAAATCGGGAGGGATTCTGGCATCTCTCCGTTTGTCGCGGCGCGGCGGGCGGACTGGACGGATTCATGGCCTCCTCCGGCCATCCGGGCTGCAACATGATCGGCCCCGGCGCGGCGCGCACGCCCGATGCCGCCCTCGCGCTGCTGGCGGCCGAGTTCGACCGGCATCGCGGCCGCTCGCCCGTCGCGCTCATTCCCGTCTCTTCCCGCCCGCTGGTCGCACAGATGTACGCCTGGGGAGCAAAAAACTGCGAAACCCACTTCGCCCAAGTCCGCGGCGCGGCTCCGCCCCTCGCCGGCCTCCACTTCCCCACCTTCCTCCCCGAAACCAGTTGAAATCCGCCAATCCCTCATCGGCAATACCAGTCCGATCGAGTCGGCGTTCAGCGTGACAGAGTATGCGACTCGTCCATCAAGTGAAGCGTTGGCGAGAAAGCGACATAACGCATTCAATTATCAGCCCATCATATTCTCATTTTTCTTTCCATTGCAGCCTTGGCCAATGCTTTGACATTCGTCAATTGTTCATCGTTCTTGACTGGATATACCGTCCACTCATCTTCGGCATTGAATGTTTCGATCAAAAAATGTTTTTGGCGTGGGTCTAGGTATGTAAAAACACGATTGTTGACCTTCATAGAAATTGCATTTTTTATTGGTTCAATGGTAATAGCCCCTGGCTTCCAATTCTCGATTTCTTTCAAGAGGGCCATGACCTTGTTTCGTACTCCCTCGTCAGTAATGTAGGCCAAGTGTTTTTCAATAGTGGTGTCATCAGGAGGCGGCGGGGAAGTGGGAATGGTTTGCTCCGAGAAAATCGGAACAGTCTCATCCTGCCCGTCAAACTTCAGACAATTGAATGCAAATAGTCGAATTTCCAAATTAAGCCATTTGCAGCGATTGATGAGAGCTTGAGAAAAACTAGGAGCAATCAGAAGTAAACGGACTTCTTTCGTCGGATTTATCGAGTGTTCTTTGTAAAAGCGTGCATAGGTTTCAACGTGGGTGGAGACATAATCAAAGTAGTCAAGTCCCTGCAACAACATTCCATCATCTTCGATGATTTTCAGTTCCGCCACAACAAGAGATTTCTCCCTGTCAACCATGAGAACGTCTAGCCGACCTCCGGCCGTTTGCCTCTGGTGATCGACGTAAACAAGCCCCTCCTCAATCATGCCTGTATATTTGCGAGTGAGGTCTTCTAGTTGTTGTTCGGAAACGTCAACTTTCTGGTAATTCATGGATGACCTTTCTGGATGGACATTGCGAAGGCTAAGTGTTCCCACATACCCCTTAGTATAGCTGGCATATGTTTGACACACAAGAGGGGGCAGGCTTCATGGCCAGTCGCGGGTGGCCCGATATTTTTTTCAAGCTGGGTGGCTCCGCCACAAGAGGCTGTGTTCGGCAACTTTGCCGGCTGGTCTCGATTCATCGACGCTAACGAACGTCAAACGCCAATCGGCGCCGACTCTTCCGCTTCCATAAACCGTGCTCGTTTCGCGCTTTCGCCCTATCGCGCTTTCGCGATCCTCGTTTTAACCGCGTTCCCTGGAAATCCGCAAAGTTTTGCAAACCGGGCGGCCGGACATTCCCGTCTCCTGCGAACCGCGACCACTGGTCGCGGCTTTCCAACGGCAAGGATGCCCGTCCTGCCGACTTTGCCGTGCGGCAGGATCGGGGAGCGCGAAGCTTGCCGAACGCGAGGTTGTCGCGGCCGCGGGGTCCGTGTTACAATGGCGTTGTTCCGCACCGATTACTCTTTTATGCAGGGAGAGATTCCGTCATGCTTTCCATTTTGCCGCGAACGATCGCCGCATCGGCGGTGATTTTGCTGGGAATCGGAACGGGGATCGCCGCCGCGGCGGACCGGCCCAACGTGGTCATCATTTTCGCCGACGACCTGGGCTATGGCGACTTGGGTTGCTACGGCCACCCGACGATCGCCACGCCCCGGCTCGACCGCATGGCCGCGGAAGGGCAGCGGTGGACCGATTTCTACGCGGCCGCGAGCGTCTGCACGCCGAGCCGGGCGGCGCTCTTGACCGGCCGGCTGCCGATCCGCAGCGGGATGTGCGCCGAGGCGCCGCGCGTGCTGACGACCTCCTCGACGGCGGGCCTGCCGCACGCGGAGATCACGCTGGCCGAGGCCCTGAAGGACGCCGGCTACGCGACGGCGTGCATCGGCAAATGGCACCTCGGCCGCACGCCGGAATTCCTGCCCCGTTCGCAAGGATTCGACGAGTATTTCGGCTTGCCCTATTCGAACGACATGGGCCGCGTGCGCGAACCCGGAAAATTCCCCGGCCTCGATCCCCGGGCCGACTACTACACCGGCCCCTTGATTCGCAACGAGACCGCGATCGAGCCGGCCAGCGACCAGCGATTGCTCACGAAGCGCTACACCGCCGAGGCGATTCGCTTCATCGAGCGGCATCGGAACGAGCCGTTCTTCCTCTATTTGGCGCACACCATGCCGCACGTCCCCCTGTTCCGCTCGGAGAAGTTCGTCGGGCAGAGCCGACGGGGACTCTACGGCGACGTGGTCGAGGAAATCGACGACAGCGCGGGGCAAATCCTCGATCTCCTTCGGCGGTTGAAACTCGACGCGAAAACGCTCGTCGTCTTCACTTCCGACAACGGGCCTTGGCTCAGTTTCGGCGCGAACGGCGGCTCGGCCGGCCTGCTCCGCGAGGGCAAGGGCTGCTCTTTCGAAGGCGGGATGCGCGAGCCGGCCCTGTTCTGGTGGCCCGGCGCCATCAAACCGGCCGTCGTCCGCGAGATGGGATCGACCATGGACCTGTTCACCACCTGCATCAAGCTTTGCGGCGCGAAGCTGCCCGACGACCGGCAGATCGACGGCGTCGATATTTCCCCCGCGCTCTTGGGCACGGGCGAAAGCCCGCGGCAGACGATGTTTTTTTATCGGGCGAAGAAGCTCTACGCCGTCCGGCACGGCAAATATAAGGCCCATTTCTTCACGCGCGCCGCTTACGGCAGCGAAGCCCGGACCGAATACGAACACGAACCGCCGCTGTTGTTCGACTTGGGTTGCGATCCTTCCGAGAAATACAACGTCGCCGCCTCGCACCCGGAGGCGCTCGCGGAGATCGAAAAAATCGCCGCGGAACACAAGCGGGGCGTTGTCGCCGTCGAAAACCAATTGGAAAAAGGCTATAAATCCGATAAGCCGACCGAAGTCAACACCGTCAAGGTGAAACACTAAGGCGTTGCCCGACAATAAGTTGCCGGAATCGTAGTAGGCACACTCCGTGTGCCGTCCGCGAATTACGGCACACGGAGTGTGCCTACTACATAGGAATTCGGAAGTTTATTGTCGGACAGCGCCTAAGGAGCTTTCGAATCCCGTCGAGAAGCGGCATTCGCGCTTCCGCGAAAACCTTGCGGGAGAGGGGAAAACCATCCCGCGTTTCGCTTCCCGCAATGGACGGCTGGCGTCTCGACCGACAACGGGACCGTTGCGGAGAAACGAAGCCGCAATGGCATAAGAAAAGTTTATCGTTCCCCCGCGGCAAAGTTGCTGAAAATGAGCGCGCTATTCCGTCGCGACATCGCGGCAATTCTTGCAGGCGAGGGGAGCGCCTTGGGACGGCTTGCAGGCGGCGTCGATCAGCCGCAAGCGATCCACCCACTCGAAAACCATTCCGGTCCGCGCTTCGATGGCTACGTTTTTCAGCGTGAGATTTTCGATCGGCCGGTTTGCCGTGCCCCGCACGTTCGCCGCCGCCTGCGCGCCGTTGCACGTTACGTTTTCGATGGCGATGTCTCGGAAGATCGGATGCGCATTCCCGTTCCTGCTTGCCATGTAGGCGCCGTAGTCGGTGCGGATTTGAATGGCCTCGTCGCGGATGTTCTCCATGCGGATGTTTCGGTATCGGATTTTTTCCACGGTCCCGCCGCGCGCGGCGTTGGACTTTATGCGGAGGCCGGCGTCGGTGCCCTCGAAGCGGCAGTCGTGCGCGAATATATTGCGCACGCCGCCGGACATTTCGCTGCCGATGACGACTCCGCCGTGCCCTCGAAGCGCCAAATTGTAACGGATGACGACATTTTCCGTCGGCCGATTCACCCGCCGGCCGTCTTCGTTGATTCCCGACTTCATGGTGATGCAATCGTCGCCGGCGCTGATCCGGCAGTATTCGATGAGCACGTTTCGGCAGGAGTCGATGTTGATTCCGTCGGTGTTGGGGCCGCCGACCGTCCGCATGCGCAGGTTGCGGACGATCGCATTTTCGCAGTAGATAAGATTCACGGTCCAGAACGGGCCGGGAGTCTCGATGGAGAACCCCTCGAGCAGCACGTTCTTGCAATTCACGGGGCTGATGAACTGCGGCCGAAGTCCGGCCTCCGGCGTGCCGTAGATGCGCCGCTCGGGCGGGACGCCTTTCAACACCTGTTCGCGGTAAATATGCTCGGCGGTGCGGCTGCCGTTTTTCCATTTCCACCAGGCCGCTCCATGTCCGTACATCTTGCCCGGTCCCGTGACGGCGATGTTTTCGCAATCTCGGGCGTAGATCAGGGGGGAATAGTTGAAGAGCTCGAAACCGGCCCAACGGGTGAAAACCACCGGCAGATAATCTTGGGGATCGTCGCTGAAATGCAGTTCCGCGCCTTCGGCGAAATGAAGATCGATATTGCTCCTCAAGTGGATGGGTCCGGTCAGCCATTTTCCCGCGGGAATGAGCACCTTTCCACCGCCGGCCGCGGAACACGCGGCAATCGCTTTCTTGATGGCTTCGGTGTTTTTCGTCTTCCCGTCGCCTTTGGCCCCGAATTCGCGAATGTCGAAAGAACGATCGGGGAAGCTCGGGCGGCTCAATTGGGGCATCTCGAAGGGGGCTTCGATTTTCTCGATTTCCGCGGGAGCTTTGCGCAGCGCCCGCGAATCGTCTTGGGATGCCGTTTCCGAATCGGATTTTCCGGCCGGGATCGGAGAACTCAATAACAGCGCCAGACATATTCCGCGCAATGCCGTTGAAACAATATCGCGAAATCTCATTTTACCATTCTCGTATCAATCTTGTTGTCGAACGGAGTTCCTTCTCCCGCGGACTGCTTCCGTCCAATGCGTTTCAACCAGCCGTCGAGAGTGTAGGCGGGATCGCCCAATTCCTCCTTGCGCAGGCAGGCGAGGTCCTTGGGCGCGAGGGGGCGGATGTTCATTTCGGCGACCGTCGCGCCTTGGAGGTGCAGCGGCGTGCCGTACAATCGCTCCAGTTTGAGATTGTGCAGCGACGCCCATTGGCCGAAGTTCGCATCGGCCAGTCGCTCGACGTTTTCTTTTGTCCAACCGGCGGGATGCAGCCGGCCGACGAGCCATTTCAAGCCGGCTTTGTGGGCCGGATATGGCCGGTGTCCGCCGCCCGGCTCGAACCATGCGGCAATTCCGCCGGGATTGCCCAACTGGGCGTAGGTTTTTTCCGCTTGCTCGACGTTCCGCCGCGTGCCGCGCCAAACGTCGCCGCCGCCCGATGAGTCGATGATAACGTCCGCATCGCCGTTCATCACGAGCATCGAGCAATGGGGCGCCGCCAGCGCGAGATACTGCGGCCAAGTACACATCTTCCGCATGTGTTCGTTGGGCACGCGCGTGCAATTCTTGCCGTAGCGCAGCACCTCGTCGTCGAATGCCCAGCCGCTGACGACCGCACAGCAAAGCCGCGGCTCCAGGACCGCCATCCAGCCGGCCAGCGCGCCGCCCAGCGAATTGCCCGCCACGCCCAGCCGGGCCGGATCGATATCGCCGCGGGCGAGCAGAAAATCGACGCCCCGCATCGCATCCCACGCCAATTTACCCATGATCGGCCGGCCGGCCTTCCATGCCGTCTCGTGAGCTTCGAGCGAATCGTGGGCGCGCGTGCCCAGTTGCCATTTTTCGTGCCGCTCTTCCTCGCCCAACGGATCGATAGCCAGCACGGCGATGCCCATCTTCGCGTAGGTTTGAGCGATGTATTGGTAATCCGGCTGCGACTTGCTGCCGCCGTGCCCATAGGTCAGAACGATGGCGGGCATGCGTCCCTTCCGATCTTGTTTCCGGTAGAGCAGCGCGGGCACGCGGGAGCCGGGTTCGCTGGTGAACACCCATTTTTCGATCGTTAAACCGTCGTGGTCCACGTTGCCGCGCGACTCGGCTGCGAGCGGCGGCCGGTCTTTGGGGATGCCGAGCATCTCGGTCAACCGCGCGCGCAGTTCGCGTTGCCAGCGTTCGAAGGCCACGCGGTCGCGGGACGGGTCGGGCATCTTGTCGGCGAGCGTTGCGTCGTCCGGCTCGTGCTCCGGCCCGGCCCAACGCGCGGTGCAGAGGGCGAAATACTTGTTCGCGTGGGGCGGCGCTTTGCGCGAGCTATACCAGATGCGCCAAGAGCCGTCGGGCAGGCGCAGCACCGACTGGCTCGTCGTGTAATGCGATTCCCAAGGCCGCTCCGGTTCGGGCCGAAACACCGGATTGTGCGGATTCTTCATCCAGTTCAAGCCGTCGCCGCTGACGGCACAGCCGAGCGCCGTCTTTTGCGAGTGCCCTCGCCAGTAGCTGCCGTACCATAGAAGATAAAGTCCGTCAACCTTGAGGGCCGTGGGGTAAAAGAGATTGCCGCTCTCCCACGATTGATCGACCTTCAGGCAGACTTGCGGCGAGACGTTCCAATCCCTCCCGTTGCGGCTCGTCGCATGGCGGATCGTCCAGCTCGGACTGGAGATGTCAACATACCAGAGGCGGTAAATGCCGTCTTCCTTGATGACCGTCGGCGCGTAGGCGGCGCGGAGTTGCGGTTTCGAGGGGGGCGTCCAGCGGAAGCCGTCGCCGCTCGTCGATTCGTGCAGCGTATGCTCGCCCGAACTGCGGAAATCGGCGGCGCTGAACCACATCCGCAGCTTGCCGTTCTCGCGGAGCACGTTCCCCGCCGCGTCGCGGAGCAAGGTCGGCGTGAGGATCGAACGTTTGCCGTCGCCGAACTCGAAAATCGGATTGGCAGGAAACTTCTCGAAACGCCGGCCGTCGTCGCTCGTCGCCACGCCGAGCCGAAAGACGCGTTCGGCGACCGCATCGCGCGATCCGCTGTACCACAGGCGATATTGTCCCTTTTCGAAGGCGACCAGTGGCGTGAGAACGTGCGCATCGTCGAACTGGCCCGCTTCGCCCAGTTCGATGATCGGCCCCTTCGTATCGCGAACCCAGGTTTGCGGTCCCAACCAACGTTCGTAGGTCCGCAAGGCGAGCGGCGCCTCGGTCTTGTCGATCCGTTTGATTTGGCCGATCGAGTCCTGCGCCGAGCGCATCTGCTGCTCGGATTCCGCGACAGCCCGCGGTTCCGACGCCTCTGCCGCAAGCGCGCATAACAGAACGCAAAGAAGCATTGAACTCTTCAAATCGAGCGGATTCATTTTTTGTAACCGTTCACAGGGGACTGTCCCGATTTTCGCGGCGCAAAAGATTATGGTGCTCTAAAAGTGCTTAATCGCCGCGAAAATGGGACTGTCCCCCTCGCGCCGCGGGAAGGGGACAGGTCCATGT
>JADLEL010000037.1 GCA_020846145.1 Pirellulales bacterium | reverse complement strand
GGGGACTGGTCCATTTTTCGGCGTGAAAACGTATTTTGTGGACAAACGGTAGGCCGAAAACATGGACCTGTCCCCTTCCCGCGGCGCGAGGGGGACAGTCCCATTTTCGCGGCGATTAAGCACTTTTTACAGCACCATAATCTATTGCGCCGCGAAAATCGGGACAGTCCCCTGTGAACGGTTACAAATTTCAAATTTCCAATTCCCGCTTCGCTTCCGCGAACGCGTGTAGGGCGAATTGGAGATCTTCCCGCGTGTGCCCCGCGGAAATTTGCACCCGAATCCGGGCTTTGCCCTTGGGGACCACGGGATACGAGAACCCGACCACGTAAACGCCGCGGCGGAGCATGGCTTCGGCCATTTTCGCCGCCAGCACCGCATCGCCGAGCATGATCGGGCAGATGGGGTGAACGCCCGGCGCGATCGTGAAGCCGAGTTTCGATATCCCTTCGCGGAAGAATTTCGTGTTTGCTTCGAGCCGGTCGCGGAGTTCCGTCGAACGGGAAAGAATCTCGATGGTCTTCATCGCCGCGCCGATGATCGGCGGCGGCACGGTGTTCGAGAACAGATACGGCCGGCTGCGCTGCCGCAGGAGGTCGATGATCTCCTTGCGGCCGGAGGTGTATCCGCCGCTCGCGCCGCCCAGGGCCTTGCCCATCGTGCCGGTGAGGATGTCGATTCGCTCCATCACGCCGTGATGTTCGTGCGTGCCGCGGCCGTGCCGGCCCATGAAGCCCACGGCGTGCGAATCATCGACCATCACCAGGGCGCTGTATTTTTCGGCCAGATCGCAGATGCCCGGCAGGTTGGCGATGATGCCGTCCATCGAAAAGACGCCGTCGGTGGCGATGACGCGAAAGCGCGCGGACGCGGCCTGCTGGAGCTGCTCCTCGAGATCGGCCATGTCGTTGTTTTTATAGCGGAACCGCTGCGCCTTGCAGAGCCGCACGCCGTCGATGATGCTGGCGTGGTTGAGTTCGTCGGAGACGATCGCGTCTTCGGCCTGAAAGAGCGTCTCGAACAGCCCGCCGTTGGCGTCGAAGCAGGAGGAGTAGAGGATCGTATCCTCCATGCCGAGGAATTCGGAAAGCTGCCGCTCGAACTGCTTGTGGATTTGCTGCGTGCCGCAGATGAATCGCACGCTGGCCATCCCGTAGCCCCATTTGTCGAGCGCATCGTGCGCCGCCTTAATCACCTCCGGATGGCTCGCCAGCCCGAGATAATTGTTCGCGCAGAGGTTCAACACGCCGTCGCGGTCGGTTACGGCCACCCGCGCGCGTTGCGGCGAAGTGATCACCCGCTCGCCTTTGAACAGGCCGGCGGCGCGGATTTCTTCGAGTTGGTTGGTAAGATGGGATTTGAAGCTGGTGTACATAATGAAGTAGGCAGTAGGCAGTACGCGGTAGGCAGAGGATAACAGGAAGTGGCAATGAGCGATGAGCAGCATGTACTATCTTTACTGCATACTGCCTACCGTCTACTGCCTACTCCTTACGCTTCCTTCCACGTGAGCACGACCTTCCCCGAGTTTCCGCTGCGCATGGCTTGGAAACCGCGGTCGAAATCGGCGTAGTGGAAGCGGTGCGTGATGACCGGGTCGATCTCCATGCCGCTCTGGATGAGCACGGTCATCTTGTACCAGGTTTCGTACATTTCGCGGCCGTAGATGCCCTTGATCGTCAGCATGTTGAAGATCACGGTGTTCCAATCGATGGCCATTTCGCCGGGCGGGATGCCGAGCATGGCGATTTTCCCGCCGTGGGCCATGTTGGCCAGCATGTCGCGGAAAGCGGCGGGATTGCCGGACATTTCCAGCCCCACGTCGAACCCTTCGCGCATGCCCAATTTTTTCTGCGCCTCGGCGATGCCGGACTTGCTCACGTCCAACGCGAGCGTGGGCTTGACTTTCTTCGCTAGTTCGAGCCGGTACGGATTGACGTCGGTAATGACCACGTACCGCGCGCCGGCGAAACGGGCGACCGCCGCCGCCATGATGCCGATCGGCCCGGCGCCGGTGATCAGCACGTCCTCGCCCAGCACGGGAAACGAAAGCGCGGTATGCACGGCGTTCCCCAGCGGATCGAATATCGCCGCCACGTCGAGCGAAATGGCCGGATCGAGATGCCAGACGTTGGTCATCGGCAGCGAGAGATATTCGGCAAACGCGCCGGGACGGTTCACGCCCACGCCGACCGTCTCCTTGCAGAGATGCCGCCGGCCGGCCAGGCAGTTGCGGCAGCGCCCGCAGACCACGTGCCCCTCGCCGCTGACGATATCGCCCACGCGGAAATCCTTCACGTTGCTGCCGACATCGACGATCCGCCCGACGAACTCGTGGCCGATCACCAGCGGCACGGGAATGGTTTTCTGCGCCCAGGCGTCCCAGTTGAAGATGTGAACGTCGGTGCCGCAGATGCCCGTCCGCAGCACTTCGATCAACACCTCGTTGATGCCGTATTCCGGCACCGGCACGTCCTCCAACCAGAGGCCGACTTCCGCTTTGCTTTTTACCAACGCTTTCATTTGAGCCATGATGAACGACGAAGTATGAAGGATGAAGTATAAAGGATGAATCCACAGCCGTTTGCGGCTTCGCAACGAAGACAAAAAAAAGCGTAGGTTATGCTTTAGCATAACAACCTTCAGCATAACAACCATGTTATGCTAAAGCATAACCTACTTGCTTCGCAACGAAGATCCAAGTCCCAAGACCTAAGACCTTCCGCCCAAAAACGCTTCGACTTCCTGCCGCGAAGGGCAACCCGCCTGCCCGCCGCGAACTTGCGCTTTCAAGGCGGCGGCCGCGGAGGCGAATTTCACGCGAACTTCGAGCGGAAAGTCCCACGCCAGCGCCGCCGCGTAAGCCCCGTGGAAGACGTCGCCGCAGCCGGTCGTATCGACCACTTCGACGGGGAAGGCGGGCTGGGTAAACGGTTTATCATAGTCCTTCCCCCGATAACGGCAACCCTGGCCGCCGCAAGTGATCGCCACCGCCTCCCGGCGATCGTTCCAAAGCGCCTCGATCGCCCGATCGGGATCGCTTTCGCCCGTGAGAGTTTCGGCGAATTTCCGCGAGATCACCAGATGATCTACATAACTAAGAAGGCTACCGAACTCCCCTCCGGGGTGGCGTTCGAAATCGGCAACGACCTGTACGCCGTATTCCCGGGCGATGCGAACCGCCCGATGCGTTCCAGTCACGCCATGATGATCGATCAGCAGCACCCGCGCCGAACTAATCAACTCGGCCGGCGGCCAATCGGGAGCCGCTCCCGCCGCGCTGCCCAGCGAGGCGAAGATGGTCCGCGTACGGTGGGTCTCATCCACGACGATCGTCGAATGGGCGGGCCGCGCGTCGGGATTTTTCGCGTGGAAAGAAATGTCGATCCCTTCCCGATCAAAACAATCCATCGCTTCCCGCGATAAGTCGTCCTCGCCCAACATGCCCACATAAGCGCACCGCGCGCCCAACCGCGCCGCCGCCACCAGCGCCGTGCCGGTCAATCCGCCGCATTGCCGCAACCGATGTTCGACGCGGACTTTGCTTTCGGCCGCCGGATATTCCTTCACGTAGAGCAACTCGTCCACCGCCACGACGCCGAAGCCGAGAATCTCGAACGAGGGGAAAGAGTGCATTCGAGGGGACAGGATACAGGGGACAGGGAGAGGGGAAGGAAAGACGAATGACGAATATCTGTTTTGAACCTCGATCTTCGATGCCCTGTTCCCCGTCCCCTGTCCCCTGTATCCTGTCCCCTGTCCCCCTGTATCCTGTCCCCTGTATCCTGTCCCCTGAAAATCAAACGCGCGCCGGCATGGGACGCAGGACCTCCAGCGTTCGTTCCGCCTCGCGCCGCACCCACGGATCCTCGTCTTCGGTAAGCCGCGAGATGGCCGCAATCGCGGGCACGGCCTTCCATCCCTGCATTCGCAAGGCGCCCGTCGCGTTCCGGCGGATGCGGGGATCCCGATCCGCAAGCTTTTCCATAAGTTTCAAAACCAAGAGATCGGGCTGAATGGGCATGGCGGCTTTTTCGACGAATGAAGAATGAAGAACTGTGTAATGAAATAATCTATTCTGTTTTTATCGACGAGTGAGCCGGGGAAAATTGCTCCCGAAAAAATGATTTATGTTAAAGTGGAGAAAAAAGGGGATGTTTGCCGATCGGTTGCCACTTTGCCGGGCGAAGTTCCCGACGAATGGTTAAAATGCGCTGAGATTATCGGACGGACCGTAATGTTGCGAGTGTGCCATTCCCTCAATGGAGAGGAGATTTTTTCTCGAACAAACCTTCGTCCGAGGGATCGCGATTCTGTTCGACCTGCTTCCGTCTTTTCAACCGCCAATAAGGAGGGAGAAAGGGGGGATGCTTCAATCGTTTCGCAATACGCTTAAGGCCGGTTCCAGGGCAACTTGATAGGTAACGGTTTTTTCGATGAGTTTACCACGGGGATCGAGGAGGGATAGTTTGACGCGAACGTCGGCGAACGGTCGGAGCATTTGTTGGGCGTCTTCCAGTCGATATTCCACGAGGCGGAAGCCGGCGCGATTATCTTCGTCCTCGAAACGCAGGGGTGGATTGCCTTTGGCGAGTGTCCCGGCGCGATTCTGCTTCCAAGTTTCCAACGCCAGAAACAGCACATCTTTGGCCTTCTGGGAATCGTATTGCGGCGCTGGCGCCGACGAGGAGCACCCTGCCGCAAACAAGACCGCGAACATAAGGAACAACCTGGCAATCTTCATTGTCGGATATCTCAATTTGCCTCGCTGGGAACCGCTTCGCCGCCGGCGACCGTACCCCAGGCGCGCCATAAAAAGCCGTCGATCGAGTTTTGCACGAACCGCACCGAACCGTCGCCGAAGAGCGATTGAACGCCGCCGGGATGGTGGCTCCGCGAGGTGATGGCCGCGAAGGTGGGACCGCCGAGCCGCTCGCGCCGGCTGATGATATCGACGTCGTTCTCGCTGAAATTCGGACCGCCGGGAGTCCGCGTGTTGGGCGGCCAGGCCGTGGTGAATCCGTTGTGGTGGACGGACACTTCCGCCCATTGCGTATGTGCCGTTCGATGCACGGTCGCGCCGTTTCCCTGGTACTCCGGGCAGACCGTCAAGGGATCGGCGTCCGGCGGAGGAATCGCATTCGGATCGTTGATGGTCGAGAAGGCGCCGCCGTCGCGGAGCGTTACCTGATAGTTTTTCACTTCGGACATAAAGAGCGTGTGGCTCAAGCCGTCCTTGAAATCGACGAAACGGCGGCTGAGATTGACGCCGAACGCCGAGCGGGTGGGGATTTCTTCCTTGTCCACCCCGTTCCAAACGTACCAATCGCCCGCACAAAAGCCGTAATTCACCCACCCGATCCAGCCGAAATCGACATGGTCCCTCAAATTCCGCTGCGTTTCGCCGGGGCAGGTGAACAATTCGACGACGCGCCCGACAATCGCTTTATTCGCGTGGTCGGCATAAGAAGTTTTCGTGTCCATCGCCTTGGTGAGATTGTGTTGTTCGACATAGGGGAGAATGCGGGAATGAGGTCCCATGTAGCCGGTCCAAATCGTGCCGCCGGCGAGCCGCTTCACCTGGGCGAAGGGCGGAAGCGTTTTCAAGTTGTCGTGATAAAGATGAATCCCCACGCCCATTTGCTTGAGATTGTTGCCGCACGCCATTCTGCGGGCGGAGCCGCGCGACGCCTGAACGGCCGGCAGCAGCAGTCCCACGAGAACGCCGATCACGGCGATCACGACGAGCAGTTCGACGAGCGTGAAGCCCTCGCGGCGGTCGGATGAAATTGAGAATACCCATTTGCGCTTCATGATTCGTTCCTTGAGTCGTGGATGCACGATCGAAGCGTTTTGCCTCGAACCTCAAATTCATGCGATTGGCGATTTTACCCAAAGATGGCATCGAAGGCAATAATTGTGCCAAACGAGTCGGATTTGCATCTCGTACCGAATGCCCATTGCTCCGGCCCGTGAATTCCACTTGGCAAAGATTTTCCGCGGACAAGCGCGTCGAATAAATCGACAGCTATGTCGGAAAAACCGCCATCGCGCGGGGCCGTTGACGCCATGCGTCGATTCGAGGAAACTTGAGGCTATTCGGCACTCTGGACTTCTTCGATATTCCCTTATGCGCTGGCCCATTCGAATTCAATTGTTGCTGCCGATGCTCACCGTCGTCGTGGCGACCATCGCGTTGGTCAGCGCGCTAAGCGCTTTTTGGGGGGCCATTCGCGCCCGGCGGGTGCAGCGGGAAAATATGCAGCGCGTTATCGGCACGCTGAGCGAGGCGAATTTTCCCTTGAGCGAGCCGGTCTTGCGGCAGATGAGCGGACTGTCGGGCGCAGAATTTTTGCTTTTCGATAAGGGTTATCGCATCCGCGCCGGAACTTTGAAGTTGAGCGCAACGGAGGAGAGATATCTGCAACAGGAGTGTTTTGAAGCGGCATCCAACAGCGAGCGGGAGCAGCCCGGAATGATCTTCAGGGATCGCGCGTATTTGAGCCAGCGGATTACGGTGCGGGACCGCCCCCCGATTACGCCCGGCGGTTGGCTGGCGGTATTGTATCCCGAAGAGAATTGGACGGCGATCTTGTGGCGCGCGTCGTATCCGGCGCTATTGGTCGGCGCGGCGGCGATTTGCGCGTTGGTTCTGGTGTCGATGCTTTTGGCGCATCGTTTCGTGCAGCCGATCCGCCGGCTCGGGGATCGGGCGGCGGCGATCGCCGAGGGGAATTTCGAGCCCCTCCCGGCACCGGCGCGGAACGACGAAATCCGCGATCTCGCGGTTTCCATCAATCGCATGGCCGAGCGGTTGGCGCGTTTCGAAAGCGAGATTCGCCGGCACGAGCAACTCCGCACTCTCGGTCAATTGGGCGCGGGCCTAGCCCATCAGTTGCGCAACGCGGCCACCGGCGGCCGGATGGCCATCGAACTGCATCAACTCCGTTGTTTTTCCAAGGAAATTCGAGGTGAGCGGGAATCGCTCGATGTCGCCCTCAGACAATTGAGTTTGATGGAATCGTACTTGCAGCGTTTCCTCGCCCTGGGCCAAAGCCGCGACGCGCCGCACGAGCCGGTTCCGCTCGAAATCCCGATGGAAGACGCCATCGAGTTGGTCCGGCCGCGCGCCGTTCATGCGGGAATCGATTTGGATTATAATCGACCGACCGAAACCTTTGTCGTTGCCGGCGACGCCGACGACTTGCGGCAACTGTTCGTGAATCTGCTCCTCAACGCCGTCGAAGCGGCGGGCGGAAGCCAGGACGACGTCAAGCAGGTCGAGGTCGAAATGAATTATTCCGCAGCGCGAAGCGCCGCGGTGAAAATCCGCGATAGCGGTCCCGGCCCGACTCCGGAGATTGCCGAGCGTTTATTCGAGCCGTTTGCGACCGACAAAGCCGAAGGGACCGGCTTGGGTCTGTATGTCTCCCGGCAGACGGTCGAGGCGCATCGAGGGAGCATTCATTGGTGGCGCGAGAACGGCATGACCTGCTTTGAGGTGGAGTTCCCCTCATTTAGCCCCCCGTGAATGCACGATGAGCCGAAAAAGAGCATGTTTTGCCCACAAATTCCCCGCATACTTATAAAAACACCAAAGGTTTTACGATTCTGCCCCCGGTGTATTCGCCGGGGGCAAAAAAATCGGTCAACAAAATTCAATGTCCCATTTGCTAATCATCGACGACGAACAGAGCATTTGCTGGGGGCTGGCGAAACTGGCGGAGTCGATGGGGCATACGGTCTCGGCTGCGGCTTCGGCCGAACGGGGCTTGGAAGCGGCGAAAATCCTGCGCCCCGACGCCGTCGTGCTCGACGTCCGCCTGCCGGGCATGGACGGATTGACGGCCATGCGGCATCTGCGCGAATTGTCGGGCGCGGTCCCGATCATCGTCATCACGGCCTTCGGCGATTTGACCACCGCCGTTCGCGCCGTTCGGCAAGGGGCGTTCGAATATCTGCTGAAACCGTTCGATCTGCAAGTCGCGCGGCGGGCCATCGGCCGGGCGCTGGAAAAATCGCCGCCGGAGAACGAAGCCGGGGATATTGCTCCCGAAAAGAAAGCGGATTACGCCATCGTCGGCCGTTCGCCCGCCATGCAGGATGTTTACAAGCAGATTGCCGCGGTCGCCCATAGCGAGGCCTGTGTGCATCTCGTCGGCGAAAGCGGCAGCGGGAAGGAACTGGCTGCACGGGCGATCCATCGCTACAGCCGCCGGAGCAAAGGGCCGTTCGTAGCCGTGAACGTCGCCGCGCTCAGCCCGTCGCTCATCGAGAGCGAACTGTTCGGCCACGCGCGCGGATCGTTCACGGGCGCCGATACTGCGCGTCGGGGGCTTCTGGAGAAGGCCCACTGCGGCACGATCTTTCTCGATGAGATCGCGGATATTCCGCTCTCCTTGCAAGTGAAACTGCTCCGCACGTTGGAACACGGCGAAATCCTGCCGGTCGGCGGCGAGTCGCCGGTAACCAGCAATTTTCGGCTGATCTCGGCCACGCACCAAAACCTCCGCCAACTGGTGGCCGAGGGCAAATTTCGGCACGATCTGTACTTTCGTCTAATCACTTTCGAGATCGAAATTCCGCCGCTCCGCCGCCGCGCCGAGGATATCCCCGAGTTGGCCGATCATTTCCTCGATTCGCTTTCGGCGAAAAACGGACTCCCCCGACCGTGCATTCCCGCCGCGACGATGGCGGAGCTTAGCCGCCGGGCTTGGCCTGGCAATGTGCGGGAACTGCGCAACGCCTTGGAACATGCGTTGATCCTCGCCCGCGGCGGGCCGATCGCCCCCGAACATCTCCCCGCACCCATGCATCCCGCCCACGATGCTTCGGCGAGCGCTGAAGAGTCGCTTGCCGCGCTCGTACGCCGGTGGGCCGAATCGCAACTCCTCGATCCGGTGGAAGAGAAAAACCTCTACGCGCGATTCTTGAATATTGTCGAACCGCCGTTGTTCGAAAAAACGCTCGAACGGTATCACGGCCAATATCTCCCCGCCGCCAGGCGTTTGGGTATTCACCGCACGACGTTGAAGAAGAAAATCAACGAATTTTCGCAAGACGAGCCGGCGGCATAGAAAGAGACGTTCCTCTTCGAGAGCCGGCGGCTCGTCCGCTCCGCAAGTCAGCCCTTCAACCAGCCGCGTTCGATTTCTTCGAGGGATTTTCCTTTGGTTTCGGGCACGAAACGCCAAACGAACCAGAGCATGACGGCGCAAAACGCCGCGTAAATCCAAAAGGGGAAAGCGTAATTGAATTTTTTCACGAGATACGGGCTGTCGTTCATCATGGTGAAGGTTTGCGTAACGAAATAGTTGGCGATCCAAAGGCAGACGGTGGCGATGGCCATCGCCCGGCCGCGGATCGACGTGGGAAAAATTTCGGAGAGGACTACCCAGACGACCGGCCCCACGGAAAGCGCGAAGCAGGCGATATATCCGAGGATGAAACCGAGCGCCAGATGCGCGTTCAAGTTCCCATAGACGACGAATCCCATGCTGACGAGACAAATGCCCATGCCTAACGCGCCGATCAGCATGAGCGGCTTCCGGCCGAGGCGGTCAACGGTCCAGATGGCAACGATGGTAAAGAACATATTGACCGCGCCGAGAATGGCTTGCGCCAGTAATGCGGCATTGGTTTCCGATCCCAATTTTTCGAATATTTTAGGGGCGAAATAGAGGAAGACGTTGATGCCGACGACTTGCTGCAAAATCGCCAGCACGACGCCGATCACGAGCACCATCCGCATTCCCGGCTCGAAAAGTTGGCGAATCGAGCCGGTTTCCCGGGCGATGGTCGCGCGGATTTCGGCTACTTCGGCGCCGGCATGTTGCGCGCCGCCGACGCGGGTAAGAATCGCGAGCGCCTCGCTCTCGCGGTTCTTGGCGATGAGCCAGCGGGGGCTTTCGGGCACGAAGAACAGCAAAAATAGGAACAGCACCGATGGCAAAATGCCCGAACCGAACATCCAACGCCAACCGTAGTCCACGTTCCACGCCACGAGTCCGGGACCGTGAGCGGCGATGGCGCGTAGGTCCTCGTATTTTCCGTATTCGGCGATGAAGAAATTGACGAAATAGACCGCCAACATGCCGCTTACGATGGCGAATTGGTTGACGGAGACCATGCGGCCGCGGATTTTGGCGGGGGCGATTTCGGCGATATACATGGGCGAGGTCATCGAGGCCGCGCCGATGCCCAATCCCCCGATGATGCGAAAGAAGATGAATTGCGCAATCGTCTGGGGAAAAGCCGTGCCGACCGCGGAAATCAGAAACAGCAAAGCGGAGACGATGAGCATTCCCCGCCGGCCGAAGCGGTCGCTCAAGAGACCCGCCATACCGGCCCCCAAGGCGCAGCCGATCAGGGCGCAGGCTGCGGCCCAACCGGTCATGTATTGCGGATCGAGTTGGAAATGCTCCTGCAAAAAGCCGATCGCGCCGGAGATCACGGCCGTATCGTAGCCGAACAGCAATCCGCCCAAGGCGGCGACCAGGGTCAAGAGAAAAACGTACGTCGGGCTGCCGCGGTCGTTCATGGGAAAGTTCCCGGTGTTAATGAGGCGGGACATATTATTCGGCCGAAATCCTCGGCGGATTTTCCCTATAATCCCTTACGCGACGATACTTGACAAGTGCCGCGGAAAAGAATCCAATGGTAGCCGATTGGTATTTATGCAATAATCCGACATAATCCTCCCGGTGTATTCACCTGGGGCTAAATGGTTCTTTCTTTTTTCTCCAGCCTTTTGCTTGACCCATGAATTCCCGACAGCGCGTTGAAGCCGCCCTCAGCCATCGACAACCCGACCGCGTTCCGCTCGATTTGGGCGGCACTCCCGTGTCGGGCATGCACGTTACGAGCGTTTACAAACTGCGGCAGGCCCTAAAGCTCGATCCGCCCGGCACGCCGGTTAAAGTCACCGAGCCGTACCAGATGCTCGGCGAGATCGCCCCGGACTTGCAGGACGCCCTCGAACTCGACGTTGTGGGGTTGGGCGGTCGGAAAACGATGTTCGGCTTCGAGAATAGCGGGTGGAAGCCCTGGACGATTTTCGACGGCACGCCGGTCCTCGTGCCCGCCGGTTTCAACACCGATCCCGAACCGAACGGCGATATCCTGATGTATCCCGAAGGGGACCGATCGGTTCCGGCCAGCGGGCGGATGCCGAGGGGGGGCTATTACTTCGATTCGATCCGCCGCCAGGAGCCGATCGACGACGAGCAGTTGAAGCCCGCGGACAACCTCGAAGAATTCGGGCCGATTGCGGATGCGGATTTGCAGTATTTCGCCGCCGCGGCCGACCGGCTGCGGAAAGCGAGCGATCGAGCGATCGTGGCGAATTTCGGCGGCACGGCGTTCGGCGACATCGCCCTGGTGCCGGCCCCGTGGATGAAGCATCCCAAAGGAATCCGCGACGTCGCCGAATGGTACATGAGCACCGTTTCGCGGTTCGATTTCGTCTATGAAGTCTTCCGCCGTCAGTGCGAGATCGGACTGGCGAATTTGTCGAAACTTTACGACGCGGTGGGCGACCGCATTTCGGCGATCTTCGTGACCGGCACCGATTTCGGCACGCAAAGCGGCCCCTTCATCAGCCCGAACAACTATCGCAAGCTGTTCCTGCCGTTCCATCGAAAGGTGAACGATTGGATTCACGAGCACACGCCGTGGAAAACGTTCATCCACTCGTGCGGATCGGTGGTTTTGTTGCTGCCGGACATCATCGAGGCGGGCTTCGACATCCTCAATCCCGTGCAATGCTCGGCGGTGGGCATGGACCCCAAGACTCTGAAGGAGAAATTCGGCGGCCGTTTGACCTTCTGGGGCGGCGGCGTGGATACCCAAAAAACGCTCCCCTTCGGCACGCCGGAGGAAATTCGCAAGGAAGTCCGCGAGCGAATCGCCATTTTCGGCTCCGGCGGCGGATTCGTCTTCAACTCCGTCCACAATATCCAGGCCAACACCCCCGCCGAAAATCTTGTGGCGCTCTACGAGGCATTTCGTGAAGAGAGATGATAGCTGGGTTAGAGTTGCTCCAAGAGTCGATCGTATTTTGCGTGAGAACCGATCCAAAACCAAGCGATGGCGTCGCCGTCGAGCACTCCTACGGCACGGTAGCCGATGCCGACGCGAGCAGAATACGTGGGCGGTTCATCATACACGCGTTTGAAGTGCAAGCCGGGATGGGCCGGATTTTCACGAAATAACCGGTATGCCTGCCTCGCTTGAAACCGAACTTTGCGCGGCAGTGCGGCGAAGAGCCGGCGGAACTGTCGCGTGGTGTAAGATGTCATAGTTGGTCCGGGTCCAGCCTTTGAGTCTGGCCCGCGCGATGCTCGGCAAGCGCTTCATTGGCTAGCATCGCCAGTTTGTCGGCCGTGGCGGCAATAGTCCGGTCGAACTCATCTTCGTCTTTCAACTCGGCGAGAAGACGAGCCGCTAAAACGTCTTGCTCCGCCGGCGAGAGTTTTCCGGCTTCGGTAAAAGCCGATTCCAATAAAGCAGTCATGGATGTTCACCCCCATAGCTAGGGTAATCTAAGAACTCAATGCCAATCTCGTTCAGTATAACCGTCGGAGTGAATGCTCGCAAGAAACGGCAAAGAGACCTGCTTCCTACTCCATATTATTCTCTCGGCGGCGGCATGTATTCCGGCGGCAGTTGACGCGGGGGCCGGTATTCGTCGGGCCGATAGACGGGGCCGCGGTAGGCCTCGGGATGGTAATCGGTTCCCGAACGATCGACCGTCGGCGCCCTTTCGACCGGAGGCCGATACGGTTCGATGACGTAATCCGGGCGTCGGTAGTCCGGCGCGGCGAGGGTCGGCGCGACTTCCGCCGGCCCCTCGGTATATTCCCGCGTGTAGTACGGTTTGTAAATGTCCGGGGCGTCGTAAAGCGGCCTGTCGATCTTTGCTTTGTTAACCGGTTCGAGCCGGTACAGCGGTTCATTGAAAGTCGGATAATCGTAGCTTTGCCGGGTGAAATACGGCTTGACGTAAGTTTCCGGCGTCCAGGAAGGCCGCGTTTCGGAATCGAATTGCGGATCGAGACGCGAATGCGGAGTTGCGTATCGAGGCCTTGCTTCCGCTGGCAAGTCCTCAGCGGCATCCCCCGGTAGCTCTACGGCCGGTTCGGGGCGATAGACGCCATTGACTTCGCCGATTTCCCGCGTTCCAATCTTCAAGGGAGGATAATACCGCCAAAGTACGGCCGAGGAATCGTCCTGCCCCCGTGATAAAGATATTCCGAAAAACGCCATGCTCGCGACGAGCACGCATCGGCTCAAGGATAATCGAATCAACATGGTTTTTTCTCCGCTCCCGCCACGGGCAATTGAGCTATTCCACCCGCAAGCAGGGATTTTGTTTCGAAATGAAGCGACGCTTCCCCTCACACAAACATAGCATTTATGCAAATAGCTATATTAGGGGGTGTGATTTCGCAATCCACGATTCATTGCTTGCGATCCGTCATCCATAATGATAGGATGAAGGGAGTGGACATGGATTATGGGTGATTTTTTCACCCCTATTTCAAGGAGTTCGTTATGTCATCGCACCGAAAATCTATCGCGGCGATTTGTTTCGCGCTGGCAATTCCCCTGGTTGCTTTCATCGAGGATGCGGCGGGACAAATGACGCTGCAAGGACAACCTCAGCGGACTAAGACGCAAACCGGAAAGAAGCAAGCCGGGACGATGCAAGGGGGCGTGATGCAACCGGGCATGATGGCGCCGGGCATGGCGCCGCATGGCGCTCCGGGCGCCGCCAAATCGAACGAAACCTACAGCATCGTCCAAGTGGGCATCGACTATCAGATCGTAACCGCTTCGAGTTTGAAATCTCTGAAAAAAAGCATCGAGGACGAATACAAATCGGCCGACAGGGCGTATCAGGCGGCTAAAAGAGATAAAAACAACAAGGGCGTCACCCTGACGAAGCCCACCAAGAAAACGATCAAGGTGGTTCCGGGCAAGGCGGGCATCAAGACCATGGAAAAAGCCGAGCAAGAATTGCAAAAGCTTTTGAACAGTCAGAATAAAAGCGGCAAAAAGACCGCGCGCTAATTTTATTCGCCGTTCGCTCCCCACTCCGCCGGTTCTCCCGGCGGTTGGCGTTTCTCGATTACGCCTATCTTCCGCGCAACTCTTGCGCCCGAAACTGCAAATGCCCCAATATGCGCTGTTCGAGCACGGCGTCGCGGCCTTTGGGAATCCAACCTTGCGCCGCGATTTCGCCGCCGACCGGATTCTCCACGCGATTCAGGCTGCTGTCGTAGCGGAAGGTGGCCGCGCCGGCCGAAGCTTGTTCGGGCTTGGGCAAATCGGCCAATTCGAGGAAGACGGCCACGTCGATCCAATAGCCGGTTTCGCCCGGCAGAATCCGCACCGTCGCCCGGCGGCGATAGGTTTGCAGCGTGTTTTCCAATCGCTGGTCGATGCTCGCGGTGTCGGTCCGCCAAGGTTCCAAAAGCGTGGGGCTGACTTCGGGAATCGTCTCGAGGTGCCCCTCGGTGAGCGTGTTGCCGACCTGATGGACCGGCTGCTCGAAGGCGATCTTGAAATAGTCGCCGATCACTTCGGCCGTCATATCCGACACGCATTGCGGATCGGTGATCGGCACGAAGAGCGGATTGCCCAGGCTCGTCTGCTCAAGAGAGATCGGTTGCAAATTCGGCCCTAATGCATATTGCGTCGTCCCCGGATCGGCGCATCCGGCCAGCAGCATCACGATTCCGCAGCTTAGAAAAGTCCCGCGCATGAAAAATCCAAGTTCATTTGCCCGATAAGGGGCGGTAGTGTCCCGAAAACGAACGCTTCGGGCAAGAGCAAAAAACAAGAATTTTTCCCCTCTCCCATTGGGAGAGGGGGGCGGGGACTTGGCGAAATCGCGCAAACGGGGCAAGTTCTTCTTTCCGCAAAAGCCCCTTTCACCTTTTCGTGTGTTTCGTGTATTTCGTGGTTTAATTTTCCGCTTCCCACGTAAAGAATCGAAAACCGATCAGCCCAAGGCGACTTTCACCGGCCGGCGCATGGGCAGGCGTTTTTTCCGTCCGTTGACCGTAACGCCGATGATCCGCTGCGCCTTCGCCAAATCGTTGACTTTGATCACCGCCGAAACGCCTCCTTTGGTCTTGCCGCTGGAGTTGAAAGAGCAATAAGCATAGTCGATATTCAGATGTTCCGTCGCCAACCGCTCGCAAAGGTGCCGGAATCCGCCCGGCTGGTTGGGCAATTCGGCCAGCAGCACATCGTTGATTTCGTAGCGGACGTTCATCAGGCCGAGCACGGCAATGGCCGATTCGACGTTGTCGGGCACGAACCGCACCATCCCCCGTCCGCCGGAATCCATCACGCACAGCGCCTGAAAATTCACCTTCTCCTTCGCTAACGACGCGAGCATGTCGGCGAGACGACCGGGTTTGTTGACCAACGAAACCGAAAGCTGCTTGACCGTTTGCATGGCATTCACCCTTTCTCTAAAGAAAAAATTGACCGAGGTTGCCGTCGAAGATAGTTGCCTTCCGCGGACGGTCCGTCCTGCGAAGCTGGGCACTTTGGTTCAGAGCCAGTTCCTTCATCTCGCAACCTCTAACTGAAAAAAACAGCTAGAAAACGGCGGAAAGAACCGCCAATAGGATCATATTCAAAACCGCCCCTAGGTCAAATCGGCATCGGAAAAACGCGTTTTTCCCGGGCTTTTCGGAGCGGACAGTTTACCTAGATTTCCAGAGAGGACATCCATGCACCCGTTGGGGGGTGATAGGGAAGTGGATGGAAAAAATTGATTAGTGCTTGTTCCTTGTTTGAGAAAACTATTTACAAACTCGTTACGTCTTTAATGTGGGGATTTGGTTATACTGCATTCAGGGGAAAAGAGCCGATGAAGGGCCATCTTTATTCAAGGAGCAAAATTATGTCTCGACGCCTTTTTTTCTGGCTGGCGGTCTTCGCTTTTGTGTTCCCGGCATTCGCGCACGCGCAGGGGATCTTGGTAGTGGTCGATCCCGACCAGCACGTTCGACTGCCGCGGCCGATCGTGATTTGGCCGCCGCATCCGCCGTACCCGATTCCCCACCCTCCTCCGCCCCCGGTTCCGGTGAGCTACAAGATCAAAGACCTCGACGTTCAAGCCCGGCTGATCGATCAGGTCGCCCAGGTGCAGGTGGCGCAAACTTTCGTCAACAACGGCAGCCGGCCGCTGGAAGTGGCGTTCGTTTTCCCGCTCCCCTACGACGGCGCGATCGAACAGATGACCTTGCTCATCGACGGCAAGGAGTTTCCCGCCAAACTGCTCGACGCCAAGGAAGCCCGGCGGATGTACGAAGAAATCGTCCGCAAGAATCGCGACCCGGCCTTGCTCGAATGGATCGGCACGGGCATGTTCAAAACCAGTGTTTTTCCCGTCCCGCCGGGCGCGAGCCGCACGGTGTCGCTGCGTTATTCGCAGCTTCTTCGCAAACAGGAAGGGCTGACCGACTTCCTCTTCCCGCTCTCCACGGCGAAATACACCGCCGAAGCGCCCGAAAAGATCAGCCTGCGGGCGACTATCGAAAGCCAGGACGAAATCAAGAACGTCTATAGCCCCTCGCACGCCATCGAAATCAAGCGGCCCGACGAAAAGCACGCCGTCATTTCTTACACCAGCAGGAACGAAGTGCCGGGGAGCGATTTCCGCCTGTTTTTCGATGTCGGCAAGGGCAAGGTCAGCACCCGCGTCTTGAGCTACCGACCCGATCGCGACAAGGAGGGCTTTTTCCTGCTCCTGGCCAGCCCGGAAATCAAGGCCGACGACGGCGTCAAGCCGGCGAAAACGGTGGTTTTCGTCATCGACCGTTCGGGCAGCATGAGCGGCAAGAAGATCGAGCAGGTCAAGGCGTCGCTCAAATACGTGCTGAACAACCTCCGCCCGGGCGATACCTTCAACATCGTCGCTTTCGACAGCCAGGTGGAAGCCTTCCGCCCAGAATTGCAAAGGTTCGATGAGGATACCCGCAAGGCGGCGCTGGGATTCGTTGAAGGGCTGTACGCCGGCGGCAGCACGAATATCGACGGCGCGCTGAAAACGGCGCTGGCCCAAATTCAAGACTCGCAGCGGCCGAACTACATCGTTTTCCTCACCGACGGCCTGCCCACCGCCGGCGTAACGAGCGAACCGCAGATCGTGAGCAATGTGAAGGGCTACAACAAAATCCGCGCGCGGCTGTTCGCCTTCGGCGTGGGCTACGATTTGAACAGCCGGCTGTTGGATAAGTTGGTCCGCGAGAATTTCGGCCAGAGCGAGTTCGTCCGCCCCAACGAGGATATCGAAGACCGCGTGAGCAAGCTCTACCATCGCATCGAATCGCCGGTGCTGACCGGCGTACGATTGCAATTCATCTTCGATGAACTGCGGACCGAAGAGGGCAGTCCCGTGGGCCGCGTCTATCCCAAGGATGAGATCGATCTGTTCGCCGGCGAGCAGTTGGTGCTCGTGGGCCGCTACAAAAAACCGGGCGCGGCGAAGGTCGTCGTCGAAGGCAAGGTCGGCGAGCGCGGGCAGAAGTTCGATTTCCCCGCCACGTTCGTCGAAAAGAGCAACGACGACAGTTTCGGCTTCATCGAGAAGCTGTGGGCCGTCCGCCGGGTGGGCGAAATTCTCGATGAACTCGATCTCAAAGGCAAAAACGACGAACTCGTCCGCGAACTCGTCGAACTCGCCACGCGGCACGGAATCCTCACCCCCTATACTTCATTCATGGCCGATGAAAACGTGCGGATCCACGATTTCGCCGCCAATTCGGCGATCGCCCGCGAACGGCTGCTCGCGCTGAGCGAATCGGGCGGCCAAGCCGGGGCGGGCCAGCGGGCTTACAAAGGCAGCCTGCAACAGGCCAATCAAGCTCCGGCAGGATATGGTTACGGGGCGGCGCACTCGGCCCCCGCCGAGAAAGCCGCCGACGATCTCGCCGGGCTCGACATGAGCCGCATGGGCGGCGCGATGTACGGCGGCAGAGGCCAGGCATCGAACTTCGCCGCGGACGCCAAGAAGGAACTCGCCTCGGCCGCACAAAACATCCGCAACGTCGGCAATCGCACCTTCTACCAGCGCGGTGGGCAGTGGATCGACTCCCAAGTTACCAAAGCCCAAGAGGCCAATCCCAAACGCGTCAAGCAGTTCAGCGACGAGTATTTCGAGCTTGCCCGCCGCAACGGCAAAGCCGTCGCGCAATACCTCGTTTTCGACGAACCGGTGCTGTTGAACCTCGATAATCAGGCCTATTTGATCGAACCGTAGTGGTCTGTCTATCACTAAATGACACGTTAGGGTGCCATGCCCACGCTCGTCGTGGGCATGAGAATCGCCGGAAAACACGGCAACATGCCCACGCAAGCGTGGGCATGGCACCCGTCAAATATAAATTGCAGGACCACCAGCAAACCGGGAAAATCAAACCGCGAACGGGGGCAGCACGGAGGGGCCGCGCTTGCGTTCCATTCCGTCCGATTTCAGTCGGCCGTCTTGCATGCGGATAATCCGCTGCGCCCGGTCGGCCAGATCGGGATCGTGCGTAATGAGCACGATGGTCATGCCGCGCTCGCGGTGCAGCCGCTCGAAGAGGTCGAAGATTTCCGCGGCGGTGTGCGAATCCAAATTGCCCGTCGGTTCGTCGGCCAAGAGCAAGATCGGGTCGTTGGCCAGCGCCCGGGCGATGGCCACGCGCTGCCGTTCGCCGACCGAGAGTTTCAGCGGCAGATGATTCGCGCGATGCTCCATGCTCACGGTTTCCAGCAGTTCGCGGGCCTTTTTCATCCGCGCGGCGGTGGGGAGCGAACCCTCGAACATCGGCACCTGCACGTTCTCCGCGGCGGTGAGAATGGGCAGCAAGTGGAACGATTGAAAGATGAACCCCAGCTTCTCCGAACGGAAACGGTCGAGATTCTTGATCGTGGAAAAGGCTTCCCCCTCGAAGTAGATTTCGCCGGTGGTGGGCAGATCGAGCGCGCCGAGCAGGTTCAGCAAGGTCGATTTCCCGCTCCCGCTCGGTCCCATGATGGCCGCGTACTCGCCGCGGCGGATGCCGATGCTAACATCCTCGACGGCGTGGACTTCGCCGTCGGGATACAGTTTGCTGATGTGTTCGGTGCGCAAGAGCGTCGATTCGCGCGTCGGACTGACCGAGTTGGAATTGCTCATTTCGGAACTTTTATGTAGCGGATTTCTGGAAGACTCCGTTTTCATCGAGGCGTTATTCATGGCGAAGGGCCTCCGTCGGCAGCAGTTGCGCGCCGCGGTATGCGGGATACAACGCCCCCAGGAATCCTACGCCCAAGGCGATCGCGAAGCCTTCCAGAATGACGATCGGGGCGAGATTTCCCTCGACCACGGTGGAGGCGATGGGAATCCGGCTGAGCAATTTCGTGAGGGCGATGGCTCCGATCGTCCCTACCGCGCCGCCGATGATGCTCAGCAGCATCGATTCCATGATGATCATCTTTACCACGCGGAATCGTCCCCAGCCGATGGCGCGGAGCACGCCGATCTCTTTGGTCCGCTCGAAAACCGACATAATCATCGTGTTCAACATGCTGATCGTGCCGATCACCAGCGCGATCGCCGAGGTTACCCAGGCCATAGCGCGGACGAATTGAATTTCGGTGGTGGTTTTCACGAGTTCGCTGGCGGTTTTCACGTCGAGAATCTTGTCCAAGGCGGCGATTTGTTTCGCAACGCGGTCGATGGCCTCCTCCGAGGAGCGGATTTCATCTTTTAATCTTACTCCGAAGCCGCTGACCATTTTCTCGCGCCCGCCCATGAATTTTTGCAGCGCGTCGAGATTCATGTACATCATGCTGTTTTCCAGCGAAGAGCCCGCTTCGACGATTCCCACGATGGAGAATTTTTTGTCGTCCAAAACGGTGATCGCGTCGCCCACCTTCTTGTCGAGGGTGGCCGCCAACTTTTTACCCACGATCACTTCGTCGGCCGCGCCGGCCTTGTAGCGCCGGCCCGCGATAAACTCGAATTGGTTCAAGAGCGGCGAATCCGCGTCCCAGCCCTGAACGATCAATCCCAGCGGCTCCAATTCCTCGTGGGCAATTTGATCGACGAGTCCCGGATACACGTCCGCCACGCCCGGAACCGCCTTGATCTTTTCGGCAAACTCCAGTGGCAGCGAGCTGGCCAGCTTTTGTTTTTGGCCGGTCTGTTCGATGATTAAATCCACTTTTTGGTTCTGGTAGATCGCTAAAAACGAACGCTCGAAGCCGAAAGATATTCCGACCAACGCCACAACGGCCCCCACCGCTACGGCCACCCCAACGACGGTCAGAAATGACCGCATCCGGCGGCGGACGATGTTTTTCACGATAAATGTCGAAAACCGCATGATGTTGATAACGCTGCCAAAGGAGGGCGCATCCGCCTGGATACCTTTAGTCATCCCCAACTTTCCAAACTTTTTATTTTCGGCGATTCCGTCCGCCTTTGTCAACCTTGATTAGTCGAAAATGATGATTTAAGAAACAATAATGCCTCAGCGAAAGGCGCCAAGGCCGGATAATGAAACAGGTTTTACCATGCGCTCCATCATTCGCATATTACCTAATCGCAATCTTTGTCCCATGCTGGATAGGCTCAATTAGACTTTGTTATAATAACGGTCGAATCGTTATGCCATTAGTTTTCAGGATTGAGGCTAATTCCTCAAAGTTTTTCGTTTAGCCCGGAGCCAACGGCGACGGCGGGTGGAGTTTTCCAGTGCCCCTTATGCCCGCCGTCGCCGTTGGCTCCGGGCTAAACGATTGGTTGCGGCTACGCCGCGCTAGGTAATTTGAGGTCTGAATTTGTCTCCTTGGTCACTTGAATACCTCATACATTTTTTTGACGTTGATGGCCGATATAGATCATCGATAATATAACCTATTGCAGACTCAGGCTGAATCATGGAATCCTTTCCGGAAAATCAATTCCTGCCCACCCCTTCGGCAACTTTCGATGCGGCCGACGTGGTGATGGTCCAATTGCCCTTGGAAAAAACCGTATCTTACGGAACGGGCACTTCGGGCGGGCCGCGCGCCATTCTCCAATCCAGTTCGCAAATCGAATTGTTCGAGGAAGAAACCGGCCTGGATTTCCAATACTCGCCGAAAATCCACGTCGCGCCCCCTTTGCGTTTCGATCCGACCGAAAGTCTCGAGACGGCTCTCGGCCAAATCCGCGATTTCATGCGCCCGTTGCGGGGAAGATTCGTTTTCGGCCTCGGCGGCGAACACTCGCTGACCTACGGAACCCTGACCGGCCTGTGCGACGATTTGCGCGACGTAACCGTCGTGCAACTCGACGCCCACGCCGATCTCGCCGACACGCTCGGCGGATTGAAATGGTCGCACGGCACCGTGATGCGTCGGCTTTGGGAACGCGGCTGCCGATTTTTGCAGATCGGCATCCGCAGCCTCTCCCGCGAAGAATTCGAGGTGGCTTCGACGAGCGATCGGATTACTCTTTATTACGCCCACGAGTTTCCCCGGCGCTGGCCGGAGGTGCTCGAAAGCCTGCGGCGGCTCGAAGGCAAAGTCTATTTCACGCTCGACGTCGATGGATTGGATCCCTCGCTCATCCCCAGCACGGGCACGCCGCAACCGAACGGACTTTCCTGGCGGCAAACCATGGACGTGATCCGCGGCGTGGCGGAGAATCCGAAGATCGACTGGTTTTCGACCGACATGGTCGAGTTCGTCCCCTCTCCCCATCCGCCCGGCTGCGATCTCGTCGCCGCCCGTCTGGCCATGAAAGTCCTCGCGTATCGGCAAATCGGTCTGCGAAATCGCGGAAAATAGTTCTCGTTTCGGAGCGGAGAAATGAAGTCGGATAATTCCTAGCACGGCGTAGCCGCAACCAATCGTTTAGCCCGGAGCCAACGGCGAAGGCGGGCATAAGGGGCACTGGAAAACACCACCCGCCGTCGCCGTTGGCTCCGGGCTAAACGAAAAACTTTGGGCGGCGCGAGGGGGACAGTCCCATTTTCGCGGCGATTAAGCACTTTTAGAGCACCATAATCTTTTGCGCCGCGAAAATCGGGACATTCCCCCGTGAACGGTTACAAATCTCGAATCTCCCGCAAGCGGTGAAAACAGAATCCGCAGGATAATCACCATGTCCAACCTGCTCTCCATCGACGAATCGCTTTGCACGTATTGCGGCCAGTGCGCCGCGGCCTGTCCGATGGGCTTGGTGTCGGTCGAGGGCGGCCTGCCGCAAACGCCCGACGACGCTCCGAAACGCTGCATCCTCTGCGGGCATTGCATTGCCGCTTGTCCCGAACGATCGCTCGCACACGCCGCGCTCGAGGCCGAAGGCTGCCGTTCGCTCGATCCCGACTGGCGCGGTACGCCGCGAGCGGTCGCGCAGTTGATCGAGGGGCGGCGCTCCATCCGCCGCTACCAACCGCAAGCGGTCGAAAAATCGGTCCTCGCGGCCGTGCTCGATATCGCCCATTACGCCCCGACCGGCATGAACTCCCAAACGGTCGAGTGGCGCGTGGTTTACGATTCTTTGGAGGTGAAAAAACTGGCCGCCGCCGTGATCGAATGGATGCGCGAGATGACCGCGAAGAACCAGCTCATCGGCGGACGCTACCATGCCGGACCGCTGGTCGCCGCGTGGGACGCCGGCTACGATCCGATCCTCCGCGGATGCCCGCATCTGCTGATTGCCCACGGAAAGGAAAAAGACCACTTCGCGCAAAGTTCCTGCACCATCGCCCTGGCCACCGCCGAACTCGCCGCGCTGCCGTACGGACTAGGCGCCTGCTGGGCGGGCTTTTTGCACCTCGCCGCGAAATGTTCCCCCCAAGTCGAAGAGTCCCTCAGCCTCCCCAAAGGCAATGTCATGTACGGCGGCCTGATGATCGGCTACCCGCTGGAATCCTATCACTCCATCCCACCCCGCAAACCGCTTCAAATTACTTGGAGGTAAAGATATTCGGCTGTTAAGCTGCGCAAAGTATGCCGGGATCGCATGTTGGATGCAATCGGGAGCCGGTTAAAATCCGAATCAGTGCTTATCCCCAAACCACGAGGAAGCACCATGCCCGATGCCCAAACCGACTATTTTTCCCAGACTATCGCCTCCCTATTCAATGAGTTAGGGGTCAACCCACCCTTCATGGAGACTATACTACTTGGCGATTGCCGATATGTCGGGCGAAAATTCAGGGCGGGCGGATACCAGGTAATCTGGTGGGTGGAAAATGATACCCTGGAGGTATTCGATCAGGACGGCCAATCCATTCGAATCATCGAATTAGAAAAAAATTCAAAAAAAATCTCCGCATAACTCCGCGTGGGGGTTGTGCAATAATTTCAGTTTTATATGATACTATTAGTGCAAGGGCAATGCCCTCGCCTCTATACCTTCGCAAGTTCCTGCCCCGCTTGCGAAGGTTTTTTCTTTTCTTGAATCGACGAGCCGGCGTTTTTCATTCCGCCAGCGGATCCCACATCGGCAAAACGGTCGGCTCCTCTTCGAGAATTTGCAGCGTCTTCGCGGGCAGATAGGCTTTGCGGATCACGAGGCAATAGACGTACTTATCGAACCAGGAATCGTAAAGGTTCCAGTAGCCGTCCTTGCCTTTGTCCTTTCCCCAGCTATTTTCCACGCGCCACTTGACCGGCTTGCCGTCTTTCAGATCGACGCCGATAAAGACCATCACGTGATTCGACGTGCTGTCGCGCGTCAGCATGGCGTCGGCCTTATCGAGCTTGAGTTTGACGCCGAAGAGCGATTCGTAATCGCGCAAGCCCAGGGCCATGATGCCGCGGTCCTGATCGTGCAATACATCGCAACTGAAACACACCGGCTGGTTGTCGCAGACCGCCTTGACGGCCAAGTCCTTCATCTCTTGGATCTCGACGTTGATGAAGTTCTGGTCCTTGCCGTCGATCGCGTTCCGCGAACGGGCGAAATTATAATGCTTGCCGTAGGGATGCAGCGGATGGTGCATCAGGCATACGTATTGCGATAGATCGATGCCGATCTTTTCCTTGTAGAATTGTTGCGGGGTAAGCGTCTCCGGCGCGCTGGGCTTGCCGCCTTTGGGCGCGTATCGCCAGGTGAAGATTTTCGGCGGCTCGCCCACGCTTAAGACCAGCATCCGATAGACTTCCTGCAGCATTTTTTGCTTCGCGGCTTGCAAGTCCGCCGCCGATTTGCCTTCCTTCTTCAGCTTCCGCAACGCGACCGCATCGACGCGGAGTTTCTGCTGCAAGAGCTTGAAAAGCAAGGCCGAGTTCTCCGCATTCGCCGCTTCGGGCATGGCGTCGGCGGGGACCGCGCCGTATTTTTCGAGCAGGCCCGTGTTGTAATCCCACCAGCCGCCCTCTTGGATCGGCTTCGTCATGAGCATCGACATCTCCCGGTCCAGGAGATCGCGGTCGGCAAGCTCGATCGAGTATTCCAGAAAGCAGTTGGCCTTTTCGAGCTTGTCCCAGAAGGCCAGAAAGTTTTCCGAAAACTCGAAATTGTCGAGCTTGTACTTTTTCATCACTTCGGGCCGCAGCACGTTCAAGCTGCCGTAGATCCAGCACCGCCCGCTCATTTTCTGGTTGGTGATGGCGCCGCCCTTCACCGAGTTGCTAAAGTGGTCGTTGTCGTTTTGGAGGATTTCACGATCGAGCGTCAATTGTCCGAGGCCGTTGCCGGTCGCCGCGTTGTAGAGCGCCCGATTCGCGCCGGAGAGTTTGCACGAATTGCGAAGTTGCTCGAGCGTTTTCGGATTGAGGCCCTCGCCGAGGGCGGCGGCGCTCATTCCCAGGCCGAGAATGAGGACGGATGCAAGCACGATGCCGGACAGAAGTGGAAAACGATTCATGGAATGTTCCTTATGGGAGTGAAGTTGTTCGAATCTTTAGTCTAAACGACGTCCGGTCGCTTTTCAATCATCGGCTCCAAAATGATGATTGATGTGCAAGCCGGCCGAATTCACGTCGAAGTACAAGCATGTGGCTTGCAAAGTCATTTTTTCACGGGAGGACCCGTTGGAAAGCCGCGACCAGTGGTCGCGGTTCGGGGAGAGAGGAATGCGTAGCCTCACGACAATAGATAAGGCTTTTTACGTCGGCTTTGCGCAAAGCGACCGGGCGCAACTCCTCCCACGACAATCATCGGAAGGGCAAGTTGAAGGCGCCGATGGAGTATCATTTTCCACTCCTCAAAAAATGCAATTTCCTCGGCGTTAGGTAAGCACTCGCAGTATTCTGTTACTCCTTTCGTACTTCCAGAAGCCTGCCGCAAATGGCGCGATCGATTCCCTTGGGATAGTCGGCCCATTCGCGAAACCATCCGTCGCCCACGTCGTAAACCATAAAAAGCTTGTTCGGCTCCAATTCCCTAATTGCCACATAACCCGTGGTCGGCTCCTTTGTCAGCCGGGTAACCTGAGTCCACGTGGCGCCCTGATCGAGGCTGAACGCCACGTAGTTGCCGTGTTCCGGTCCCAGGCGGCGCGGCCCGCGAATTTTTTGGCGGGACTCTTTAGTTCGCCAGCCGAAACCCGCCACGAGAATCCCGCTGCGCATTTCGATCAACTCCGGATCGACGCCGTCGAAAGCCAGCGGCCGCGGCTTGCTCCAAGTCTTGCCTTCGTCGTCGGACTCGGTCTGGTAAAGCGGATTGGGCCATTTTGCCTTATTGCTTCCCGTGCGCAACAGCACGATCAACCGCCCCTCGTGCTTGCCTTGAGTCAGACGGACCAGAACCGGTTCATTGTAGCTTTCTTCTCCGACGGCAGGATCGACCGCAATGGTCGAGACCAGAGCCCAGTTGCGTCCGCGATCCTTCGACTTCAGCAGCAGGGAGCGAAACTTGTTCATCGTCTTCTTATAGGAAGAGGGAGTCGTGTCCTCTTGAAACCAACCATAAGCGGTGGCGAGCAGGTCTCCATTGGGCATTTCCAGCAACGTGCGATGAAGGAATAGCTCATCGACCGGATTTCCGCCGTCGTCGAATCCGCCTTTGCCTTGCGGCAGATGGAATCGGGCGTCGGTTGGTCCGGCGAGGGTTCGCCAATCGTCGCGCGATTCCCAAAGTTTTCCGATGAAGTAGCCGTCCTTGGGGCCTCGGGCCGCCCACTGCAAAATTAGAATCGTTCCATCCTTGAGCTGCGCCGCGCTGCCTTCGATGAACGGACCGCCACCCTGCGTTTTTGCCGCCTCCCAAGTTTTCCAGATCCGGCCTCCGTCCGTCGAGCGAACCGTGCCCCATCGTCCTGGGAACTCCGTCGTCCCCGTCGGCAATTGTGCTTGCACCACCAGAGTGCCTTCGCGCGAGAGAAACATGAACGGCTGCAGGCCATCGGGCAAAACCTTCCGTTCGGGTCCGACGATGATTTTTAACCGATCGCCGCCCTGGCCTTGGAGCGGCAACCCGGTGAAAATTGCCGCCGCAATGGCGCTTCCGACAAGGAGTGTTTTGGTTCGCGTAAGCATGTTCAATCTCTTTCAAATTCACGTTTTTTATCGTCTCACCAGCCATCGGTTATCTTGGAAGTAGTATTATTCCTTCCTATTTCAGCATCCGAAACGTTCCTTCTCCGCGAACCGATTTTCACGATAAGCGAAATCGTGGCGGAAACAAGTACGTTTTTTAGCATTTAGGGCCGTTTTAGCGCAGAAAATGGGCCTATCGCAATTGGCGCGGTTTCTTCCAACCGTTATCTTTCAGGTATAAAAAACCGGCAGGGTTCAAACGTAGGACAGGTTTCCAAGCCTGTTTGCCGTCGTTTGTGCAAATTACGCGCCTCAAAATTATTAAAATCCTGTTCAATGTCGGCAGACAGGTTTGGAAACCTGTCCTACATGAGAACAAAAAATGAACCATGCAAAAAAACTGCCCGCTGCCCGCTTTTTCCCCGCCGAAGGCCTATGAAACGGATCATGGTCGTGCATCCCGTCGCCGATCCCTTGCAGGTGCCATTCCTGCACGGGATCAGCAAGTTTGCACGCGAGCAAAAATCGTGGGTCCTGCAAATCAATCCCGAGATGCATACTTTGGGATTGCGCCACCTGGAACGTTGGCCGGGGGACGGCGTGATCGCTTCGTTGAACACCCCCAAAGATGCTGCCGCGGCGAAATTCATCTCCCAACCGATGGTCAATTTATCGGGGGCCATCCGCGATACGGGGGTGCCGCGGGTGATGGTCGATCAAGCCGCCATGGGAAGATTAGCGGCCGAGCACCTCATGACTTGCGGCCTTTCCCATTTCGCTTATTACGGCGAGAAAAACATCTGGTATTCCGAATTGCGGAAAAGAGGATTCGTCGAGCGCCTGGCGCAGGAAGGCCGCCCGTGTTCGATTCTCGAATGGTCCACCTCCTTTAATCGGCGCCATCCCTGGTTTAAGTGGCTGGAACCGCTGGAGCAGTGGTTGCGGACATTGCCGCTGCCCATAGGAGTTTTAACCTCCCACGACTACGCCGGCACGGTCGTCATCGAAACTTGTCTGGGATTGGGTTTGCGCGTGCCCGAAGATATGGCCGTGATGGCGACGGGCAACGACGTGATCACTTGCGATTTCTGCGAGGTTCCCTTAAGCAGCGTGGCCCGCAACAGTTCCGAGGTTGGATACCAGGCCGCCGCCTTACTCGACCGATTGATGGCCGGCCAAGCGCCTCCCGAAGCCGATATCTTGGTGCCGCCGGAAGGCGTGGTGCAACGCCGCTCCACGGAGATCATTGCCGTGAGCGATCCGCAGATTGCCGCCGCCGTGAAGTACATTCACGAGCACTTGGCCGATACGTTCAGCGTCGAGATGGTGGGAAAGAAAGTCACCATCTCGCGCCGGGCGTTCGATATCCGTTTCCAGAACTGCTTGGGATGCACCCCCGGCGATTATATCGCTCAAAAACGCGTCGATCGCGCCAAGCGGCTGTTGTTGAGCAAGGAAAGACTCAAGCAACAACAAATCGCCAATGCCTGCGGCTTTTCCGGACCGCGGCATTTCCGCGAGGTATTTCATCGGGTCACCGGCATGTCGCCTTCCGAATACCGCCAGCGGAATGGAATGCAATTCCTCGACTGAACCTACCTCGGGCTGCTGCAAAAACGTAAGCGTATATTTATAACTGTCCCCGCCCAGGGGAGTGCCATCCACGCCGTAGTTGCTGAACATCATTTCGATCTGACGCGTTTCCGGATTTTCCAAGAGCGAGAAATTCGAGAATTGAATAATGCTCGGCTGGTCCGGTCGGCGGTCTTCGATCGTGGTGACGGTGTTTTTCTTCAGCGCGACGGGATCCTCGTCAACCTCGGCGATGATCAAGGGGTAGCGGGGACGATTGCCGTCGGGCGCCGCGGGGGAAATGTTGCCCACCAAATACAACTTGCCGTTCCCTTCGTGGCGGAACAAGCGGTTGATCGAGGACGGCGAGAAGAACCGCGTGCCGTCGTCGTACTTCAATTCTTCGAGAGGCCCTAGTTTCAGGCCATCCTTGCTTGCGATATTGAACCACTTGCGGCCGGCCGCCTCCTTGCCGGCGGAGGATTTTAGCCCGCGATTCGAGCCGCGCCAGACGTTCAAAATGCGTCCGTCTTTCAGCACCACGGTTCCGCATTCTGCAAGCCCGCGCGTAGAAACGGGGCGATTCGGAAAAGCAGGCGAATAGGCGGACTCGATGACGAGGCGATTGCCGGCTTGCCATGTGTAGTCGGCCGCGGCGCCGGTGAATCCGTTCCAAGTGCCGACGAAGTTCACCGCGCCAAAGAGTTCGCCGCCCGGCTCTGGTCCGCCCGTGGGCGCTTTGACGCCGCACACGCCCAGCGCCAGCGTACCCAAGGAAGTCCGCACGACATCTACGCCGATGAAGCCGTTGTTCGTCGTCAGATGACGCGGATTGAGCGGATTCTGCGGATCGAAATCCGGACCCTCTTCGTATTTCAACTGCTTGGGAGCGGACCAACTCCGGCCATAGTCGCGCGAAAGGCGATAATAGACGTGGCAGTAACGGTTTTTTCCCTGTAGGATCTGCCGCACCCATCCTTGAAGGACAACTCCGGCCCGCGAGTCGTAAAACGGCACGGCGCAACTGCTCGCTTCGAACGCCTCCGTGTCGCCGTAGAAGATATTCGTGTCGGCCATTTTTTGCGGCGCGGTCCACGTGCGCCCGTTATCGTCGGAGAAACGCACGGTAACTTCGGTGCCCACGTCGTCCTTCGCCTGGGTCGCGGAAATCTCGATCCGCCGGCCTTCCGGCCCCACCAAGTACTGCTCGGCGCCGACGCCGACGCCCGGCCGAGAATGTTGTCGATAGAGTTCTTTTCGCACGCCGACGATCGGTTGGTTGGTTTCCCAAGGCATCGCGGCCCGTGCGAGGGCAGCGACGGAGAATTCCGAAAGAGAAAACGCCGCCGCCGCGAGAACGGCATTGAATCGGCGAAAACGCATGGCAAGGTAAAGGTCGGTTGGTCGATTGAAATGTCGGAAATAATTACCGTGGATCGGCCGCCAAACGGTTTGGTTTCCTCCACAGTATTCGGCAAACGTACAGGCGGTTGTTTGCGCCGCGGCGCGCGGAGAGGGCGATATCCATCGGCTTTTTTGCATCCCCCTGCATGCCTTCGGCTTCCGTAATCCACGTCTCGTTGGAAGAGACGTTTACCGCGCCGAAATTCCCGTATTGTCCGCCCTTGTTCGGCAGGAGAATGCGTTCCGTGCCGCGAAGGACGCAGAGGCGTTCGGGATCGACTTGCGCCATGAACAGGGGCGCGCGGTTCCGGATGATGTGGTCGTTGCCGGCCCCGCGCCGGGTATAGACCAGGAAGAGGCCGTCGCTGTGCGTAATCCAATGTTGCTGGGTGTTATGGCTGCCAAGTTCCGTGCCGTCATCGAAGGTCCAGGGAACCGGTTTCTCGAAATGCAAGCCGTCGCGGCCGACGGCGACGTATCCGCGGAAGTAACCGCGCAGGGTCAGATAGAACCGGTCCTGGAACTGCGTCAGCGAAGGTTCGGCGAGACCCTGACGGTCCTTGACGGTCAATTCATCGCCGTGCGTTAGATACTGCATGTTTCGGCCGTCGAAGCTGCATTTCACAATCGTGGTGAAAAAGGAGGATTTGCGGAAATTTTTCCCCACCCTCTTATAGTCCATGCAGTACATCGGCCAGAGAATCTCCCCGCCGGGCAAATCGACCCGCTGGGCCGCGCCCCCATAGGCCCAATAAAAATGCTCCTTGTCGGGCATCTCCAGAGACTGCCACGAAGACCACGTCCGCCGGTCCTCGTCATAGACCGAATACGTCGCGAACGCCGGCTGGCTGTTGTCGGCAAGAGGTTTTTTCGCCTCCGGCAGATAGCAAGCGGTCGCGCCGAGGGCGAGGAGTTTTCCGCTCTTCCCGTGCCGGCCGGGAACCAGATCGCACGGACAGATCTCGACTTGGCCGGACCATGGCTTGCGTTCCAAACCGGCACAGGCTTTCGGCGCGCTCCAGGTCTTTCCCAGATCGTCGGAACGCATGTCATACATTCCCAGAAAAACGTCGTCGCCGGCAAGCGCCGAGCGGTGCATCAGCAGCACCGCTTTATTCGGCGGGATGATTCCCGCCCGCGGTCCGAACCATTCCGTCTTTCCGTCGTGGCCTTCGGAAATCACGTCGAGGCGGATGTCGTAAGGCACGGGGACAATCTCGGTGGCCCGATTTTTTTGTGGGTCCTTCTCGAATCCTCCGCCAAACGCCCTCGGCAAGGCAAAGGACGGCCCCAGGAAGCTCGCCGTTCCGCAGGCCGCCGCGCCGAGAAAGCCGCGCCGCGACAAGTCGCCGAAGGTTCTGCGCCGAGGAATGTTAGTCATTCGTTTTTGCACGATCCGAAACGCGGCCGCGTTTTCCGGGAAAAAAACCTGTCGCGATTCCGACCGCCCGCCGAAAAAGAATTGTTCCCTGGGGCGGACGGGCGAATAAGCCGCCCGTCCACCGCAATGCGAGTTTACCGAGGTTCTATTCCGTGTTTCTTAACGGGCCGCGCGAATCCTTCGCAGCCCGACCCAACCCAACAGGCCAGTCAAGAGCAACAACCAAGTAGCAGGTTCCGGCACGGCCGCCATTGCCGATCCCAGCCCGCCGATAGTCAACGTCGTTTGGGCAATGGACGTCGCCGTGACGGCGGAACCGGCCAGCACGTTCATTGTGCCCGTGCCGCCGATCGCGCCCAGGGTGTGCGTGCCGCCGTTGATCTGGAACACGGCGTTGTTCGTGATCGCCGAGGCGGCGATCTGGCCGGTGGAGGCCAGTTCGAGGATGCCGGCATTGATCTGGGTGTTGCCCGTGTAGTCGTTCGTGCCGCCGAGGATCAACTTGCCGGTCAATTCCTTGGTCAAGCCGCCGGCGCCCGAAAAGGGACCGTTCATGGTCAGGTCGGCGTCGCCCGGCGATACGGTCAATGTGCCGTCGAGGGTGACAGTCGAGGCGACGGTGTGGGGGCCGCCCCAGGTGGTAAATTGGCCGTGGGTCGATTCGACGACGATTGGCTTGGCGTACGTCGCGGTTCCATTCCAAAGGCCGAGGTTGCCGTTATTGGCGAGGTAGGCCTTTTTCCCGCCGGCGGTGTTGCCCAGGGTGGTCGAGCCGTAGAAATAGAGCGATCCGCCCTCAACGCGAACGTCGCCAAGGTTGGTTTCGCCAAGGTTGATCAAATCGATCTCATTGTCGCCGACCTTGGTGAAAGTTTTGTTGTTGCCGTGCAGGTAGCCGTCGGCCCACATGCCTTGACCCGGGGGAGGACCAACAATCCGCCAGGCGCGGGTGCCGCCGAACGAAGCGTCGCCCGTCAGGGTGAGATAGTAGAGGTCCACCGTCGTGGAGCCGCTATTGACGATCGCGCCCATGCTATCCTTGCCGACGCCCTGCGCGCTGAATTTCTCCCAGTAAAGGAGTTGACTGTTCATATCCAGCGTGCCGCCGTTGATAATCGTGCCGCCGTCAACGAGGTTGGGACCATCGGCCTTATGGCCCAGGTTGTAATAGTTCCCGTTGCCGACTTTGAGAATTCCGCCGTTGATGTTCACCGCACCGGTGAAATGATTGTCGTTGTTGATGGTCAGCGTGCCCGAACCCATCTTGGTGATGCTCGCTCCTCCTTGGATGTCGCCCGTGCCGCTGAAGACGTAGTCCCGCGTTGCGTTGACGGTAACGGAGGCCGGGGTGAGAATTCCATTGATGACCACGTCGTTTGTGTTCGTCGAACTGTCGTCGAAGGTTACGGCATCGCCCTGCCAGAACAAGCCGTCCCCGCCGCCGGTCCAGTTGGCGGTGGTCTTGAGGTCCCAGTTCGCATCCGTGCCGCCGGACCAAGTTAGATTGGCGTTCGATCCGCTCACGTTCAACTGCAATTGGCCGGGAGGATTGTTCAGCGACATGGTGTACCGGGTATTATGGTTCGGATCCAGCTCGAAGATTCCGCCCCCGATATTGTTCTGGGAAGCGGCGGTAAGCAATGTATAGGCGCCGGTCGCCAGCGCCGCGCGCGGGATGATCAACACCTTGGTGTTCGAGAACGCCGAACCTTCCATGTTCAGAGCGCCGCTGACCGAAATCCGGTCATTATTCGGGCTCGTCGTGCTGTCGGTAAGATTGAATTGCAGCGTTTCCGATCCGACCAGCGTCAGGTTGCCCTGAATGGTCATGGTCATCGATCCACTGCTGGGGATGTTCTCGGATATGACGCCGCCGCCGCCGGGCGAGATCGTGAATCCGTAATAAGACTTGACGTTACCGATCACCTTGCCGACGCCTGCCAGATTTTGGTTCAAGATAAGGGTCGGGTCGGCCAATGCGGAAACATCGAGTGTGGCCGCGGGTGTATGCAGCACGATGTTCGTGCATGACGAAATACTGCCGAAATCGCTGAGCGCCAGCGTGCCCTCGAAGATCGAAGTCCAACTGGTATAAAGATTAAAGTTCTTTAGGTTCCATGTTCCGGAACCGGCTTTGATGACGTATAATGGTTGGCTGGAAGCTCCGTTGGCGAGGATGCCCGAAACGATGCCGTTGCCGCTGCCGCCGAGGATCAACGCCCGCCCTTTCGTGCCGGTGACGACGATCGTGCCGGCGAGGTTCAGCGTCCCGCCTTCCGTGGTGATCTTGGTGCCGCTCCCGCCGCCGGGGATGGAGATGCCGCCGTAGATGGTGTTGTTGCCGGCGAGATTGTGGATTACTCCTTTTCCATAGTACTGAAAATTGGTGCCGGCGCCGCCGTTGAGAGTAAAACCATCGTTGATGCTCAGATCGCCCGCCGAGCCGTCCAAAACGAGTTGGCCGTTCTGGTTGGCGCCATCCGAGAGAACCGAAGTGCCGCCGAAGCTGCTGCCCAAGCCGTTGGAGTGCTTGAGGACCACGGTGCCTTGATCGATCACCGTCGCGCCATCGTAGGAATTGTCGCCGGCGAGGGAGACTACGCCGCCACGAGCGTCGAAGTTGAGACCGCCGGCGCCGGTGATTTGCCGGTCCAAGGTATAAGTTTTGGCGAGATTGAGGTACAAGGTGCCGTTGTTGGTCACCGCGCCTTGCCCGCCAAGCGCGCCGGTGACGCCGCCGTTCCCCAACGACAAGAGTCCGTTGTTGGTGAGCGTGCCGGTGTAATCGTTTTCGGCCGTGAGTTGGACGATTTCGCTGCCGGCGATCTTTTCCACGCTCCCATCTCCGGTAATGCGCCGCGCAAGCGCCCACGTGCCGGATCCGGAAAGCTGCGTCGTGGTGCCGGCGGCCGTGGCGACGGTTGCGCCGGTTCCCAGGGTGCTTCTCAAGGTGAGCGCGCCTTCCGTTAAGATGACCGGGCCGGAGAAATTGGGGCTGGCGCCGCCCAAGGTGACGTTTCCCACCCCCTTCTTCTCGAGCGTTCCGCTGCCGCTGAAATCGCCGGCAAGAGTCTCCACGTTGGCGCGATCGAGGATCAGCGTGCCGCCGTTGAGGGCGATGGGGCCGCTCAAGGTGTTCGTGCCGGTATTAGCGAGGATCAGTTTGCCCGCGCCTTCCTTGGTAATCCCTGTAACTCCAATCAGGGCGCCGGTTCCAGCGAAAGTGTAATCGTGCCCGGCGGAATTGTTAACCGTAATCGATCCTGGGCCGATGGATCCCGTCAGCTCCACCGCTGGGCTATTCGAGCCGCCGTCATCGAAGGTCACGATATCCAGATTCTTGAACGTGGCCGTGTTGTTGTTCCAGTTGGCGGTGGTGGAGATATCCCAGGCGTTTCCGCTCAGCCCGCCTTTCCAGGTCAGATTTGCCGGCGGCGGGGCGACCAAATACTTCTGCTTCAAATAATCGACGACCGAGGTCATGTTGGCTTGGCTAAGCGCCGCGTTGTAAATGAGCACTTCCGCCATTTGACCGTCGAAGGCGTAATTGGTGCCATTGACCGCGGTGCTAAACCTCTGGCCGATGATCGTTTCCGTATTGACCGGCAAGGGCGTGGTCCACGCCGCATTCACGGAATGCGTCACGTAGCCGGTATCGGTCCCGTCTTGACGGTAGAAACGCGAAACGATTGCGCCGGAATCCAAGTCCCAACTTGTGCCCACGATATACCACTGGGCGGTCAGCGCGCCCTCGGCGTCTCCCGTTTCGTAAGCGGACTGAATCCCTAGCGAATCGCGGCCGGCGGAATACAGAGAGACATCCGGATCCGTCGTGCCGCCCTCCGTCAGGGCTGCCGTCATGGTGTTGACGATTGCCATGTCGCTCGTATTGCTGACCAATAAAGTTTGCCGCGCTTGCCGATGCCGGTTGCTGCTGCCCACGGGATGCGTGATGATGTCGCTTTTGAAGACCGTGAACCAACTCAAGCCGTCGGCGCCCGCCGTTCCGCCGGGGGAATACGCGGCATCGCCTCCCGGAGAAAACGCCCCCGAGGCGCCGCCCAGTTGACTGACCAGAAAATCCGAACTGGTCGTGCTGCTGTTGCTGCTGGAACTACTAATTGCTCCGCGGGTGAAATCCACCACGTTGTGCACCGTGCCGTTGGGCATCAGGTAGTTTTCCAGCAGCGTGGGCTGATTCGCCGCCGCGTTGTTGCCGAAGTTCTGGAAGGTGCCTTCGGTCATGCCGTCGGTCGCCTTGTCGTTCCAAACGTTGACGGCGCTCCCGTTGAGAACGAAATTGCTCGTGCTGTCGCCGTCGAGTTGCACCATGAGGTTGGCGGTGACCAAGGCGGCGATCGTCGGCGAGGACCATCCCATGACGAGGATCATGACCGACGCGACGCGAAAGAGAAGTCGTAAACGAAACATAAAATGCTCTCCAAAAGTGGATTAGTCAATGAATATCAACAATATATCAATCGCAAGCTCCCCCGCGAATTCGTTTCTGCCGCGGCAACCGTTCGGACGCCGGTCGGCGACTGGTCTATTGTCCGGCAAGAAAACGCCATTTGCGGATATACCTTGGCCGAATAATGGACCTGTCCCCTCCGCGTCTCCGCTGCGGATCGGGACTTCCCAACGCGTTTTCTCCTTCTCCAATTGTTTTCTACCGGCGCCGACGAAGGAAGAGCGCCAAGCCGATTCCCGCGCATCCCAACATTATCGAGATGCTCGGTTCGGGGATGACAAAATACTTCTGATTCAAGTAGTCCACGACGGTAGTCATGTCGGTCTGGTTGAGCGCCGCGTGGTAAATGAGCACTTCCGCCATTTGACCGTCGAAGGCGTAATTGGTGCCATTGACCGCGGTGCTAAACCTCTGGCCGATGATCGTTTCCGTATTGACCGGCAAGGCGGTGGTCCAGGCCGCGTTCACGCTATGCGTCACATATCCGGTATCGGTCCCATCCTGCTGGAAGATGCGCGAAACCAGGACGCCTGAATCCAGGTCCCAACTCGTGCCCAGGATATACCAGTTGGCGGTCAGCGCGCCCTCGGCGTCTCCCGTTTCGTAAGCGGACTGGATCCCTAGGGAATCGCGGCCGGCGGAATACAGAGAGACATCCGGATCCGTCGTGCCGCCCTCCGTCATGGCTGCCGTCATGGTGTTGACGATTGCCGTGTCGCTCGTATTGCTGACCAATAAAGTTTGCCGAGCTTGCCGGTGCCGGTTGCTGCTGCCGACGGGATGCGTGATGATGTCGCTTTTGAACACCATGAACCAACTCAAGCCGTCGGCGCCCGCCGTGCCGCCGGGGGAATACGCGGCATCGCCTCCCGGAGAAAACGCCCCCGAGGCACCGCCTACCTTACTGACCAGGAAATCCGAACTGGTCGTGCTGCTATTGCTACTGGAACTGCTAATTGCTCCGCGGGTGAAATCGACCACGTTGCGGACGGCGCCGTTGGGCATCGTGACGCCGGTGACCAGAGCGGGCTGGTTGGCCGCCGCGTTATTACCGAAGTCTTGGTGAGTTCCTTCGGAACCGTCGGTCGCCTTGTCGATCCAAACATTGACGGCGCTCCCATTGAGTACAAAGTTGCTGGTGCTGTCGGCGTCAAGCTGGACGAAAAGACTCGACGTAATCAAGTCTGCCCGCGTAACTTCGCCGGATAAAATGAACAACGCGATCAACACAACAGTAAAAGCAAAAAGTTGAAACCGAACCATGATTTACATTCCTTAAATAGAGGGAGGCAGAGACATGAATGTGAAACCTAACCGACTCGCCGCTACCTCCATTTAAGGCCGTATATACTTCAACCGCTTTTGAAAAGAATCGAAGTGCTTGTATTCTTTTAGGTTATACTAGATCGTCACCGATACAAGTACATTTTTCAGCATTCAAGGGCGTTTTAGCGCAAAGTCAGATATTCCTCTCGCTAGCTTATGCTTGATAAAGGCGTGTCAATTGCTCGGGAACTTCATTTTGCGCAAAATCGCCCCTGAATGCTTAAACCCGTACTTGTCATAATCCCTTGGCGAGAATTACAGTGTTAAGAGTGGTCGAGGTTTAAACGCGATTAAACGCCATCCCCCTCTAAGTAGGTAGCGATGCCCATGTTACCTTCCCTCAGTCGGACAAGAAAGTCGGATTCACCCGGTTTGGCGGGAATAATCCGACGCGACACCGGCGAGAAAGCCGGTTTCACGCTGGTTGAGTTGCTGGTGGTAATCGCCATTATCGGCATCTTGATCGCGCTGTTGCTGCCGGCGATTCAAGCGACGCGCGAGGCCGCGCGGCGCATGCACTGCACCAACAACCTCAAGCAGATGGGGCTGGCGGTCAATCTCTACGAATCCGCCATGAAACACTATCCGCCGGGCAGCGATTGCTGTGAAGGCATCAAAGACTGGGTCCCAGGCTGCAACGGTCCCGATCATCCGCGGTTGTACAAAAAATACTCCGCTCTCGTGCTCCTGCTCCCGTACTTGGAACTGGGCGGATTATTCAAGCAATGCGACCTGAATACGCTGAACAACACGCTTTACTACAATCCCGAGCCGCCGCTGAACCTCCAGGTGCGGTTGCAGCGGCCGGAGTCGTTTCTTTGCCCTTCCGATCCGGCTCTGGGCGACAAGAACGCGGGAGGGATTATCAGCTACGGCCTATCGAGCGGGGATCGGTATTTAGGCAACGATAAAGGACCGGACATGAATCTTAGCGGAGGCGGATTAAAATTTTATAATTCCGGCATGTTCGTCTATAAAAACACCTTTACCCGCCGGGAAGTCCCCGACGGGCTCTCCCGCACGATTTTGATGGGCGAAGTTTCCGATGGCAATGTGAACGGCAACGGTTGCGATTGGGCGCGGGGCAGCCGGGGGCACCTGCTGCGCTATACGGTGAATCCCCTCAATACGCGGCCCGGCAGAGGCATCCTCATCATGACCAACGTCGGCGATCAGAATGGCGCCTTCATGAGCCGGCATCGCGGGGGCGCGAACTTCGTCTTCGGCGATGGACGCGTGATCTTCATCACCGATAATGTCAATCACGATTATTATCGCGGTTTATCGACGCGCCGATTGGCCCGCAATAATCCCAACGTCAGCAATCCCTACAGAACAGAACCGAATGCCGATACGATTGAATAAGCGCTTTTTCGAGAATCTAGCAGTTGCTAGGCCCGCTCATCATTCGTGGGGATTTTCACCGATGAGATTGCCTTTAATTTCCGCACGGACAACGACAGGGAGTATTGCGCGATGGTGTTTCGTTTTGGTTGTCTTCCTGCTCGTGGCAAGCGGGTGCGGCGATGGCCGGCCGACGCGAGTTCCCGTCTCGGGCATCGTCTCGATCGACGGGAAACCCTTGGAAACCGGCTACATCCAGGTGTTTCCGCGGAAAGACCGCTCGGCGTACGGCAAACTCGGCCCCGGAGGACGCTTCTCGCTGAGCACTTTCGACGACGATGACGGCTGCGTACTGGGCACGCATCCGGCGGCCATTACGGCTTTCAAGCACCTCAAGGCCGACACCATCCAATGGCTGATCCCCAAGGAATATTCCGTTCCCAGTTCTTCCGGTTTGCAGATCGAGGTGACCGGCAAGCGCGACGACGTAAAAATCGAACTCAAGTGGGACGGCCGCAAACCGGTGATCGAAGCCATCGCCACGTGAGGAGATCATCGACTTTCGCTTCAGCGAGAGGCGACCATGCGACATGAATTGATTCGTCGGTCTCAAGGCCGCCGAAAATCCGTGGAGCACAATCCCCCAACGACAACTTCTCGGAGAAGATCGAGCATGAAGACGAGCACTCGACGGCTGCACCGACCCGGCCTGTTTCATAACAAAGCCGCACGGAAAGCAGGGCCGTACGCGCAACTCGAAAGCATTTCCCCGCCGCGCCTCGTCGCCCAAACCTACGACTCGCAGTTCTCTTTGTCTCACGACACCTACAACGGCATGGGTGTGGATCGCGACGGCAAGATTTATTACGTCCTGTGTTGCGAGTCCTGGGACTTGGGGGGGCAGATGTATTGCTTCGATCCCGCCACGCGCCACATCAAACACTTGGGAGATCTGTCGGAAGCTTGCGGCGAGAAGGGCCGCAAAGCCGTCCCCCAAAGCAAAAGCCACGTGAATTTCGTGGAGCACGCGGGCAAACTCTATTTCGCCACGCACGTCGGCATATACACGCGGATCGATGGCATCGACCGCATGCCCGTGCCGCGCGACGGCTACGCCCCTTATTTGGGCGGGCATCTGCTGGCTTACGAAATCGCGTCGGAGCGCTTCGAGGATCTGGCCACCGCCCCGGACGGCGAGGGCATCATCACTATGAACATGGATCCGCTGCGCGCGCGGATCTACGGCCTCACCTGGCCCAAAGGTTGTTTTTTCCATTTCGATTTGAAGACCCGCGAGTGGAAGGATTTCGGGCCTGCGGCCGGCGGCGGCGAGGAGGCGGGGGGTCGAGACCATTTCATCATCTGCCGTTCGATTGCCATCGATCCCCGCGACGGTTCCGCCTATCTCACGCGTTCCACCGGAGAGATCCTCCGTTATCATTACGACTGTGATCGGCTGGAAACCGTCGAGGGAGAAGATCTGCGCAAGGACTACTTCGGTTTCTACGATCCGCATCTTTACGGCCACATGGGATACCATTGGCGCCAAACCGCGTGGCATGCGGAGGAAGAGGTCTTTTACGGCATCCACGGGAACTCCGGCTACCTGTTCCGTTTTGACCCGCGGCAGCCCCGCGTGGATTTGCTGGAGCGGTTGACTTCCGAGCCTTCTCGGCGCTGCGGGATGTTCGACCAATTCAGCTACGGCTATTTGGGTTTCGCCTTGGGGCCCGACGGCCAAACATTTTACTACCTCACGGGGGGCCCCGTGTACCTGAATGGGAAACGTGTCGTCGGCAAGAGTTCCATCCAGAACGGAGATGCACGAGGACTGGAGAATTGCCATCTGATCACCTACCATCTCCCCACCAAGACCTACCGCGACCACGGCGCGTTTTTTTACGAAAGCGGCGAGCGCCCGACGTACGTGAATTCGATTGCCGTCGGCCGCGACGGGGCCGTGTATTCGCTCGGCCGCATGACCGTGGACGGAGAAACGCGGACCGATCTGTTCGGCATCCCGGCCGCTTCCATTCATGCAACAGAGTGTTCATTCAGCTCGCAGAACAAGCCGTGATGCTAAAGAATCCTATTTGCCGGTTGGTTTTCGGGACTGTGCTGCTTTGCGGAATTTCCGCCGCAAATGCGATGTCCCCTCGTTTCGCGGCGGCGGCCGAAGAATCCGGCGATTTTTCGCCGCAAATCGCAACGGCCGCGCCGAATTCCGGCAATGCCCCGCTCGAACAGGTCATCGTCGTTTTCAAAACGCACTACGATATCGGCTACACCGATCTGGCCAAGAACGTCGTCCAATTATTTCGCACCGCGATGATCGATCGGGCCTGCGACCTGGTGGAGGCGAACCGCAATCGGCCCGCGGAGGAGCCGTTCGTCTGGACGGTCCCCGGCTGGCCGATGAAAAAAATCTTGGAAGGCTGGGAAGGGCAGACGCCCGAGCGGCAGCGGCGGGTACGGCAAGCCCTCGCGGAAGACCGGTTTGTGATCCATGCGCTCCCCTTCACCACGCACACGGAATCGCTGGAGATCGAAGACCTGGTTCGCGGCATGGAATACTCGTCGCGGCTTTCGCGCGCCTTGGGCAAGGAACTGCCCCGCGACGCGAAAATGACCGACGTGCCCTGCCATACGTGGTTCCTGGCAACCATGCTCAAGCACGCGGGCGTGGATTTTTTGCACGTCGGCGGCAATTGGGTTTGCCATCCGCCCGAGGCGCCGCTTCTGTTTTGGTGGGAAGGGCCCGACGGCTCGCGGGTGCTGACCATGCACACGGCCGAATATGGTTCGAGTTTGACGCCGCCGGAGAACTGGCCGCACAAAACGTGGCTGGCGCTCGTCCAATACAACGACAACGAAGTCCCGCCCGCCGCGGAGGAAATCCAAAAAACCTTCGCGGAAATCAAACGCCGGTTGCCCGGCGTGAAAATTCGCGTGGGCCGGCTGTCCGATTTTTCCGCGGCGATTCTGGCCGAAAAGCCCGCTCTTCCGGTGGTCCGCGGCGACATGCCCGACACCTGGATTCACGGCCCCTTGAGCGATCCGCAAGGCGTGGCGCTTTCGCGGCGGATTCGGCCGCAAATCGAGGCCCTGGAATCACTGGCCACGCAATTGAAATGCTGGGGCGTTGCGAACATTGACTCCCGCGCTGCCCTCGACGCCATCCGCGAAAACAGCTTGCTCTATGGCGAACATACCTGGGGCGGCGCAATTCGCTGGATCGGCAAGAAACTCAGCTACGGGGAAAAATGGGAAAAACGCCGGGAAAAAGGAGAATTCCGCCGCATCGAAGCGTCCTGGGACGAACATTCCGCCTACATCCACGACGCCGCTCGCGCTTTGACCGATTTTCGCGCGGAACGTTTGTCCGACTTGGCCAAAGCCGTTCGATATTCCGGCAAACGGATCGTGGTTTACAATCCCTTGCCGTGGAAACGCAGCGCGGTCGTTTGCGTGAAGGCCGATGACTCCTCGGCTATTCCTAGCGCCGTGAAATCGGCGGATGGCGAGCATCCGGTTTTCGTCGAGCGATGCCCCGGCGGTTTTCAGTTTATGGCCCAAGACGTGCCGCCGATGGGCTATCGCACGTTCGTCCCGGCAACCGAAAAATCCGCGGGTTCTCCGCTGCCGCAAAAAACCGCCGAGTTGGAAAGTCCTTTCTTTCGCGTGTCGTTGGAGCCAGCCCGCGGGTGCATTCGCTCGCTCATCGACAAACGCAACGGTCGGGAGTGGGTGGACGCGGCATCGCCCTACGGTTTCGGGCAGTTGCTCCACGAGCGGTTCGACGCCGATCAGGTCAAAGCCTTCGTCGAGGCGTACCTCACGGCCAAGAATACGCAAAAAAACCAATTCGGCAAGAACGATTTGCCTCCGGCCGCCGAAGCGCCCTATCAAGCGCTAGGCCTGAAAGACTGCACGGTCTCCACCACGCAGTCGCGGCACGAAACCGCGGCGGTGTTGTCGGGAAGAGTCGAGGGGAGAGGCGTTTCCTACAAGGGGCGGATGCGGATTGCTTTGCACAAGGATCGACCGGAGGCGACCATTACCGTTTTCGTCGATGACAAACCCGCCGATCCCTGGCCGGAAGCTTTGTGGATTTGTTTGCCGCTCACGATCGATGCTCCCCAATTTCGGCTCGGCCGCGTGGGATCGATCATCGATCCGGCGAAAGACGTAGTCCCCGGAAGCAACCGGCATTTGTATATGCTCAACACCGGCTTGACGGTTACCGATTCCCAAAGCCGCGGCGTAGGCATTTGCCCCCTCGATCATCCGCTCGTAAGTCTGGATACGCCCGGCTGTTGGAAGTATTCGCTCGATTTCACGCCGAAGAAGTCTTGGGCCTTCGTCAATTTTTTCAATAACCAGTGGTCCACGAATTTCCGACTTTGGAACGGCGGATCGTGGTCCTCGAGCGTACGGCTTTGGGCGATCGAAAACGGCGATCCGCAAGAAAACCTGATCGTGCCGTCGCTGGAAGCCCGCCAGCCGCTCATGGCCGCAATGGACGACGGTCCCGGCGGCAAATTGCCGCCCAGCCAAGCGGGGCTGGAATTGTCGAATCGAGGCGCGCAGGTCACCACTTTCGGCCCCAATCCGGACGGCGAGGGAATCGTGCTGCGGCTCTGGGAACTTGCGGGCCGAAACGGCGAATGCCAGGTGATGCTGCCCGTCGGCATGAACGCCGCCGCCATGCAGCCCGTCGATCTCCGCGGCCGGCCAAGCGGCAATCCACTACCCGTCTCCGACCGTCGGTTTACGATTCCGCTGCGCGCTTTCGCGCCGGCAAGTTTTGTCATCCTTTCACCTAAAGATCCAACGAGGTAAGGAATGCTCCGGTTATCTTACGTCGCGTGCTCGATTGTTTTTTTCGGAATGGGATTTTTCTCCGCGGGCGATTCCCTTCCGGCCCAAGAACCTCTGCAAACGTCCCAACGCCTGAAGATCCTCGATAAAAAATCCTTGGACGCCGAGCCGCCGATTTATACGGCCTGTTATTCTCACCCATCGGGTGTTGAGATGATCGGCCTAGCCCATCTCTCTTCCGATGGCGGCCAAACCTGGAAGCCTTTTACGACCACGCCCGATTTCACTTCAGGCTTGCCTTACGGTTATCGCCGCGAACCGTTTCCCCCGGTCCTCGATCCGCGGACCGGCAAGATCGCGATGGTTTATAATGCTCTGGATACACCGGGCTTGGATCCAAATCTCGTGGAACCTCCGATTGCCTTGAAGTCGTATTACCTCCGTTACCGCGTTTCTCTCGATGCCGGCCGCACCTACCTGTTTGACGAACCGGTCGTGCAGGCGAACCATACGCCGGAGCATCCTTTCGATGGCGTCTGGAAGGGGAAGAATGCCATCTGTTTTGGCGATATCGGCTCGCTGCCGATCTTCAATCGGCGCGGCGAAATCTTGGCCCCAGCCGGATTTTGCCCACTCGGGCCTGACGGCAAGCTTTACAATCCCGGCGGCGGCAATACCTATTCCGACGTTCTCGTGTTGATCGGCAAATGGCAACCGGACCATCGGCTTTCGTGGGAAATCTCCCAGCCGGTGAAAGGCGATCCCCACCGCACCTTGCGCGGCTTGCCGGAACCGACGCTGGCCGAATTACCCGACGGCCGCATCCTGATGATCGCGCGCGGGAGCAACCGCGGGCGAAAAGACGGGAATAAATGCACGCTCCCCAGCTACAAATGGCAGAGCGTCTCCGAAGATGGCGGCCGTTCGTGGTCCGCCCCCAAGCCTTGGACCTACGACAATGGCAAGCCATTTTTCTCTCCTTCGAGCATGTCGCACTTGTTTGCGCATTCCAGTGGGAGAATCTTCTGGATCGGCAACATCAGCCCCGAAAATTGCCAGGGCAATCATCCCCGCTGGCCGTTGGTCATCGGCGAAGTCGATCGAAAGTCGTTGAACTTAATCGAAGAGAGCGTCTTGACGGTGGACACCTATCGCGACGAAGATGCGAAATCGCTCCCGTTGGCGCTCTCCCATTTTCGCGTCCTCGAGGACCGGCGGACCGGAGAAATTCTGCTTATCGTGCCGCGCGACACGGAGAGCTATAAAGTGCGGAAGTGGTTCCTGTATCGCCTCGGCGCATCCGACGTCGCGGCAACGGCTCTTCCCCTCGCAAAGAAAAAAACATCGATTATCGTCAACTTCGGCCGGTACGAGTCGGCGAAATCCGCCGCCGACGGCGAAGCCGCGGTGAATTGGTCCGACGGCGACCCGCGCGACGATACGGCCTGCACCGAAAGCTTTGCCGCCCGGGAATTGCAGCGTTGTCTGCGGAAAATGCTTCCCGGCAATCCGGAACCGGCGATTCACGATGACGCTGCAATGCCCGCGGGAGACCTCATTCTGGTCGGCGGCCCCGGATCGAACCAGCTCAGCCGAAGCTGGCTGGAAAAACTGCGCGTGACCGAGAAGGAATTATCGGACTTGGGCGACGAAGGTTACTGCATCAAGAGCGCCGAGGTGGATGGTCGCAAGGTGGTGCTGATCGCCGGCGGCGGACGGATCGGCACGCTTTACGGCGCGTACGATTTCCTTTATCGGCTAGGTTGCCGGTGGTTCGCTCCCGGCGAATTGCACGAGGATTTGCCGCGCATCGAAAACCTCGGCCAATGGGATGTGAAAGAGCGACCGAGCTTCGGCCTACGCGGCTATTACGTCTGGGAAGACCGCGGCACGCCGGAATTTTTCCTCTGGATGGCCCGCAACCGCATGAACTATTGGTGGATCGGCCAGAGCGGCCATCCGCTGCTTCACAAATTGGGGATTCGGTTGGTAGCCGGATTTCACGATGCGGAACTCTTGTTTCTCAGCCCTTTTGCCGCCTATCCGTACAATCATTCAAAATGGAAAGGCGACGAAAGCCTGCCCGTCGATCCGTATCCGCCAAGTACGCAGTATGCCGGCGACGCCGACGGGGATGGAAAACTTTCCTACTTCGAAGCACATCCGGAATGGTATTATTATAATGGCCGGAAACGCGTTCCGGGCATGAGGCTTCCGGAGCATGGCGCCAACTATTGCACTTCGAACGAACATGCCACCGCGGAGTTCATGAAAAATTATCTCCAGTCGCTCATTGACGGCCCCTACCGCGACGCCCAAATCGTGCGGTTCATGACGCTCGATGGCGGAGAGTGGTGCCAATGCGAAAGTTGCCGATCGCTAGGCGCTCCGACGGACCGCTATCTGCTGCTGCTCAACCGCCTCACGGAAGAAGTCGATAAAGCAAGGGCTGCCGGAAAAATTCGCCGCCCCCTCGAGTTCTTCTTCATGATCTACTACGATGTCTTGTCGCCGCCGAGCCGCCCCTTGCCGCCAAAATTCGACGAGACGGTCATCGGCATGATGTTTCCCATCCGCCGGTGTTACGTGCATAATTTCGACGAATCCCGCTGCACCATTAACGCCGAATATCGAAAGCAATTCGAGGGCTGGGCCGTGCCCGGAGGACATTACCGGGGGCAACTCGCGATCGGCGAATACTACAACGTCTCGAAATATAAATGCCTGCCCGTTTGCTACATGCACTCGATGGCTTCCGACATCCCGTTTTATTACCGCTTAGGCGCGCGGCACTTCGACTACATGCACGTCACGACGGCAGCATGGGGCAGCAAAGCCCTCACCAATTATCAAATGGCGCGGCAGACCTGGAACATGAAAACCGATTGTCCCGCGCTGTGGACCGACTATTTCCAGCGCCGCTACGGCCCCGCCGCGGAAACCATGCGCGCGTTTTACGGCTCGCTGGAGAAAATGTTGTGCAACGTCACCGAACTGAAGTATGGATTGGGCCCGCGGCTGGACCAGGGCAAGGCCGATCTTTTTCCCAATGCCCGACTGCGTTATTCGCGCGAACCGGGCGTGCCCTGCGACGGCCCCACGCTTTTGGAGATGGTCGCTCACGGCCGCGACTGCCGCCAACGGCTGAACCAGGCCCTGGAAATGACTCGCGATGATCGGCTTCGCCGGCGGATCGCCGAGGATGAAAGCGGTTTTACTTATGCGGAGCGGACCTTGGCATATTACCAAGCATGCGTCGAGGCGTATCAAGAGGCGCGCGCGGGAAATCGGCCCGAAGCACAACGCCGCTATGATGATGCCCGGCGGCTGGCCGAATTGCTGAAACAAGACACCCATTCGGCGGCCCATGCTTCCTCCGACGCCAACGAGACCGATGCTCTAACCGCATCGCGCGCGAAAAAAGCCCTCGGACGCATCGCCAAGCTACTTGAAAAGATGGAGTCCCCGCCGTCAAAATGAGATAATCGGCGCGCGGATCGGCCCGCGAACCGGCGATATCCGGTTGGTCGATAATCGCATTACCGGATTCTCCGCCGCCATAGCCGACCTGCGCGGCGATGAAGGACAAAAAAATTGAGTATTACCGGACAAAATCCCGGATTGTGGCTCGTGCCGCTCGTCGTGCTGACGAGTTGGTGTTTTCCTCAACCGCTGCCGGGAGAAAATACGCTCGTTCAACCCGCGCAACCCTGGGCCGGCGCCGCCTTGGACGATTGGAGCAATGCTTTGCGGGCAACGGTCATTTCCGATCTCTCCCATTGCCGGCCCGAGTCGGCGTTGTCCCCAATGGTTCTCAAGCCGAAATGCTGGAAAGTCATTCCTTACCGCATGATCGACGGCTATGAGGGGAAGATGGTCTGGGCGGCGGCCGAAAGTGAAGCCCCGGAGATTTCCCTGGCCTTGGAGGCCGAGGGGTGGCATGCCATTTTCGTGGGGCTGTTCAGCGCCACCGAAGTGCCCACTACGGCGTGGCTTCGCCTGGACGACGATCCCGCGCCCGTACCACGTTTCAATCCCCGCGTCGCGCCGCGGCAGAACGCCTATGGCCACAGCGAGGAGGTTTTTTTCCGCGCCGTCCGCCTGCGGAAGGAGAGCCGCCTGCTCTTGAGTCCGCAAACCACGGGCAACCTCGCCGCCTGCGGCATCACGCACGTCAAGCTGATTCCGCTTTCGGCCGAGGAAATTCGGCAAATCGAAGCCGAAAGCCGCGACGCATCGCATCGCGTACTGGCGGCAACCAACGACGGCTTCAGCGACTTGTTTTATCGCAGCCCGCGGACGGCATCCGCCCTCCTCTCGGCGGTGGAGATTTTTCGCGACACCGACTTTGGCACCTTGCTGTTGCAGTCTCCGGGAGCGGATAAAGTCAACTATCGCTCGAAAATCGGCTATATGAAAGGTTCGCACGCGGAGGTTTTTCCGCGCTCCGGCGACCGCCATTTCGTCGAGTCGATCCGTGCATTGGCCGCACGGAACATCAATCTTCCCAAGACGCTGATCGACGGCGCCCACGCGATCGGCATGAAAGTCCACGTAGGTATTCGGCCGGCGGGATGGTCATTTTTCGAGCCTTACGCCGATTACTGGGAATCGCCCTTTTACAAGGAGCATCCGCAGTGGCGCTGCGAAGACCGCGACGGTACGCCCGTCGCACGGATGAGTTGGGCCGTGCCCGAAGTTCGCCGCCACCTGCTCGACCTTCTTGCCGAACAAGTCCGCTTCGGCGCCGACGGAGCGAACTTGGTCTTCACGCGGGGATATCCGCTCGTGCTCTACGAAGCCCCCGCCCGGAAACCGTTCGAAAAACAATACGGCGTCGATCCGCGAAAAATTCCCGAGTCCGACCCGCGGATCGCGGCTTTCCGCGGCGAGATCGTAACCCGGTTTTTTCGCGAACTCCGCGCCATGCTCGACGAAGAATCCCGGCGGCGGGGCGACGGCAAGCGGCTTGCGCTGAGCGTACTGATGAATGCCACCGCGCAGGACGATTTGTTCTTCGGAGTCGATCTGCGGCGACTGGCGGGCGAAGGATTGGTGGATGAAGTGTTTACCGAGTTGGGATTCGGCGCGACCGCGAAGACTTTCAATCTGGAGTTTCTCCGCGAAGTCTGTCGGCCGCGCGGCATTCCCTTTAGCCCCGGCATTTATGGGTCTGCCACCGTTTTCAATAAAGACATGCTCGAATTTTACGACGCCGAAGCGCGCGGACTGACCGTCTGGGATGCCGAGGTCCGCGACATCTATGAATGGCGCCTAATGAGCCGTTTCGGCCACGCGGGGGAGACTCGCTGGCGCTCGCAAAACCTCAATCCGAAAAAAATCCCCCGGACGATTCATTATTTTCAAAAACTGGGCGACCAAATCCGCGACGGAAGGTATGAGCCGTGTTGGGGAGGTTGATTTCAACTTTGCCGGAGTTGTCGACGACATACGAATCAACAGCGATTTCCCTATTCGCTGCAGGATCATGAATACCAATAGCTGATTTCCATCTCTCCCCGGAGGCATCTTGCCGTGAAAAATCCCTTTCTCCATGAATCGCTTACCGCGAAGCAACTTCCCGCCGGCTTGCTGGGCCGCCGTCGCTTCCTCGGCATTCTCTCGGCTGCCGGATTGGCCCTGCAACTCGGCATTCCGTCGTTCGGCGCGGAGGAACCGGCTCCCTTGCGCATCGCGACCTTTTCCTGCGATATCACGCCCTCGTTAGGCCAGCCGTTGATCGGCTGCGATCCGATCGAGACGATCGAACAACCGCTGTTGGCCAAAGGACTCGTGCTCGATGACGGCGCGAGGCGTTACGTTTTGTGCGCCTTCGATTGGTGCCAGGCCAGCAATTCGGCCCATCAAATGCTGCGCGAGACCATTGCCGCCGCCGCCGGCTCGGACGTTTCGCGCGTCGCCGTGCAGTGCGTCCATCAGCACAATGCGCCGTTCGTCGATATGGACGCGCAAAAGCTGCTCGCCGCCGTCGGCGCCGAGAAATTGCACATCTCAGTGAAGGAGTGGAACGCCGTCAACGCCCGACTTGCGGAAGCGGTCAAGCGGTGCTTGGACCATTTCCAGCCGGTCGATCGCATCGGCGCCGGGCAGGCCAAGGTCGAGCGCGTCGCCTCGAGCCGCCGCGTGCCCGACGAAAAGGGCGTCATCGTGCCCCGCATGAGCCGGCCCAAGGGCGATAGAATCAAACTGCAAGCCCTGCCCGAAGGCTTCATCGATCCCTATCTCAAGACGATCACCTTCGCCCGAGGCGACAAGCCGCTGGTCCGCCTGCATTACTATGCCACCCACCCGCAGACTTTTTACCGCGACGGCCGCGCCACGAGCGATTTCCCCGGCGATGCCCGCGAACTGCTCGAAAAAACGGAAAACGTCTTTCAAATCTACTTTACCGGCTGCGGCGGCGACATCACCGTCGGCAAATACAACGACGGCTCGAAAAAATCCCGCGACGCCTTTGCCGAGCGGCTCTTGGCCGGCATGAAAGCGGCCGTCGCCGCCACCGCGTTCTCTCCCATAGGCCCCCTCCGCTGGCGCACCTATTCCATGCCGTTGACCTACCGTAGCGAGCCGGGCCACTGCGAAGCCGACTACCGCAAGACTCTCGAGAATTCCCAAACTCCCGATGGCGTCCGCATGTATAACGGCGCGTGCTCCTTGGCCGCCTGGCAGCGCCGCGAGCAGCCCTTCGAACTCAGTTCGCTGGAAATCGGCAAGGTGCATCTCCTGCACCTCCCCGGCGAGCCGATGGTGGCCTTCCAATTCTACGCCCAGGGCCTCAAACCTAACGCCTTCGTCGCCGTGGCCGGTTACGGCGATGGCGCTCCGGGCTACATCTGTCCCGCCGCAGCCTACCGTGAAGGCGGCTACGAGCCGACCGATTCGTTGGTGACGCCCGCGTCCGAAAAGGCGCTCAAGAAAGCGATTGACGCTTTATTGCGCATGTCGCCCTAATGTCGCGCTAGGCCTTAGCCAAGCGTACTTTTCTTGGCTTTTCGGCGTCTGTGCATAAAAAAGCTCGAAAACTCTCGGTGTTTTCGGGGGTTTAAGGGATAGCTAGCCGATCCGGACAGCACCCGACCTTGGTGATTCCCTCGATCCAAAAGAACGGCAAAAACGAAGAAATGCCCATGTTGTCGGGCCTTATCAGGCAATTGGAGCCTATCCCGACAGAGGATCGACAGGGATTCGTTGTCAACTTGCCGCCCATCGAGTACGAAATCAATTCGCAAAAGGCGCCCTGGTTCATGCCTTCGGCCGAAGACATGGCGGTTCTGATTCGCGATTACAGTAACTGCGCCATTGCAAGAGCCTGCGGCGTGTCGGAGCAGACCGTGCGGAAATGGTTAGAAAATACCATTTGGAACGGCTGGAAAAACCCAACTTTCCGGGTCAGGAAGTGCCCCCGACGGTTCGTGAAGCGTTCCAAGGTCAATCGAAGCACCAACGGCAGCAAAAGATGGAAGGATCGCTGACGCGAGAACGGGTGAGTCGCATTATCGCCCAAATTGGGGAGACAGCAAGAGTTGTGGTGCGACAGCCCGACGATGCCACCGGACGCCGCATCAAGTACGCCAGCGCCCACGACCTCCGCCGAAGTTGTGCCGAGCGGTTGATAAATGCCGGGGTCTCTGCCGAAACCCTGATGGTCATTATCCGCCATCGGGATTTCGCCACAACCCGCAGATTTTATGGACCCAAGCGTACCGCCCAATCTGCGGCCGTGGGTATTCACCAGAGGCTGACGGCTGAAGGTAAAAAAGATGAATTAGTGGGGGGATTAGTGGGGGGAAAAAATTGACGTCCACCAACTATCCTCCACCATGATTGATAAGATAAAGTCTTTGAACGTAAGGCTTTAAGAAAATACACCCCACAGGGCTCGAACCTGTAACCTTCGGTTCCGTAGACCGATGCTCTATCCAATTGAGCTAGGGGTGCATACTATGATCCCGATAGAATTCATTTGTTCATTAAATTAGGTGAGTATGATCGAATTCAACATAGTTAAATCTGATCGTACAACTCAATTCAATTTTCCACTCGATTAATGGATCGATGATACCAAAACGGAAAATCCTTTGCAAGTCATCCGAAATCGATAGCCTTCCGGGGGGTAGGGAAACTGTAAATCCGCTCCTGCCCGGCAAGGCTGTTATGATACGGGAGTTGTTGCTATTTAGTTTCTGCCCCGAAAATCCCTGATGCCGGAGAGATGTCGGGACATATTTTATTAGCGCAACGGAATGGTTGACGGTTGGAAAGTGGAAGGGAAAGGAATCGAGGATGCGGCGCAATTGTCGGAACGGGCCTGCGGCCGGTTGCGCGCCAAACACCCGGAACTGCAACGCACCCCGGCCGGTCGCGTAACCGAGCGTCATCGCTACCATCTCGGCCAATTCTTGCGGCATTGGGAAGGGGACGGCCGATACGCGATCAAAGCACTCATTCATCATCCGCAGCCCGCGCTCCCGCTCGCCTACTTCCATTGGAAAACGCGCATCAGAAACCGACCGCTAAACCCGAATGATTCATAAAAGCGATTTGTGGAAGCGGCATCTTGCCGCTTTTGCCTAAAATGCGGCAGGATCCCGCATCTACGATGTTTATGCCATTAGTTTTCAGGATTGAGGATAAATCCTCAGAGTTTTTCGTTTAGCCCGGAGCCAACGGCGACGGCGGGTGGAGTTTTCCAGTGCCCCTTATGCCCGCCGTCGCCGTTGGCTCCGGGCTAAACGATTGGTTGCGGCTACGCCGCGCTAGGAATAATCC
>JADLEL010000036.1 GCA_020846145.1 Pirellulales bacterium | reverse complement strand
TTCCTCAAAGTTTATCGTTTAGCCCGGAGCCAACGGCGACGGCGGGTGGAGTTGTCCAGTGCCCCTTATGCCCGCCGTCGCCGTTGGCTCCGGGCTAAACGATTGGTTGCGGCTACGCCGCGCTAGGCTTTAGCATAACGGAAAGCGTTGTAGGCTCCGTATCTTTTTTCGGCGCAGGCGTTATGCTAAAGCATAACCTACGGCACGGAAGGAGAACGCGGCATGTTCGGTCGAATGCTGAAGCGGGCTTGGGGCATTTGCCGGTCCATCGGGGAAGGCTGGCGGAAACACGACGGAACTCTGCTTAGCGCCGCCACGGCCTATTACGCGACCTTTTCCCTGTTCCCCCTTTGTCTGGTCTTGTTGGCCGGTGTAGGCGTTTTCAGCCGGCATTCCAGTTTTCTTCAAGAACAACAGAAAATGCTCCTGGAAACGGCGCGCGGCAACATCGGCCCCTGGCTGGCCGACGAATTGGGGACGATTCTCACCGACGTGCAGGCCCAAGCGATGTTCGGCGGTCCGATGGGATTGCTGATCTTGATCTTTGCGGCGATCGGCATTTTCATGCAATTGGAGAACATCTTCAATCGGATCTGGGACGTGCCGGAACCTGCCGTGAAGGGTTGGCTGCCCGCGCTGCGGCGCGCGCTCTGGGAGCGTTTGAAGGCTTTTTCGACGCTGCTGGCGATCGGCGCGATGTTATTGGGAGTGTTTTGCACCGATATCGCGCTGGCGACGATACGCTCGCTGATGATCCAGATACCCGCTGGGTATTTCACTTGGCGAATTTTGCCGCCGCTGACGAGCATCGTCTGCAACGGCCTCCTTTTGGGAACGATTTACAAGGTGTTGCCTAAAGCGCCCGTCCGCTGGCGGGATGCAATCATCGGGGGCTTTTTGGCGGCCGCGGTTTGGGCGATTGGAAAAACGATCCTGCTGGCGTTCGTCGTTGGGGAAAAGTACGGGGCGTATGGCATTTTGGGCGCGTTCATCGGCGTGATGTTCTGGTTCTACTACGCCAGCGCGGTGGTTTTTTTGGGGGCGGAATTGGTTCGAGCCCTCGGACATCGGACTCGGGACATTCGTCTGCCATAATGGCATCCGATGTTTTTACACAATCGAGAGTCGATTCTCAAGAACATCAAGCCTTCTATTGTAAGTCTCTGTACAACAAGTACTTACAATGATGGCAATTAACTTTGGCACACTGCTTGCGTAGTAATGCGGCCAAATGCAATCGGCTGCCATTTGCGGCCATATTGTTTAATTTGCTAAGCATTTTTATGCGCCGGATTGATGTCGTTTTCATCTCTCGGACATTCAAACCACTCATAATCTTGCTAGCGAGATATATATCCCGTCAATAGGAGGTATTACGCGTGCCTAAACAGATGGTATTTGATGATGCCGCTCGGCAGCCCTTGGCCGCCGGGGTGAGCAAATTGGCTAGTGCCGTAATCAGTACGCTCGGCCCCCGCGGCCGGAATGCCGTGCTCGACAAAGGTTGGGGCGCGCCGAAAGTAACGAAAGACGGCGTAACCGTCGCCAAAGAGATCGACTTGGACGACCCCTACGAGAACTTGGGCGCGCAGTTGGTCAAAGAGGCGGCCTCGAAGACGAACGACGTGGCCGGCGACGGCACCACGACCGCCACGCTCTTGGCCGAGGCGATTTACCGCGATGGCCTCCGCATGGTGGCCGCCGGAGCCGATCCGATGTCGCTTACCCGCGGCATTCACGCCGCCACCGAAGCCGTCATTAAGAATATCGGAAAGATGGCCGAACCGGTCAGCGAGAAGGACAAGAAGGAACTCACCCAGGTGGCGACCATCGCGGGCAACAACGATCCCACGATCGGCGCGGTGCTGGCCGACGCGTTCCTCAAAGTCGGCAAGAATGGCGTGATTACCGTAGAAGAAGGCAAGCAGTCGGAGACTTACGTCGAAGTGGTCGAAGGCATGCAGTTCGACCGGGGTTTCCTCTCGCCGCACTTCGTCACCAATCAGGACGAGCAGACCGTCGAATTCGAAAAGTGCCTGGTTCTCATCCACGAAGATAAAATTTCGAACGCCAAGAATCTCGTTCCGCTGCTGGAAGCCGTCAGCAAGGCGGGCAAGCCGCTGTTGATCATCGCCGAAGACGTCGAAGGCGAAGCGCTGGCCACGTTGGTGGTGAACAAGCTCCGCGGCATTTTGAACGTGGCCGCCGTCAAGGCCCCGGGCTACGGCGACCGCCGCAAGGCGATGCTGGGCGATATCGCCACCTTGACCGGCGCGCAGGCGATCTTCAAGGACTTGGGCGTTTCGCTCGAATCCATCAAGCTTTCCGATCTCGGAACCGCGAAGCAAGTCGAGATCGATTCGGAAAACACGACCATCGTCGGCGGCGCGGGAATCAAGAGCGCCATCGAAGGCCGGGTCGAGCAAATCCGCAAGGAAATCGAGACCACCACCAGCGACTACGATAAGGAAAAGCTCCAAGAGCGGTTGGCCAAATTGGCCGGCGGCGTGGCGCAGATTCACGTCGGCGCGGCCACCGAGACCGAAATGAAAGAGCGGAAGATGCTCATGGAAGACGCCAAGGCGGCGACGCAAGCGGCGCTTCTGGAAGGCATCGTGCCCGGCGGCGGCGTGGCGCTCTTGCGCAGCGACAAGTGCATCGACAAGCTCGAACTATCGGGCGACGAAGCATTGGGCGCAAAGATCGTGCAAAACGTTCTTTCCGCGCCACTGCGGGCGATCGCCGAAAACGCCGGCCAAGACGGCGCGGTCGTGGTCAACAAGGTTCGCCAGATGAAAGGCAAGGCCGACGGCTACGATGCCGAAAAGGACGAATACGGCGATCTGATCGAGGCCGGCATCATCGATCCGGCAAAGGTCGTCCGTACCGCGTTGCAGAACGCCGCCAGCGTTGCCGCTTTGTTGCTGAGCACCTCCTGCCTGATCACCGATATTCCCAAAGACGACGAACCGGCCGGCCCCGGCGGCCATCCCGGCATGGGCGGCGGCATGGGCGGAATGGGCGGCGGCATGGGTGGGATGGGCGGCATGGACATGGGAGGCATGGGAGGCTTCTAAGTCGCCAAAATTTGCAACATAATGAAATTCGTTTAGCCCCCGCGTCCACGCGGGCGCGGCGGTGAGCATCAAAACATCAATACCAATTCATCACTCAAAAAGGAACGAAAACATGAAAGATATCAATTTGAAGCCGTTGGATGATCGCGTAGTGGTCGAGCCGGTCGAAGCCGAGGAAGTTACGGCGGGCGGAATCGTGCTGCCCGACAGCGCCAAGGAAAAACCGCAACGCGGCAAGGTGCTGGCCATCGGGCCGGGCAAGCTGCTCGACAGCGGCGAGCGCGGGAAACTCTCGGTTTCCGTCGGCGACGAAGTAATTTACGGCAAATACAGCGGCTCCGAAATCGAGATCGAGAAACGCGAAGTGAAAATCCTCCGCGAGTCCGATATTCTGGCCAAAGTGGTGAAGTAGGGGATAGGGATTAGGGGGTAGGGATTGGAAAAACACTCCGCCTTCCCCCTTCCGCCTTCCGCCTTCATACTCCAACAAACTCAATTCCCAAGAAAAATTCTCCATTCAATAAGGAACGCCAAACGTGGCTAAACAACTGCTATTCGATCATCACGCCCGCGAGCGGATGCTCCGCGGGGTGGACAAACTGGCCGACGTGGTCGCCGTTACCATGGGACCGACCGGCCGGAACGTCATTTTGGACAAATCCTACGGCGGGCCGACCGTCACCAAGGACGGCGTTACCGTCTCGAAGGAAATCGAGCTCGAAGACCGCTTCGAGAACATGGGCGCGAAGCTGGTGAACGAGGTCGCCTCGAAAACTTCCGACGTGGCCGGCGACGGCACCACCACCGCCACCGTGTTGGCCCGGGCGATCTTCAAGGAAGGTCTGCGGAACGTCGCCGCCGGGAGCAATCCGACGGCCATCCGCCGCGGCATCGACAAGGCCGTCGAGGCCGCCGTGGCCCATCTCTACACGATGGCCAAGAAGATCACCAGCAAGGAAGAAGTGGCTAACGTCGGCTCGATCAGCGCGAACAACGACCGCGAGATCGGCAATCTGCTGGCCGAGGCGATGGACAAGGTCGGCAAGGACGGCGTGATCACCGTCGAGGAAGGCAAGACCGCCGAAACGACCTACGAGGTCGTCGAGGGGATGCAGTTCGACAAGGGCTATCTCTCGCCCTACTTCATCAACCGCTCGCCGGAGATGGACTGCCTGCTGGAAGACGCCTACATCCTGATTTTCGAGAAGAAAATCACCAATCTGCGCGATCTGGTTCCGATTCTGGAGAAGGCCATGCAGCGCGGCAAGCCGCTACTGATCATTTCCGAGGACGTCGAGGGCGAGGCGCTCACCACGCTCGTGGTGAACAAACTCCGCGGCGTGCTGAACGTCGCCGCGGTGAAGGCCCCCGGCTTCGGCGATCGGCGGAAGAACATGCTCGGCGACATCGCGATTCTCACCGGCGGCACGTTAATCTCCGAAGATTTGGGCATTAAGCTCGAGAACGTGGAGCTCGAACAACTGGGCCGGGCGAAAAAGATCGTGATCGACAAGGACGCCACGACGATCGTCGAAGGCGGCGGCAAGCAGGCCGACATCAAGGCCCGCGTCGCTTTGCTGCGTAACCAAATCGAGAACACCGAGAGCGACTACGACCGCGAAAAACTTCAGGAGCGCCTGGCGAAGCTGTGCGGCGGCGTGGCGGTGGTTTCGGTGGGCGCCAATACCGAGACCGAAATGAAGCAGAAGAAAGCCCGGGTGGAGGATGCCCTTCATGCGACCCGCGCGGCGGCCGAAGAGGGCGTATTGCCCGGCGGCGGCGTGGCGCTGCTGCGCGCTCGGGAAGCGGTCGAGAAGGCCCGCGGCCAAGCCCGCGGCGACGAGAAGATCGGCGTGGACATCATCTATCGCGCCCTTTCGACGCCCATCAAGCAGATCGCCGACAACTGCGGCATCGACGGCTCGGTGGTGGCCGACGAAGTGGCCGGCAAGCCCACGAACACCGGCTACGACGCCAACGAAGGCAAGTACGTCGATATGTTCAAGGCGGGGATCATCGATCCGCTGAAGGTCGTGCGCTCCGCCTTGCAAAACGCGGCCAGCATCGCCGCGCTGATGCTCACCACCGAAACGCTCGTGACCGATCTTCCCAAGGAAGACAAGAAAAAACGCCAGGTCGAACACAGCGTGCGATAGATTTGCGGTGTCCCCATTATTTAGCCCCCCGTGAATACACGGGGGGCAATTTCGTATGGTGCGCACTATAATTGAAAAGGATTTCGACCAACACGCGCGCAGTGCATGTAATCGTGCATTAAGCGCCCCCGGTGTAATCACCGGGGGCTAAATAACATGGCAACGATGGCGGATAAACGCGATTATTACGAAGTGCTTGGCGTATCGCGGAATGCCGAAGGAGGCCAAATCTCCGAGGCTTACCGCAAGCTGGCGATGAAGTATCATCCCGACCGCAATCCGGGCGATCAGGAGGCCGTCGCCAAGTTCAAGGAAGCCGCCGAAGCCTTCGAGGTCTTGAGCCACCAGGATAAACGCGCCCGCTACGATCGCTATGGCTTTGCGGGATTGGAAGGCGGCGGATCGCCGCAATTCCACGACGTGGGCGATATCTTTCAAGCCTTCGGCGACATTCTCGGCGGCGGGCTTTTCGGCGATATCTTCGGCGGCGGCCGCGGGCGCGGGCGCGTCCATCGCGGCGGCGACGTTCACGCGGAAATCGCCATCGATCTCTTCGAAGCCGCCACCGGAACGGCCAAAGTCATCCACTTTCAACGGCACGAGCGCTGCGAAACCTGCAAAGGCGCGGGCGCGAAGCCGGGCACCAAGGTCGATACCTGCCGCTACTGCGGCGGACGCGGCCGCGTGGTGCAATCGACGGGCGTGTTCTCCATCCAAACCACTTGCCCCTCCTGCCGCGGCGAGGGCCGCGTGATCCGCGACGCATGCCTCGAATGCCGCGGCTCGGGTTACTCGCGGAAAAAGGTAACGCGGAAGGTCGATATCCCCGCCGGAATCGAAGAAGGGAGCCGTTTGCGGTTGGGCGGCGAGGGCGAGCCAAGCCCCGACGGCGGCCCGCCCGGCGATTGCTACTGCCTCATTCACATCCGCGAACACGCCCTTTTTCAGCGCGAGGGAAAGCATCTGCTGTGCCAGGTGCCGATCACCTACACGCAAGCGGCCTTGGGAGCGAAGATCGAAGTCCCTTCGCTGGACGGCCGGGAATCGGTCGAAATTCCGCCCGGCGCGCAATCGGGCGATGCGTTCACGCTCCGCGGCAAGGGCATGCCCGAACTCCGCTCCCGCAATCGCGGCGATTTGCTGGTGCAGGTGCACATCGAAGTGCCGAAAAAGCTCACTCCCGCGCACGAGGAAATGCTCCGCCAATTGGCCGAAATCGAGAACGCCAACGTTTCTCCCAAGCGGAAAAGTTTCATCGAAAAATTGAAAGAGTATTTTCAGAAGGCGGAGTAGCAGCCGCTTGCGGCTTAGCAACGCACGTTTTGGAAGAATCCGCATGAGCCATAAACATCACCACAAAGAACCGCAAAAGCCTGCCGATGCGCCTGAATTGAAAGAAACGCCGACGGTTTCGATTCCGCTCGACGACGCCACGGAGAAGCTCCGCGCCGAATTGGAGCAGGCCAAGGATCGCGCGCTGCGCTTGCAGGCCGAATTGGAGAACTACCGGAAACGAGCTTCGCGGGAATTGGAAGATCGGCTGCGATACGCCAACATAGGCATGCTGCGCGATCTGCTGCCCGTGCTCGACAACATCCAGCGGGCGGTCGAATCGGCGGAAAAATCTCCCGATCCGGCGGGCCTGCTGGAAGGATTCAAAATAGTCGGCAGTCAATTGGCGGGCGTTTTGGAATGCCATCAGTGCAAAAAAATCGAGGCCCTCTACGCGCCCTTCGATCCGAACTTGCACCACGCCATTTCGCAAATGCCCGCGGCCGAATTCCCGCCGAATACGGTCGTGCTGGTTTCGCAGGAAGGCTACCAATTGCACGACCGCGTCGTGCGCCCCAGCCAAGTAATCGTTTCGACGGCAGTTCCGCAAGCCGCGGAAAACGAAAATGAGCAACGCGAGTAGCATTTTTTTCCAAATGCAGTAAGCGAGCCGCCGGGTTTATCCCGGCGCATCGCCCAGCGACTCATTCCAACCGAAGCGCCGGGATAAACCCGGCGGCTCGCTTTCGACGCCAATGGTTAAAATGAATAAAAACGAAATCAACGAGTTTAGATCATGCCCACCTACGATTATCTTTGCGACGCCTGCAACCACGAATTCGAGTTGTTCCAGTCGATCAAGGCCGAGCCGGAGAAAAAGTGCCCGGAATGCGGCAAGAAAAAGCTGCGTCGCCTGATCGGACCGGGCGCGGCGCTCGTTTTCAAGGGATCGGGCTTCTACAAGACCGACTATCGCAGCGAATCGTACAAAAAAGGCGCGGCGGCGGAAAAACCGAGCGGCAGTTCGACCGACGGCGATAAATGCGGCGGCAAGGAAAAAAGCCCCCCCGGCGCGAGTAAGAAAACGGCGGAGAGCAAGAAAAAAGAATAATCGTTTTTCCGCCCATTTAGCCCCCCGTGAATACACGGGGGGCGAATGGGTTGACTCAAAAAAAGGGCTTGATATTTTTTACTCGATGCTGCCCCCCGTGTATTCACGGGGGGCTAAATAATCGTGAACGGTTTTTTTCTACACCAATTCTTCGATGCTGTAAATCGCTCTCGCTTAGGGCTTGGTCTCCGGAGCTTCCATTTTCTCCGTTGCCGGTTTGGGCGACAAGCGGGCCTCCAACCGCTTCCGCGCGTCGGCTGCAAGCTCGTTCAGATATCCTTCGACGGCGGCGTATTCCGCTTCGACGATTTGCGAGGCCATGCCGCTTAGCTTCGTTTTCATCTCGTCGATCGCCTGGAGAATGCCGCGATAATCGTCGGCGGTGAGCGGCTGCTTGTCGGCAGAGGCGCGGCGGAAGGGGGCTTCGACCTTCGCCCGCAATTCGTCGAAAGCCGCGCTCTTCAACAGCGTCGGCCAGATCATGATTTCCCTCTCGGCCGGCGCTTGCGCCGGCGCGGCCGGTTCCGCATAGCCTCCGGTCGGGAGATTCATCGGTTGATAGGACGAACGCGCTTTCGATTCGGCCAATTGACGCGATTGTTGGGCATACCACCAATCCTTCGACGATTGCCGCTGGGCGAGCATCGACTGCGTTTGCGCATTCGCTTGTTGCGCCACCGATTGGTTGATGTTCCGCCAGGCGGAAGAGCGCGCCATCGAAGTTTGCGCTTGATATTCCCGGCTTTGCGTGTTGGCTTGCTGATAGGCCGCGTTCGTTTGATTGATGTCGGGGTAGATGAAAGTGTCGTAGCCGCCGTAATACCCGCCGCCGCGGTTTCCGCCGAGATTGCGGCGGGGAGCGATTTGGGCCAGGGCCGCCTCGACCTGCAGCAATCCCGCCAGCACGATCCCCCCGACAATCAGATTGGTCCGCGTGAACTTGCACATGCCGCATCCCCTATATTAGGTGAGTGGAATTTGTTGTATTATCGCAATGCTGGTGAAGTGTATCTTTTTACTAAGCAAAAGGCAAATACGGGTGGAATGCCGAATTTTCGCGAAAGGGCGGATTGTAGCGATTAACGGAAATGGTAGATACTACGACTCCCCGAAGTCCTTCCCTGGACGCCCGCTAGCGGATTTCATTCCGATACCTTAACATTTTGTAGGCGTTCACGCCCCGGTCGGGGACTGGTCCATTTTTCGGCGTGAAAACGTATTTTATGGACAAAGGGTAGGCCGAAAACATGGACCTGTCCCCTTCCCGCGGTGCGAGGGGGACAGTCCCATTTTCGCGGCGATTAAGCACTTTGCGGCACCATCATCTTTTGCGCCGCGAAAATCGGGACAGTCCCCTGTGAACGGTTACAGCATTTTTATATCAAGGATCGGCTTGACATCGCCTGAAAAAAGCTACAATTCAACAATCACCCGTTAAGTAATAATGGGGTATATTCGAAGGCGCGTCGCCATTGTTCAATTCGATAGCGGCGGCGGCGCCTTGTCAAGACATCCTCCGACACTCGACAACCTTCGGGAGCTTCGCTCATGAAAAAAGTAATTTTACCGCTGACGGCCGTTGCGCTTGCGTTTTTCACCTCTTTCTGCCTTGCGGCCGACGACTCCGCCGACGCGCGGGCAAAAAAAATCGCCGGCGATTTCTTTCAATCGTACTCCCGGACTTTCGCATCGGGCAACGCCGAGGCGCTATCGGCCCACTGGAAAAGCGACGGCGAAATCGTGGATGCCGAGGGGATGCGCACGCTCGGCCGCGCGGCCATCGAAAAAACGTTCGCCGATTTCTTCGCCAATAACCGCGGGAGCAAGATCACGATCGAACTACTCTCCGCCAAACCGGAGGGGGAGGACGTGATCGTGGCCGAGATCCTCCCCAAGATCGATCCTCCGATCTCGAAATCGATCTGCCAGGCAGGCGCGATGGCGGTGCTGGTGAAAGACGCGGGCGGCAAGTGGCTGATCGAGGGCGTGCGCGAAAAGGATCCGCTCCCCGCAAGTTACGGGCATCTCAAGCAGTTGGAATGGATGGTCGGCGATTGGGCGGTGAATGCGAAGAAGGCGGAAAACGTCATTTTTTCGGTGCATTGCCATTGGACCGAAAACAAAAGCTTTTTGATCTGCATGTACACCGCCAAGCATTTGGACGTGGTTCGCCACGGAACCCAAGTCATCGGCTGGGATGCGAAAGAAAAGAAAATCCGCTCCTGGATGTTCGATTCCAACGGCGGTTTCGCGGGCGGTCTTTGGGAGAAAACCGGAAATCGTTGGAAAATCGACATGAGCGGCTTATCGCCCGAGGGGGAAATCGTTAAAGGGACGCAAATCCTCGCGGCAGTCGATGCCGACACGTTCAGCTTCGAATCGACGAATCGCAGCAAAGGCGGGGAAAAAACCGCCGACGTGCCGCTCTTGGAAATGCAGCGCGTGAAATCGCAACTGCCGCATGAGAAAAGCGGCGGTTGATCGCGATTCCGAACGATCGTAGGAGGAGATCGGCGAAGCGATGTCCCGCCCTACTTCCCGCGCTCTTTCACTTGTTCTTCAGGCGGAAGAATCTGGAACGAAATCTTGAAAGCTTTATAACCCTCGGCAAGCTGCCGGGGATAAAGCCGGTTGATTTCTTCGCGCAAAAGATCGGCGGAATCGAAGCCGTCGGGCCGCGCGTCCTCGTCGGTCAAGGCGTCGAGTCGAACTTCAGCGATCCCCGTCACCCGAATGTACCCTGCCCCGGGGATATAGCTCCGCTGCCCTGCTCGCATGCGGCAGTACTTCCATAAGCGGATGGTTTGGGTTTTTTCGCCCGCTCGAATCGCTTCCAGGAATTTTTTCTTGAATAACAGCATGGCGATAGCTTACCGAAGAACGTGTGATTTAGACAAGGGGGAAGGCGGAAGGATGAAGGCGGAAGGCGGAAGGCGGAAGGACGATAGACGAAGCCCGAAAGACGAATGAAAAAAGACGAATAAAATCCGAATGACGAATGACAAACTACCAAAGGCAGAACTCTCCCCTCGCCACCTGCTTTATGTTTCCGCCTTCATCCTTCATCCTTCCGCCTTCCCCCTTCCGCCTTCCCCCTTCCGCCCCTCGCCTGTTCCGCTTGAACGCTCTGTAACGCCTGTTCCGTTGTGGAAAACCACAAGTCGCGCGGGAAGGGCGGTTTTTTTCAGCGAATGCGAAATAACCGGTCGATCTCTCATATTAGTGCTAAACCGAAAATAACGATTTACGGTCCCATCCGGCATGGAATGTCGGGCGATACGGATTACCGATTTTCACGGAAGACACGATGTTGCCGAAAATCCGGATTGTGCCGAATTTATCGAAAGCGCTAGTCGCGGGACTGGTGCTGGGTTTCATCCCTTGGGTGGTATCGGGATACCTCTTCCCCCAAGCCAGCCGACGCGCATCGGGTCCGAAAATTGCTCGTGCGGGCGACGCTCACGCGGCGAAAACCGACCCGTTATTGCTTCCGTTCAGCGAATCAGCCCGTCGCTTGCAACCGCCAAGCAAAGAGAGTTCGATGATCTTGACGTCTGGTTCTCCCGCCGAAGAACCTCTCCTGAAACCGAGAATTTCCGACGAAGCTATTGAGAACGATATCCCCAAGCGTGTTCCCCAAGACCCAAGTCCCAAGACCAAAGACCAAAAGAACGGCATTCCCGATATCGACATTCCCGATATCGAGTTAGTGTTCATTCATCCGACTCCCCAGGACGATTCCGCCGCGTCGGATAAAAAATCCGCTCGACCTTCCCCGAAAACGCCCTCTCCACCGATAACAACCGCCAAGCAAGAGATGCCCGGAGAGATGCCGTTAGCGGCGATGAATGAGCATAAATCGGAAACTGTTCCCTCCCCTACCGCTCCCCCGAACCACGGATCGGTTCGGTTGGAAGCGGTGGCCGCGCGCCCGGCCGTCCAAACCACGACGGCGCCGAGCGAGTCGGAGGGCGCGTCGGGCGAACCTGCATTGCTCTATCCATGCACCGAAACCGCAGTATCGCGGTCGGCGCCGCGCGTCGCGTTGCCGGTTCGCTCGGAGCAGTTGGAATCGATCGCCAGGCAAGCCGACCGGGAAATCCGCCACGGATTCGAGTTGGCCGGCCGCGGAGCCTATTTTGCGGCCCGTTCGGAGTTCATCGCCGCCCTGCGCTTGGTGGCGCAGGGCCTCGATACCGAGCGGCAAACGACAGTTCACGGCAAGGCGCTGGCGGCCGGGCTGACCGCGCTCCGCGAAGCGGAAGATTTCATTCCCCGCGGCTCGATGGTGGAAGCCAATTTGGACATCCCCGCTCTTGCGGCCAGCCACGTTACGCCGGTGCTGAAAAACGCCGCTTCCGCGCAAACCACTTCGCTGGCGGCGTTGAAGAACTACCTGACCTACGCCCAACAAAAATTCGCCGCGGCGGCCGACCGGGAGTTCGCCGGCTCGATGGCCTTGCGCGCCTTGGGAAAATTGCACGACGAATTGGCCAAGAACCAAAGCGCCGACATTCGCGCCGCCGGGCCGAAAGCGGTCGTGTTCTATCAGGCCGCCTTGCTGGTCGCTCCGCATAATTACCTGGCCGCCAACGACCTGGGCGTGATGTACGCCCGGGCGGGCAATTTGCGGGACGCCCGCGAAATCCTCGAACACAGTGCGGCGATCGGCAGGCAGTCAACCGTCTTGAACAATCTCGCCGCCGTATATCAAAGGCTCGGACGCAACGACTTGGCCGCCCAGGCCAAACGGCAATCGCTCTCGGCGTTGCAGGCCGAACGCGCCGGACGGCCGGCGGCCGGCTCAGCGGCGGCCGATGGCTCGGTAATGTGGATCGCTCCCGAGGCCTTCGCGCAGGATTCGCCGAATCTCGCCGCGCCGCCTACCGTGGCCGGCAATCCGGCCGTTCCGCAACGTGCCGCCGATATCGTCCGCCAAACGCCCCCTGCTCGGCCGACCACGAGCGCCTTTGGCGGCAATAATCCCCATTGGTCGCCCAATTCTCGGCAAACGCCCGTCGTGGGACAATCGCCGAGCAGCGGTTATCAACGCTGAAAGCCAGCAAATCCTTTACCATGATGAATCCCTACGTGCCGAATTCGACTGGCGGACGCAAACCGGCGTGGCGAAACCAAGCAATGGCCGCTTGCACGATCGCGGCGGCGACGTTTCTATTCTTGAGCCTCTGGGATCGGGGAGTGTGGGTGCGGACAAAGCAAGGGGTCTTCGCGGGCGTCGCCGATCCGGTGGCGCCGCGCCAAGCCGACTTCCCTCGTGAGTCGGCGCGCGCGGTCTCCATGACCCCGACGAAGCCCCTTTTGTCCGATATTTACGAAGGGCGAGGGGTGGGGAGCGAGGGGTGGGGGAAGGCGGAAGGCGGAAGGGGGAAGGCGGATAAATCGGGCGATTGCAAATTGGTAATCGAAAATTGCAAATTGCAAAATGAACGAGATATCGCCCCGATAAACTTCGGTCAACGATTGAAGGCCGACGAGCGGATATGCTCTCCAAATTCGTCATCCGTCCTTCGCGCTACGTCATTTCCGCCTTCCCCCTTCCCCCTTCCCCCTTCCTCCGTCCTCCTCTGCCAAGCCCTCGGTCCCGCCGCGCCCTGCCCGATCTGCGCGGTCGATTGCTCGCAGTGCCCCGGCCGCTGTCGAGGTTGGGAAGCCGCCCGGGCGATTCAGTGGCAAGCCTATGCCCAAGGCGAGTATGTGGGGCACGCGCGGACCGCCCACGTTCCCGAATACCGCTTGCGCGTGGACGACCGCTTGGACATGATCTACCGCATTACCCGGCAGGAACAGCCGAATCCCTACCGGCTGAACGTGGGCGACGAGATCAGCGTCGAATCGTTCACCGACAACGAACTGAACCGCAACCTGCTGATCCAGCCCGACGGCACCATCACCTTGCGGCTCTTGGGCCAGGTTCACGCCACGGGCCGGACCGTTACGCAGCTCCGCGACGCGCTCGAGGAGGCCTATAAAAAATACTACAAAGTCCCTTCCATCACCGTAACCCCGCTGAAAGTAAACACAAAGCTGGAGGACCTGCGGGCGACGGTCGATCGCCGGGCGGGTATCGGCGGACAGAGCCAATTCGTCCGCGTTACGCCCGAAGGCACCATCTCGCTGCCGGCCATCGGCTCGGTGCGGGTTCAGGGTCTGACGCTGACCGAACTGCAGCAGGAATTGAACGAACGCTATTGGCAGGTGGTCGAGGGGATCGAAGTGATTCCGGTGCTTGCCGAGCGCGCTCCGCGCTACGTCTATGTGCTGGGCGAAGTGAAAAATCCCGGCCGCTTCGAGTTGACCGGCCCGACCACCGCCACGCAGGCCATCGCCATGGCCGGCAGTTGGAACGTAGGCGCGCACTTGCGACAGATCGTGGTCTTCCGCCGCGGGGACGATTGGCGGCTCTTGGCCACGATGATCGATCTGGAAGGGGCGTTGTTCGGCCGCCAGCCCTGCCCCAAGGGCGAAATATGGCTCGACGACTCCGACGTGATCATCGTTCCGAAAAGCCCCATCCTGCAGGCCGACGACTTCATCGAGCTTGTCTTCACCCGCGGCATCTACGGCGTCTTTCCCTTGGTGGCGAATCTGAACTTCGCCAAACTTAGCTCGCTGTAGCATTCAGTTATTGTACCGTTCACAGGGGACTGTCCCGATTTTCGCGGCGCTAAAGAGTATGGGTGTTCTAAAAGTGCTTAATCGCCGCGAAAATGGGACTGTCCCCCTCGCGCCGCGGGAAGAGGACAGGTCCATGTTTTCGGCCTACCGTTGGTCCACAAAATACGTTTTCACGCCGAAAAATGGACCAGCCCCCGACCGGGGCGTGAACGCATACCAGTTATTTAGATCAGAAATCAATCCGACGGCGGGTACAGCCCGCCCTACTTCTTTAATCGCCGGTACGTTTCCAACGCATCGGGGAAGGGTTCGAGGGCGCGGTCGAAGATGCCCAGCGTGTAGGCGATGGTCATGCCGTAGTTGCTAATCGGCACGCCGGCCCGGCGGCAACGGGCGAGGCGGGTGAGCATCTCGCGGCGGTTCCATAAGCAAGAGCCGCAATGCACCACGAGCTTGTACTCGGCCAAATCCTCAGGGAAATCGTGCCCTTGGTTCGTCGTGATTCGCAAATCGCCGCCCACGTATTGCCTGAGCCAGCGGGGAATTTTCACGCGGCCGATATCGTCGGCAATGGGATGATGCGTGCAGGCCTCGGCCACGAGCACGCGGTCGCCGGGCTTCAAGCGTTCGATGGCCATCGAGCCTTCGACGAATTGGCTCAAATCGCCCTTCTGCCGGGCGAAAAGAATCGAAAACGAGGTCAGCTTCACGCTTGGCGGCGTGTCGGCCGCGACCTTGAGAAAGGCCTGCGAATCGGTTACGACCAAGGCGGGCGGGCGTTTGAGCCGCTCAAGCGCGTCGCGCAGCTCGCGCTCCTTCACCACCATGCAATACGAATCGCCGTCCAAGAGATCGCGGATCGTCTGCACTTGCGGCACGATCAGCCGGCCCTTGGGCGCTTCCTTGTCGATGGGCACCACGAGCACGGCCATTTCACCGGGCGGTACGAGATCGGCCGCAATGGCCGGCGTGTGGAGGAAATCCTCCGGTGCAGCTTGAATCAACGCTTCGCGCAGGTCGAGAATGCCACGGCCTTCCGAGGCAACCGTTTCGACGCAGATCGCTTTGCTTTTCTGCAAATCCTCCAACAAAGCCGCTTGCGGTTTAGCAAGGTCCGACTTATTGAACACCACGATGAGCGGGATGTTCCTTTCGCGCAGTTCGTCGAGAATTCCTTGCTCGAAATCCTCGAACCGGGCCGCCTCGACGACCAGCAGCCCCAAATCGGTGCGGTCGAAGACCTGCCGCGTCTTCTGCACGCGCTTCTCGCCGAGCGCGCCGGAGTCGTCGATGCCGGCGGTGTCGATGAACAACACCGGCCCGAGCGGCAAAAGTTCCATCGGCTTCTCGACCGGATCGGTCGTCGTGCCCGCCACCTCCGACACGATCGACACTTCCTGCCGCGTGAGCGCATTCAGCAGCGACGACTTCCCGGCGTTGCGGCGGCCGAAGATGCCGATATGCAGGCGGAAACCTTTGGGGGTGGTTTGCATGTGGGGCATGGGGCGTGGGAAGCGGAGACAGGGGACAGGGGACAGGATACAGGGGACAGGGGACAGGGGACAGGGGACAGGGCCTAATTCTTCGGCGCGCGAGACGGGGAGTATCAGTATCGTATCATGGGTGCGAGGATTTTGAAAATTAGAACGCTTCTCCCACACTCCTCGCCCCTCAATTCACGTCCCTCTCCGTCGAACCGAGTTTAATCACGTTTTCCGCGGATGCGATGCGATCGAATTCCTCGGCGGTCATCAAATCTTGCTCAACGACCAACCTTTTGACATCGCAATCTTTACTGCCGCGTTTCTCCAACTCGTTGGCCAATCGCTCGGCGGCGTCGTAGCCGATTTTCTCAACCAGCGCGGTCAAAATCGCCGTGCTGCCGCGGACCGTTTGGCGGCAACGCTCGCGGTCGGCCTCGATGCCATCCACGCAATGCCGGGCGAATATATCGCAGGCGTTCGTCAGCAGATCGAGCGAATTCAGCAGCGCGTCGGCAATGAGCGGATAGAGATGGTTCAACTCCAAATTTCCGCCGCTGGCCGCTTGCACGATCATCAGATCGTAGCCGAAAACCGCGTAAGCCGCCTGGCAAACCGCTTCGGGAATGACCGGATTGACCTTGCCGGGCATGATTGACGAACCGGCCTGACGCGGCGGCATACGAATTTCGCCCAAGCCCGCGCAGGGGCCAGAGGAGAGAAGCCGCAGGTCGTTTGCGATCTTGAGCAAATTTCCGGCCAGCGTGCGGAGGATGCCGGAGACCTCGATGAAGCAATCGGCGTTTTGCGTGGCTTCGACCAGGTTTTCCGCCCGGGCGAGTCCCAGGCCGGTGATCTGCCGAAGCTGCTCGACCGCGCGGAAAATATACTGTCGCGGCGCACCCATGCCGGTGCCGATGGCCGTGCCGCCGAGGTTCACCACGCGCAGCCGTTCTTCGCACTTGTAAATCCGCCAGCGGTCGCGGGCGAGGCTCTCGGCGTAGGCCGCCATCTCCGATCCGAGCGTGGTCAGCACGGCGTCCTGCAATTCCGTGCGGCCGACTTTCACCACGTCGGCGAACTCCTTTTCCTTTCGCTGAAAAGCTTCCAAAAGTGCAACCACTTTGCGTTCCAACTCGCGGAGCGCGAAAATCGCGGCGACCTTGAGCGCGGTGGGATAAGTGTCGTTGGTCGATTGATGGAGATTGACGTCGTCGTGCGGATTGATCGTCTGGTAATCGCCCAGCGGTTTGCCGAGGAGTTGCAAGGCCCGATTGGCGAGCGCTTCGTTGACGTTCATGTTGGTCGAAGTGCCCGCCCCGCCTTGCAAGGCATCGACGAGAATATGTTCGTCGAGGCGGCCTTCGCTCATTTCCGTGCAAGCCGTTTCTAACGCGGCAAATTTCGCGTCATCCCAAGAGCCGAGTTCCTGGTTGGTCTGCGCGGCGGCCAGCTTGACCATCCCAAACGCATGGATCAATCCCGGATGCACGGGCCGTTTGGCGAGCGGAAAATTCTCCACCGCCCGCAGCGTGTGGATGCCCCATAATGCATCGCCGGGCACTTCCCGCTCCCCCAACAGATCAATTTCCCGGCGGAAAGAAGACATGTTTTCAGGCTGCAATATCTATTAACGAATAGATTCTAAAACACGTTCCCAGACTTCCGGATAATTAGCACGCAATTCTCTAAAGGGGGGATTGTCCCGGCCATCTTTAAGAAAATACCACTGTACCAACCCATAATCGTCGTGATCTTGAATTTCCTCAATTAACTCGGATTGAGCTTTTTCCAGATTATTGTGTTGAACAATACGATCGAGAAATCTGTGGACGGCTTTACGCAAATTTCGTTGTGTTCTTTTCCGCCCATCAGTTACGACGTCGATATTTAATGGAAGGACGTCCGCTTTAGTAGTATGAGCACCTTTCGGATTTTCTAAACCAGTTTCTAAATCATATCTAGCTGTGATAAATCCAGTTTCCGGATCATAAAAAAGAACGTCCCATGGTTCTTCACTCGTCGGATCGATAAGCAAAGGGTTTCCTTGCTCATCAAGGTCGAATCGGTTGCCTTTCTTTTGGTTGCAGCCGCTACACACCCAAATCAGATTTTCCCAAAGAAAGGTTTTATTGCCGTAGGGAACCATCGGCCAGAAATGATCGACTTGCGTTCCATGCGAATCTTCACAATACATGCACCGTTCCCTCTTGCCGGCCATTTGACGTAAAGCGGCAGTCACTTTATTTATTGCCAATGTTCTATAAGAGGTATTCCACGTTGTCCGTGGATCTCTTCCAAGATTCACTTCATTTTGTTTTCTGCCAAGATACCGAGATGTTTTTATCGTTAACTCAATACGGATGATTTTACGCATACAAATTAGCCCTCATCCTCCACGTCAGGAAACGAAAATTGATATTGAAGACTTTCCAGTTCTGCTTTCTCTTCGTGCGACAAGTGTCCGGCATGGCCTTTCGCACGCAACTGTGCCATCTTTCTCATCGAAGATACGGCGCGTGGCGATCGAGTGTATGCCATCCCAAACGCAGGGCTAACGAGAATTGCGTCCGGTTTTGAATTAATGATTTTCTTGTAGTCTTCAGACGGAAGTTGAAATGGCGGAACATTGCTTCCCGGCGATGGCAAATGAAAAAGTCCATTTTCATCCGCCGCTTGACAAATCATGGGACTATGGGTAGTTACGATAAACTGAATTTGAGGGAATCGTTCCTTCAACCAAAATCCAATGGAGCGTTGCCATTCCGGATGGAGGTGAGAATCCATCTCATCTATTAAAACGACCCCCGGATGCGGTACATATATCTTCCCATCTTGTTTTTTTACTAGTTCATGGTAGCCATAGACATCCGTCATGTGACGCAAAATATCAACTAGCAACGCGAGCGCGGCTCGATATCCTTCGCTCATTTCACTTAGCGGGAGAATGATATTGTTTGAATCGCGAAGCCAAAGCCCTTCGGAATCAACTCTTTCAACCCGTAAACCATTTCGTAAAAAATCATTGTCCAATAAGTCAAATACTTGTTGAAGTATGCTGCTTTCCCTTTCGTGATGCTCTAACTTCTTAAAATGCAACTCCTTGAGCCAAAGCTCGCATTCGCCTAAAGTGGCGTCTTCCAAAAACATCGTAACAAAACGCGCAACACGCCCCGGACTCGACATAACTCTCTGTGCCGTGGAAGAGGCCCCGTAGAGCCGCCTGAATGGACCATATCCGGCAGAAAACCATCCTTCAGGATTTCCCCAGGGACCATGTTTTGGTCCTAATCCTTTTCCTCTTTTTAACTCTCGCCCAGCTTCCAATGTTACTTCAGCTCCAGCGGAACTTTTGAAACGAAGTTCGGACCAAAATGGTTTTTGATACCGTCTCCCTCTTAAAAATCGGTCTTGATCCCCAGCGACAATTTCGACTGCGATACTAGCTTTATCGTTTTTTTCACGAATCCATCCTTTCCATGACGGCTGAAGAGATCGCGATGTGTCTGGCCCAACTAGTGCCAAGGCAATAGCTTTTAGGAATGTTGTTTTTCCCGAAGAATTGTCGCCGGTGATCACGGTCCATCCCGATAGATCACCATTAGGCCTTTCAAAATTGAAACTTAGGCGATCAAAACTTCGTATGTTCTTAAGATCAACGCGCCTAATATACACAGATAAGCCCTTTCCAAAAAAATGGAAAAACGATCCTGATCTCACAAAAAGCAGGTATTTTAGTTTACAAAGATATCCGTGGATTGTCCATCCATGAGCAGTTAAGTGTTCTATGGCAAGATGCGCAAAATAGGGCGTTTACACATACAAATCCCGTTCCCCATTGCGAATTCGGTTCAGGCGGTCGAGGAGTTGCTGTTTTCTCGCGCCGTCCGGCAATTTCCCGATTTCGATTTCGATCGCCCGCTCGCCGGCCGCCCGCGTTTCGGGCGAGGCGTAGTCGATCAGGTATTCCATGAGCGTCGTCAGGGCGTTGGGCGTGCACAGGTTCTGGATAAAACCGGGGATGGCGAATTCCATGAACTGCTCGCCGGTGCGGCCCAACCGGTAGCACGACGTGCAGAAGCTGGGGATGTAGCCATCGACCAAGAGTTCGCGCATGGTTTCGTCGAGCGAGCGGATATCGCCCAACTCGAACTGCTCGCGCTCGACGACTTGCGCATCGCCGGCTTCGGTGTAGCCGCCCAACTCGACGCGCGAACCGGCGTCGATCTGCGAAACGCCGAAGGCCATCACCTCGCGGCGCAGTTGCGGCGGTTCGCGGGCCGTGCAGATCAGGCCCGTATAAGGCGCCGAAAGCCGCAAAATCGCCACCAATCGCTTGAAATCGTCGTCCGATACCAGGTAGGTTTCGTCGAGATGCACCCCTTGGGCCGGCCGCAACCGCGGGAAGCTGATGGTGTGCGGGCCGACGCCGTAATGCTTTTGCAAATGGAGCGCGTGGGTTACGAGCGAAAGCACCTCGAACCGCCAATCGTAGAGGCCGAACAGCGCGCCGATGCCCACGTCGTCGCATTCCGCTTCCATTGCGCGGGCGACGCCGTCGAGCCGCCAGAGATAATCGCCTTTGCGCGTGTTGGGCGGATGGACCTTGCGGTAGGTTTCGTGATGGTAGGTTTCCTGGAAAATCTGATAAGTGCCGATATTCGCCGCCTTGACGGTCGCGTAGCCTTCGTGGTCCAGCGGCGCGGCGTTCAGGTTGACGCGGCGGATTTCGCCGCGGCCGGAATGAATGGAATAGACGTGCCGCACGCATTCGGCCATGAAGCGGGCGTCGTAATCGGGATGCTCGCCGAACACGAGGATCAGCCGCTTGTGCCCTTTGCCTTCCAGGGCGAGCACCTGCCGGCGGATATCCTCCTCGTCGAGCGTGCGGCGAATCTGTTCGCGGTTCGAGCGGCGGAAGGCGCAATAGTGGCAATCGTTCGTGCATTCGTTGCCGATGTACAAAGGCGCGAACAGCACGATGCGGTTGCCATAGACATCGCGCTTGAGCTGCCGGGCGGCCGCGAAAATCTCTTCGATCTGCTCCGGCGCGGTCGCCGCCAAAAGCGCCGCGGTTTCCTCGACCGCCAATGGCCGCTTGGCCATGCTCTTGGCGATGATCTCGCGCACTTTTCCCGCGTCGGCCGGCGACTCCAGCAAACCATGAAGTTGCGCTTCATCGATGAAATCCACGCCGCTTCGGCTCAATCGATATTTTTCGCTTAGGAGGGTCATTTTTCCATTCTGCGTTCAAAATTCCTCGAATCGCCCCGGCCCGCGCCCACTTGGCGGCCGATCGACGCAATCCGGCCGGCGAGGCAGGCGTGGCACTGCTCGGCAGTTTCGCGGACGCAGGCCTTGGCCGGATATATTTCATACATCATGCGATATTTCGACGGCGTAAGGTTCGGCATCACGATGTTCGCCCCGCGTTCCAATCCCAACTCCCGGCCCCGGGCGATATTCAACGTCGCCAAGGCGGTCGTCGCGGGGATGTTCGCCCGCGGGCATTGCAAACGCGTCAGCGCCAGCACCTTGTAAGTCATCAATTCCGTCGGCGGAACTTGTTCTTCTTCGGGAATCGAAAGGCAGTTCTCCGGATTGGCCAGCGGCGTTTCGGGATGGACCAGGTACGGTCCCACGCCGATCATGTCCAAATCCAATTCGGCGAACCGTTCGAGGTCGTCGGCCAAATCGTCGTAGGTTTGACCGGGAATGCCGATCATTATCCCGCTGCCGACTTCATAGCCCAGTTCGCGGAGCTTGCGCAAAATCGCCGGCCGATCAGACGTCTTGCCGTTTCGCGGCGGATGAATCGCCTCGTACAACCGCCGGTTCGAGGTCTCGAACCGCAGCAGATAGCGATCGGCCCCCGCCGCCCGCCACGCGGCCAATTCGTCATCGTCCCGTTCGCCCAGGCTCAGAGTTACAGCCAGCGGCGTTTCCGCCTTGATGCGGCGAATCAGTTTCTCCACCCCATCGCACGTCAGTCCCGGGTCTTCGCCCGATTGAAGCACAACCGTGCCGTAACCGAACTGAACGGCTTTTCGCGCGCACTCGATGACCTCTTCTTCGGTCATGCGATAGCGCTCCAATTGCCGATTCGGAGCGCGCAGCCCGCAATAACCGCACAATCGCACGCAATAATTGGATAGCTCGATCAGCCCCCGCAAATGCACCTCTCCGCCGACGTGCCGCTGCCGCGTTTGGTCGGCGGCCTGCCAAAGTTCGGCGAGTCGGTTGGAATCGCTCTCCCGAAGCCAAGCCAGAATTTCAGGTCGATCGAGGGGCGTTTTCACGGATGGTAAATTCGGCGGTTCCAAGCAAAATGCATTATCGATAATCAAAATCGTTCATAGGGGACTGTCCCGATTTTCGCGGCGCAAAAGATGATGGTGCTCTAAGTGCTTAATCGCCGCGAAAATGGGACTGTCCCCCTCGCGCCGCGGGAAGGGGACAGGTCCATGTTTTCGGCCTACTGTTTGTCCACAAAATACGTTTTCACGCCGAAAAATGGACCAGTCCCCGACCGGGGCGTGAACGCTTATCAATAATCAATACTATTATACATGCAGACTAAGTGTCGAATCCGCTCGATCGCCCGTAAAGCTTTTGCCGCGTGGCCCAAAGTCCCGCCGAGGGCGTGGGAATGAAGAAAATCCGCTCGCCGCTGGGCATGTCGTTGAACCCCTCTTTCAGCTTGTCCGGCGGATACTTCTTCAGCGTCTCGTTCAAATCGGCATAGCCGAAATGCACGCGCTCGATATCTTCCTTCGAGACGTGGCCCGGCGCGTAAGTGATGCGGAATCGCCCTTCCGAAGAACCGTGGATCAGATGCGCCGCCGCATGCGCAAAATTTTGCAAAAACGGATCGCGGCGGTACGCCTCCATCGTTTTGGGCGTGCCGCAGTAGCCGTACTGGCGGATGATCTGCTCCACTTCGGGCTGCTCGCCGAACCGCTTCAAGCCCGGAGCGATGATCAGCAACTCGCCGTCGTCGGCCAAGGCCATCCGCGTGCGATAGACCGCCTTGTTCGCCACCCAGGTGCTGAAAAACTCATCCCCCTGCATCACGCAGACGACCTTTTTGAGCGGCTCCTCGAGCACGGTGATGTTCTGCTCGCGCGATTGCCGCGCGGCTGCGAGATAGGTCTCCAGATCGTCGCCCACGTACAGGCCGGTTTGCACCAGCTCGCCGGCCGCATTGCGGGCCATGACGATTTGCACGTAAACGTCCGGCAGGTGGCCGAGATACTCGTCCTCGGCCTTGTTGAAACACGCCCTAACAGGAGTAACCAGCGTACCCAAGTTGTTCTCGATGCCGCAGCAGGCCGCGGCTATATGCGCGGCGCAAATCGTCTCCTTCCCGCCCAGGCCGATGAAGTAGTTTTTATTGTGATTGGCGAAACCCAGCACCTCGTGCGGGACCACGTGCCCGACATGAATGATGATATCCCACTTTTCGTTCATCAGCATGTCGTTCAGCACGACCGGGATCGGCCAGTCGGCGGCCCCCTGGGATTTTTCCTTCACGAAATCGGCCGGTATCTCGCCGACTAGAACGCTCCCGCCGATCCAATCGTGGGCGTGAATCCGTTCTTCGGGGATGCCGCCGAACATCCGCCGGTTCTCCTCCGGCGTATGCGGCACGTGCTGGCCCAAGGTGGGAATGACATGCACTTCCGCCTCTTTCGCGAAGATCTGGTAAAGCAACTCCGTTAGCCGGCCCGCCCCGCTATGCGCCCGCGTAATATCCGGGGGGAGCAGCAGCACCCGTTTTGGCGATGCTGAGAGGCGTTTTTTCGACTCTTCGGCCGTCTGCCGCATCAATTCTTCAAGACGAGGCGGAGTTATTTTGTCCGATTTTTCAACAAACCAGGGCATGATGTTCGATAGTTCAGGTAGTTAATTGTGATGGCAAAAGATTATTATAGGCGATGAGCGCATCTCGTGGAATTACCCCGGAGAAAACTGCGAAAAACAAAAATGGTTCTTTTCGATTAGGCAATATCCATTCGTTGCCTTAGAGCCTCGTAAAAAAGCACCGCGGCGGTGGCGGAGACGTTCAGGCTGTCGGCAATGCCGAGCATGGGGAGGTGGACGGCGGTGATGTCGGGGGCGGCCCAAGCGGAAGTCAGGCCGGTGTTCTCCGCGCCGAGGACCAGCGCCGTCGGGCCGCGAAAATCGACCGCCGTGTAAGGCGCCGAGCCATCGACTCGAGCAGCGAAGATTTTGAGTTGATGTTCGCGGAGCCAATTCAGCACTTCGCCGCTTTTGGCTTCGCAAACCGGCACGGTGAAGATCGTGCCCAGGCTGGCGCGAATGGCGTTGGGATTGTAAAGATCGATCCGCGAATCGGCCAGAATCAACGCCGAAACGCCCGCCGCGTCGGCGCTTCGCAGCACGGCTCCCAAGTTGCCCGGTTTTTCCACGCCTTCGAGAACGGCGACGAGCGGATGGTACATCGCACTCGCCGTCGCCGTTGGCTCCGGGCTAAACGAAATATCCGCTAAACTCTTCCGCGGCATCTCCGCAACTGCCAACACGCCCTCCGCCCGGTCGCCGAACGCCATTTTCTCGAACACCGCGGGCGCGACTTTCACGATCTCGAACGCCTTGTCCTCCGGAAAGGAACCGTGAAGCCGATCCAGGAGCGATTTCGATTCGCGCGTCGTGCACAGCGAATCGCTTACGAAAACTTCGATCATCCGCACGCCCGCTTGCATGGCGCGGGAAAGCTCCCGGACGCCTTCGACGAGCATCAAATCCTGCTCTCGCCTATGCCTTGCCTCGCGCAGCCGCACGGCGTTTTTCACTCGCGGATTTTGCGCACTGGTGATTTCGAGCATGGGCGAAATTTATGGTTGGTGCGACTTTGGGGCCTTGGTTCGCGGGGCATCTTCATGCATCAACTTGACGACATCGGACTCGATGGCTTTCGCCCAAACCGCGTATCCCTTGGCGGTCGGATGCACGCCATCGAAGAGCAGTTCCTCGACAACGGCGCCGTCTTTGCCGAGGAATCGATCGCCGATGTCCCGGTAACGAACGGTTTTGCCGTCGTCCAAGTTTGCGATCCTGGCGTTGATTTTGGCGATCGCCTCTTTCGCGGGCTGTTTTTTCTCCTTGGCCCTGGGAAAGATTCCGATCACGAGGATTTTGGTTTGCGGCAATTTACGGCGCAGCGTTTCGACGATTTTTTCGATGCCCGCCGCGATCTCTTCCCAGGAGTTGGTCCCGGCATTGTTCGTGCCGATAAGCACGACGGCCAATTTCGGCGCGATGCCGTCGATTTCGCCGTGCTCCAGCCGCCAGAGGACGTGCTGCGTGCGGTCGCTGCCGATCCCCAAATTCACCGCATTGCGATGGCCGTAGTATTTCGTCCAGACCTCTCTGGGGCTGCCCGGCCATCCGCTCCCGCTTTTCGCGTCTTCCCAGTGCTTCGTGATCGAATCGCCGATGAAAATCAGGTCCACCTTCCCTCGTTTGACTTTTTCGACGAGTTTCTCGTGTTGGCTCAGCCACCCCTTTTTTTCCTGCCGTGCCGGAACCGTGGGATCTTCGGCCGCCCCGAGCGCAAGCGACTGAAGGCAAAACCAATAAAAAAGCACGAACGGCGTCTTGCTGGATAACGCCCGAAGGTTCATCATGGAAAGCGGTCCTTATGAGGAGGGAATGGGAACCCGAAAAAAACGGCGTTGCAAGATGTCATTCTTTCGATCGCTTCGATTCCATCGTAAATCGCTGCCAGTGCCCCAAGCAGCCCGGTCCGCGGCTAATGGAAGCCTCGCGACGGGTCGTATTGAAGACCATCGCATCCAGGGTGCCGAAGTGCATGCAGATCGCCGATTTCGATTTGCCGTGAAGAGTCGATCGGTGGTCGGCATAAAAACCCTGAAGCGCGGCAAGGTCGATCTGCCCCTTCTTGTTCTCGATCAATTCCATCATTCTCCGGCAGCGGGCGTGGAAATCGACCGCTTCGCCCGGAGCCGTGCGGGTCATCTCGCGCGATCCGTAGTAGGCGCGCGCCAGGCTGCCCCGATGCCGCTCGACGGCGATTTTTTCGGGCGAGCCTTCCAGATTCAATAAATGCCCCTCGGCGTCGGCCATCACGAAGGTGAACCAGCCGGCGTGTTCGGCGCGGCGCGCCTCCTCGACAACCGCCTCCAACGTCGGCTGGTAAAGCAGGTGCGTCAGCAGCACGTAAGTCGGCAATTCCGCGACAAGCTGGGGCTTGGATTCCGATTGCCCGCTCGTCCAACAAAGGGCAATCCCCGCCGAGTTCAGGCCCGCGCCAATCCACAGCCCCGGATAGGAATAGGATAACACGCTCGGTCCTTCCCGGCGTTCCCAGCGCAACATCTGCGATTTTCCATATACGCGGGACATCCAATCCCAACTCTGCGCGACGTAGGTGTTTCCATCCACGGTCGTCGGCGGAGCCACCGCGGCGGCGGTGCAATGGCTTTCGGAAGGCAGGACGCCTTTGTGCCATAATTGTTCGTGCAGCGTCAGCAAGACGAACTCCTCGACTCGAAGCCCGGCCCCCTCGGCCATGCCCTCCATTTCATCGAGAATCGTCGGGGAGAGCCGGCGGATCGGTTTCAGGCAGGCCCCGGCATAGCGGAGCAACCTTTCGGGTTTGGCGTCTGCCGCGGCGAACGCGTCGTAGATTTCATTTTTCAGAAATTGGCGGATTTCTTCGGCAAAGCGTCGGCCGTAACTCCGCCCGCGCTCCCGGGGAGTTCCCGAGATCGCGACCAAGGAATGATCCGCAGCCTTGGGTCGCTCGGAGAGCGGGAGGCGTTCGATATCCTCGTCCAATATCTGATTGACGGACTTTCGGACCGGCGCCAATTTCCGATCCTGACCTGCAACCCGACTGTCCGAGACGAATCCCGCGGCCGCACAGCCGCAGCAAGCCAGCTTGCCCAAGAAATTGCGGCGGTTGAGGCCATTTACGAATGAATTCTGCGACATGATATTCTCCTTGTTCAAGCGTGAAACGACGAATGCCGGCCTTAAGGGGACATCGGTAAACGACGGGGCGCAACTTTTCGACGCAATAAACTGCATTTTGTTGAAATTGTCCGATTGATAGCGAGCCGAGGGGTTTATCCCCTCGGCTAGAACCGCAAAACGATTTCAAACTTCCAGCCGAGGGGATAAACCCCTCGGCTCGCTATCGTTGATTTTTTATTAGCGACAATCTCAACCAAACGCAGTATAAACTCCGGCCACGTATAATTCGAATCTTCTCATGGAGCCGCGGCGGCGGTTCCGTAACGCTGCTTGAAGGACTTGTACGCGCGATCCAGTCCCGCGGCTTCCAGGCCATTCTTGGCGTTGGCGTCCCGCGAGGCGACTTGCACGAGATCGACGATCCGCTCCAGCTTTTCCGCGGCCCGTTCGGCGAGGGCGAACTCGGCGGTGGCCCCGACGGGATCGTTTTCCCGTTGGCGGATGGCCGTCCGCACCATGCGATGGAGGAACTCGATCGCGGCCTCGCCGTAGGCAAAGCGGCGTTCGTCCTCCCCCAGACGGGCCTTCTCGGCGGCATCGCGGCAGGTTCGCAGCGATTCGTCGAGATGCCGGCGGGCGCGCTCGATCGCCGCGACGATTTCCACCAGGTCGGGACCGTCGTTCAAGAGCGGATGATGCGGCTCGTATTGCAGGTGATCGAGCGGGAATAGCGGCCCCCGGGAACTTTGCAGCGCGTTCCGTAGGAACCATCTGTTGCCGCCGGCGCCTACGTAGTGCTTATACGCCTTGCAGTTGGCGGTCGCGGATTCCAACTCGCGGTAAAACGCGCGGGTCGCGGCCGACGTGGTCGGGTAAAAACGCGCGAAGTATTCGTCGAGCAGCGCGTCCGCGTCGCTCTCGACGTTCCACAGCAGCCGGGCCATCAGATACTGGTTCAGCGTCCAAACGCCCCACAACCGGGTCGGCGCGTGCATGTAGTGAAAGTGCCGGGCGCCGTGGCGATAGTACCAAGGAATGTCGGCCGCCATGATCCGCGGAAACAGCACCGGCAGCGACTTGAGCGAACTGACGTTGTAGTACTCGCCGATGAAAATCGAGCCGGTATAGCACCTGCCCGGCCCCGTCGTCCAGCCCCGATACTCTTCTTCGAGTTGGCGGTTGATTTCCGTGCAGGCGGGATCCGCCAGCGGATGCACGTAGCATCGCTCGATGGGGAAGTACGTAACCGAGCAATGCGCGTAATCGAAGCCGGCGGGCAGCGGTTTCGAGGGGGGCGGGAGCGTCTCGTGATACGCCAGGGTGGAAATCTCCACCTCCCGCTTGAGCAGGCCCTGGGCGCGCGCTTGCGCTAGCCCGCGGAGGGCCGCGTCCACGACCATGAGCGTGCGATCGGTGCAACTGCCTTGCGCCTGGCACGCTTCGCACTGGCACCATTTGCCGTTGTCGAGCATCCAAAATTGCAGCACGTCCGCGTCGCGCCACGTTCCCGCCACGCATTCCCGCACGAGATTGCGAACCAACTCGGTGGTGGCGTCGGCGTTGGATGTGCAGTAGTTGTCGCCGAAATCGCCGTTGTTTTTATTGCTGCGCTTGCCGCCGACCAGTCCGAACCATTCGGGATGGGCCTCGAAGTAGCTGAGCTTGCCGTCTTGGTTTGCGTCGCCGGTTGTCTGCGGACTCGGCGCGTACGGATCGGCCGGCTTGGCGTCGTCGCCGGCAATCCTAGCGCGGCGATACGGATACTCTGCTTGGGGATTGAGGCACTGGAACTGAATCACATGCCCGCCCGCGGTCAATTTCATGCCGACCTTCTTGTTGAAGTAGAAGTTCTTCTTGTCGGCCGTACACCAAAAATTGAGCCGGTTGCGAGCCATCCACGTCGAGAAGAGTCGGTCGCTTCTGTCCTCCCAGGCCCAGAAGCCGCGCGTGAGGTAGCTGGGCTTCTCGGCCGCATCGAGTTGGCGGGGCAGCGGACCGGGTTTGGCGGGGCAAACCGTGCCCTGCTCGCCGAGGCCGTAAAAACGCATCCCCAGTTTCTCGAGGTACGCATACGCGCCATAGAGCGTTCCCGCGCGGTCGCGGCCCTTGATGACGGTGATCGTGCGGTCGCCCTGCGGAAAGATTTTGATGCGCCAAGAACCGGCGGCTTCGGAGACAAAATCCGATCGCGCCGCTTCGGGAATTGCCTTCAAAAACGGATTGGTATCGCCCGTGGCGAGCAGGAGGACATCGCCCCCGGCGGGCATTTGCGCGGGCGCGGCGAGACGGATTTCGCTCGGCAAAAGGTTGGACGCCTTCGGTAACAGATCGCGCAATTCGACGGCGGCGAACGATTCCGTGCAGGCGATGTCGTCGGCCGGATCATCGTCCGACCAGTTGACACGCTCCTCGGCCAAGGAGGCTTTTTCGATCGAGCCGAACGAACCCGGATTGGCGACGATGGCAACTCCGGCCGACAAGTCGCCCGTCGCGCCAAACGTCGCAACGGTGGCGAAAAGAAGGGCTTTCATGGGATTCATCCCCCGATTTGTTCGTTGAAGCCGATGCGCGAAAATACTTACGCTATGTTAATCGGCGGCATCCAATTCGTCAACCTTCTCCCGAAGCGGCGGCTTGGCGCCATGCCGGCTGCAACAATCCGCCGCAAAGCAAGCATCATCCCCTTATCAGCCCGTTGAAAATGGCGGATATTTGGTTTTGGGTGCCATGCCCACGCTTGCCGTGGGCATGTTTTCCGCGGAATTCTCATGCTCACGCAAGCGTGAGCATGGCGCCCGATTACTTTTTCAACGGGCTGTTATCCTCGCTTCAGCAATTGCATCACGCCTTCGACGATCGATCCCACGGTCTTCGTCTGCTCGGAAATTTCGTCGGGGATCGAGATGTCGAAATGTTCTTCGATCTCCATGCTAATTTCGACGATATCCAGGCTATCGCAGCCTAAATCGTTTTCGAGGTGGTGTTCCGGGCGAATCTCCGCCGCGGAGAACGTGGCGTGTTCGGCCACGATCGCCTTGACGGCCTCGAAGACTTGCCCGCGGTCGAGTTTTATCGGTGCGGATTGCTTTTCGGACAACATGGCACAACTCCTTTCATCTACGACTGGTTGGCAACTTGGCCCCCACTCGAAGCGATCCGCCCATCGAGGTGGACGCGTTCGGCGTCGTTCATGGCGCGCACGAGTTTGCGAATGGTGGTGAAATCGGGTTCGGTGCGACCGCGTTCGATGCGGTTTAACGTCTCCGCGCGAACGCCCGCCCGGCGGGCGAGTTCGGCCTGCGATAGCCCCGCGGCCCGGCGATGGCGGCGGAGTTTTTCGGCCAGCGACGCCCGATCGATGTCGAAAGCCGGCGCGAGATTCTTCTCCGCTTCTCCCGCTTCCGATTTCGATACGCCGGCCTTTTCGCAAAGCAGATCGAACATCGATTCCCGCAGGATGACGTAACGGATGCCATCGAGATCCACGCGTCGGCAATCCAAAAGTCGAGTAATACTCATGGTCGGCTCCGAGGGGGCATTATTGATATCGTCAAATTCTAACAAATAATTATTTAGAAGTCAATAACATTGATATATAGCTCATTATTTTTTCGTCAAACACAACTCTTATGAGGGATTTTCGAAAACGGCATCTTGCTCATCGATTATTTATTGAAATTGCCCTATTTTCACAAAATGGCTACAATTCGGCTGCTTGTAATGGTCTCTCTGCGCAAATTCGGTCAAGGATGACAAGGCAATGAGCACGGACGCACTTGCGATTACCGGCCAATTGAGCCAATTCGAACAACTCCGCTACGGCCGGCAGATCGTGCTTTTGGAAAGCAAGGCCCTCGAAAAAATCGCCACACGGCTCGATGGCGAATTTTGTCGGGCGGTAAAATATCTCTCCGAATGCCGCGGGAATGTCATCGTTACCGGGATTGGCAAGGCGGGTTTAATCGGCCGGAAAATCATGGCCACGCTGGCCTCGACCGGCACCGCCAGTCATTTCTTGCATCCCGCCGAGGCGGTCCACGGCGACTTGGGCCGCATCCGCCGCGACGACCTAATGCTCGTCCTCTCGCAAAGCGGCGAGACCGAGGAAATCGTGCGCCTGTTGCCCGCGCTGGCCGAACTGGGCGCGCCGATTCTGGCGATCACCGGCAACGCGGCGAGCCGACTCGGCCGGGCGGCGACGGTCGTCATCGAACTCGGTCCGCTGGAAGAGGCCTGCGCCTTGGGGCTTGCGCCCAGCACCAGCACCACGGCGATGCTGGCGGTGGGCGACGCGCTGGCGTTGGTCACGAGCCGTCAGCGGAACTTCGGCCGCGACGATTTCGCGCGGCTTCATCCCGGCGGCAGCTTGGGAAACAAGCTCAGCAAGGTCGAGCAACATTTCCGGCCCTTGGAGCAGTGCCGCGTGGCGAATGAAGTTCAATCCGTGCGCGAGATGCTCGTGAGCGTGAGCAAGCCCGGCCGCCGGTCGGGCGCCACGATGCTCGTCGATCGGCAAGGTATATTAACCGGCATTTTTACGGATAGCGATTTGGCGCGTTTGTTCGAGCATCACCGCGACGGCGAATTAGACGGCCCAGTTTCGCGCGTGATGACGCATAATCCCTTATGCGTGCCGGCCGGATCGATGATGTCCGATGCCGTGGCGATCATCGCCGAGCGGAAGATCAGCGAACTGCCCGTCATTGACGCCGATGGTCGGCCGCTGGGCTTGATCGACATCACCGACGTGGTGGCCTTGCTGCCCAAGGAAGATGTGCCGGATAATTCCGATTTACCGAGGCCGCAAAAACACCCCAGTTTGACAATTATTTCCCCTTTGCGAGTAATTCGCGAACCCGAAGCCGGGGATGAAGCGTAGTGCATAATTGAAGTAGGTTTTGGGTTTTAGGACTTGGGTCTTCGAGAAAAATAATTTATTGCACTAAATTGCGGAAAAGCATGCGGCAGAATTCATCGTTCATCATTCAGCATTCATCATTTTTCTTTCATGTCTCTCGAACAGCTTTGCCAACCGATTCGCTTGATTCTCTCCGACGTTGACGGCGTACTGACCGACGGCGGCATCATCATCGACAACCAGGGTATCGAATCGAAGCAGTTTCACGTCCGCGACGGGCAGGGCATACGGCTCTGGCACAAGGCGGGCTACAAATTCGGATTGATTACCTTGCGCAGTTCGCAAATCCTCAAAATCCGCGTGGCCGAATTGGGCATCGAGATCATTCGCCAGGGGATCGAGCATAAACTCGACGCGATGCGCGAAATTATCGGCGACTTGCGGCTCGCTCCGCGGCAAGTGTGTTATATCGGCGACGACCTGCCCGACCTGGCGCTGGTCCGCAGCGCGGGATTGGGCGTGGCGGTCGCCGACGCCTGCGATGAATTATGCCAAGCGGCGAAATACGTTACCAAGCATCACGGCGGCAAAGGGGCGGTCCGCGAAACCATCGAATTGATCCTCAAAGCCCAACAACGTTGGGAAGATTTGATTAAGGATTAGGGAATGACGAAGCTCGAATGACGAATGACGAATGACGAGATAGAATTTTTCCGAGTCAATATCCAAGAACCAAGGCCGGCATATCTCTCCCCGCGTGGACGCGGGGGCGAAACTATCCCCTATCCCCTATTTCCTACCCCCCTATCCCCTGCCCCCTCTCATGCAGCGCCTCGCACGCATCGCCGGCAGTTTCGCGATAATTTTGGTCGCGTACTGGGTCTATGCGAATACGGCGGTGCCGCTCATCGAGCCGTCGGCCAAGACCGCGATCGAGGGCCTCGGCAAGAAGGAGCCGCGGCCTGGACTCAAAGCCGGCGACGACTTCTATCTCAAGGAGTTGCAAGGCCTCTTTCGGCCCGGCGCTTGGGAGATCGATCCCCAAAAACCGCCGAAGATTCTCGACGTCAACAATCGGGCCAAACTCCTGTTGCAGGATTACGAAACGCAGGCCGACGGCCGCATCAAGCTGACTCCCTGCACCATGGTTTTTCTCCACGAGGGTCCCGCCGAAAGCGAGGAAGAGCGGCTGCGGCAGGCGATCGTGCTCGAAGCGCCCGCGGGCGCGATCGTGAAGTTCGACGCTCCGTTGGATGCCAAGCGGCTGAAGTTCGGCCGGCCGATCGGCGGCGAGCTGCCGGGAAATATCACGATCCGCAGCGGCGGCAAGTCGCCCGGCCCGGAGGACGATCTGCTGATCCACGCCCGCGGCTTGACGTGGAACAACCTCCATGCGTATTCCAGCCATCCCGTCGATTTCCGCTGGGGGAAAAATTTCGGCAGCGGCAGCGGCCTGCACATCAAACTCGCGCCCCGCGACTCCGATTCGATCGCCGACGATAACGGTCCGAACGTGTCGGGCATCGAGTTGTTCGAGATGCGGAAGATCGACCGCCTGCACGTCGAAGGCAATCCGAACGAGCCTCCCCGCGCCGTCGCGGCGAATTCCGCGGCGGCGGGCTCGACCGTTCCCGGCCGAAACCCCCTCGCGGCGGCCGCGGACGGCGGACCGATCGAGATCACCTGCGACGGCCCGTTTCGATTTAACTTGCCGCAGCGCGTGGCGAGCTTCGAGAACCGCGTCGAGGTGAAGCAGCGCAACCCGAGCGGTCCCGACAATCAACTGTTGTGCGATAAGGTGTCGATGTATTTCGCGCCGCGCGGCGCGGCGTCCGCCGCGGCGAATGCCACTCCCGCCGACTTGGATCCCGAGCGGATCGAAGCCGAAGGCAAACCGGTTACGCTCTCGGCCCCCAACTCGTCGCCCGAAAAAAGCGCGTATGCCCGAGGCGAACATTTATCCTACAACCTGAAGACGAACCTGATCGAGCTCGACGGCGGCCTCGAAGTCGAACTGATCCAAGGCAAAAACGAAATTCGCGGAACGAGCCTGAAATACCTGCCGAGTACCTCGAAGGCGCCGAACGCCTTGGGCAAGGCGTGGGTCAAGGGGCCGGGCCGGCTCCTGGCGACCGTCGAAAAGCGGCCCGACCAGCGTCTCGAAGCCCATTGGAACGGGGAATTGAACCTCTCGCCCAAGGACGGCTGCCATGTGATCTCGCTCACCGGCGGAGCCTTGCTGGATTTCACCGGCTTCGGCAAACTCTCGGCCGACAGCATTTACTTCTGGATCGAGGAAAATCCCCTTGCCGATCGGCCCCGGCAGCCGCCCTACAAGCCCGTGAAAATGCTGGCTCGAAAGAATGTTGTCCTCGAGATGGCGGCGAAATCGAAGTCTGCCGCCGAACCGACGGAGATTACCGGGGCACTCGATGAAATGAAAGTTTGGTTCGAGCAGAAAGCCGCTCCCGACGGTATTCGAGTCGAAACGAACGGCGGAGGCGAAATTGGAGAAGGCGGAAGGGGGAAGGCGGAAGGCGGAAGGGGGAATGAAGCAACGGGGCCGAGTTTGGGAAATCCGGCGACGGGTGAAACTACGGGAATTGAAGAGTACAGGCCGGACAATTGGTCCCGCGGCGCCATCGTTCCCGTCAGTTATCCGGTTCAAGAGCCGCGAACCGCCTACCGGCAACCGGCTCCGGTTTCTCCGCAATCACCCATCACTCGGCAACCGCCGGCGATCGTTCGACCGATGGACGCCGCGGCGGCAAATCCGAATCCGATATTCAATGGAAATCGCGGTTTAATGACCAATCCGTATATTCCCGGAGGAGCAAACGCCAATAATCCTCCTCTTTCCTCGGGAGAGGGCCGTGTTGAGGGCGTCGGCTCCGCCCCGCCGGTTGCACGCCGACAGCGCTTCGCCATTCGCGGCGAGATTATGGAAGCAAGAGTCCTGCTGCAAGAAGATCTCCAAGCACAACCCGAACTATCCAATTTGGTCATCACCGGCAACGTCCGCCTGGAGGAGACGCAAACCCGCGAGCAGGGCGAAAAGCCCTTGGTCATCACCGGCGATAAAGTCGCGGCCGTGAACTTGGGAGCGACGAACGCCGCCGCGGGGAATAAAATCACTGTCCTCGGCCGGCCCGCCCTGGTCGAAGGACACGGCTTGCGCATGAGCGGCACGAACATCAATTTCGAACGCAGCGCGAATCGGTTGTGGATCGACGGCCCCGGCGACATGGATCTGCCCATGCCGGACGATTTCAACGGGCAGCCCCTCGCCGCGCCGGGCAAATTGAACGTGAAGTGGAAAAAAAGGATGAATTTCGACGGCCTCTACGCGACATTCGAGGAAGAGGTTGACGCCGGCTCTCCCGGACGGCATTTGCATACGCAAACCTTGAGAGTCAAGCTCCAACAGCCGATCGACTTCTCCGATCCCGAATTGCAGAATCAAAAGCGGCGCCAAGCCGCTTTTCTCTCCTGCGCCGGCGGAGTATTTCTGGAAAGCGACGAACTCGATAAGCAAGGGCAGCGCTCCTATATCCGCATGGAAGCAGCCGATCTGGATTTCGATCTGCAAAGCGGCGCGCTCACCGCCGGCGGGCCGGGCTGGATGAACGGCGTCCGCCCGGATTCCACCAACTTTCTGCAAAACCAGCAGGGCCTCTTCCTGCCGATCCGCGCCGCCGCGCCGCCGCCGGGCAGCGCCGTCAATCCCGTGGTTCAGCCGCAGCCGACCCATCCGCTGATGGCGATGCACGTGCGGTTTCAAGGCGCGATCACGGGCAACCTCAACACGGCCAACCAACGCATCATCTTCAACGACCGCGTCCGCCTGATCTGCGCCCCGGCGAACGATTGGTCCGTCATGCTCAATCCCGACAAGTCCGATCCGCTCGGGCCGAACGAATTCATGTTGAAGTGCGACAATCTCGAGGTCCGCAATGCGGTCCACCCCGTCACGAAGGCGAATTCCACCGAAATGGACGCCCAAGGCAATTCGGTGGTGTATGGCGTGCGTTCCACACCGAACGAAAAAGATGTGATGTACACCGCCCGCGCGATGCGCATCAGCTACAACACGGCCAAGGATCAACTCATTTTGGAAGGCGACGGCCGGACGGACGTGCACTTGTATCGCCAGTTGCAATTAGGCGCGCCATGGGACGACACGGCGATGAAAAAGATCATCTTTTACATCAAGACCAACACCGTCTCGACCGAGGGCATCCAATCGCTCCAAATCAACCGATTGGCGCCGCTCGGCAAGTAATCGAGGACGGCCTCCACGAGGTTTCGATCGATTCAACGGATTTTTTGCCATTTTTTTTGCTGAAAATGGAATCCACGCCTTATTGAATACAACGCTTTTGGTTATACTTCTGAGCGCAATCCGAAATTTATCCGGGAGCCTCCTTCTCCCCGGGAAGTCGAAAACTTGCAGGCCCCCCTATTGCTGGGGCGAGCCGCGTGAACCATGCCTTCCCCGGCGGAATCGGTGATCGAGTTTTGGTAACCGTTCACAGGGGACTGTCCCGATTTTCGCGGCGCAAAAGATGATGGTGCCGAAAAAGTGCTTAATCGCCGCGAAAATGGGACTGTCCCCCTCGCGCCGCGGGAAGGGGACAGGTCCATGTTTTCGGCCTACCGTTTGTCCACAAAATACGTTTTCACGCCAAAAAATGGACCAGTCCCC
>JADLEL010000035.1 GCA_020846145.1 Pirellulales bacterium | reverse complement strand
GGGCGAAAACACGAAAAACAACCATTGGGACCATTTTTTATTCAGGGCGGATATCGCGTTACCTCAAATACTTTTTCGCGATTTCGTTCTTTCGCGTTTTCGCGATCCTTTGCTCGTTTTGAAATATCGACAGTCCGATAACCATGCTAAAGTGTCTCCAAAAGCGCCAATTATTTTCTGCCCCAACCTCTTATCCCGCAACGCCTTGCGATGCAAGGTAAAATTGTATTCTTGAAAAAGGCCGCCCGCTCCTATATAAACATATATACAGTATCGTGCTCCGCGCCCTGTCCCCTGTATCCTGTCCCCCAAAACCCAAATCGGCAAAAACTCGCCCCAAAAAACCGCGTTTTCCCCAAGAAATTCGCCATCCCGCTCCCGCAGAATCCCCGAAAAACATCAAAATCAACTTGTTAAGCCGGAAGGAAAAAATCCCCGACCGTCAAAAAACGCCCAAAAACAAGCCCTTTTCACCCCTCCCGCATGCCGGCGTTTGATCGCGATAAGACCTTTTTGACGAGGGGCATTCTGTTTCTCTCGAAAGGCGGAATGCCCCTTTTTTGAGCGGACGGCACGGCGGTTCACGCCGCGGCCTGCATCTCGACGATCGCTTCGCCGGTGATCCCGGCGATGAATTCCTCGAAAATTCGCAGGTCCAGGGCCGAGGCCGATTCGCCTTCGGGATGGAATTGCGTGCCGAAAGCGAGCCAATCGTCTTGCGTGCTTTCGATGGCCTCGACGACGCCGTCGGGGCAACGCGCGGTAACGGCAAACCCCGCCGCCACGTCGTCGATCGACATGTGGTGCATGCTGTTCACCCGAATTTCGCCCTCGCCGTAAACCCGCTCCATCAGCGAACCCATCTCGACCGTGAGCGCGTGGCGGTGGTTGGGATCCGTCGCGTCGAGGTGCGGCAGGGCCTTGGGCAGATCCTCGGGAATATGATAATTGAGGGTGCCCCCTTGCGATACGTTCAATAATTGCATCCCGCTGCCGATGCCCATCACCGGCATTTTCCGCTCGGCAATGAGGTTCAACAGCTTGCGGTCGAAAGTTTCGCGGCGGGCGTCCAAGAGCCGCATTGACGGATGGAGCATGTAGCCGTCGATCCGCGGATCGAGGTCCCCGCCGCCCACCAGCACCACGCCCTCGAGTTGATCGAGCACTTGGGAGATGTCCTCCGCCTCGACCAGCGGTGGAATGATAATCGGAATCGCTCCCGCCTTGATGAGCGCGTTGAAATAACCGGCGGTAATGTAAGAATAAGCGGGCGAATCTTTCCGCGAGCAGCGGTATTCGGCGTTCATTCCGATCAAAGGTTTCCGAGCCATTAAACACTCCTTTCGGGACGAGTCCTTCGTCCATTTGGGTGTAGAAGCCGGAGCGGGCCGGAAAGAAACATCCTTTCAGAAAAGGCGACTTGTAAATCCACGATGAAGCCGACCTGCTGCGCCAGTCCCTGGCGCATCGGTCGGCAGACCTTTTCCGCCGGTGAAAAGTGTCCTCTTCGGGCACTTGCCGGGGCGATGTCCCTATCGAACGGCCTAAAAACTCCTTTACTTCGACGCGTCAACGTCGATTGAAATGCAAGTCTCGGCAGAGTCTAAATAACCGTTACACCCTACGCAAGCTGCCCGCTTATTTTGTGCTACCTAAAGCCTTACACCACAAGATGTTGTGTTGATAGCAGTGCTAGCATTGTGGTATTCCACATTTTGCGTAGGACAGGTTTCCAACCTGTCATTGAGTGGAATAGCATCTTTTTACCGGCCGCGGACGACAGGTTGGAAACCTGTCCTACCATGTCTGATCCCTGCCTTTCCACATCGATCCGCGCTATAATAAGTCCTTTTCCTGCAATAACTTAACACTCGGCATCCCATGCGATACCAAAACGTCTGCCTGGAAGCGATCGCCTACCTCCTGCCCGACGAAATCGTCGCCTCGGAAGAAATCGAGACGCGCCTGGAGCCGCTGTATGCCCGGTTGAGGCTTCCACAGGGCCGTTTGGAACTGATGACCGGCATCCGCGAGCGACGTTTTTGGCCGCCGGGCACGTCGATGAGCGAACCCAGCATCCTTTCGGCCGAAAGGGCGATCGCGCTTTCCGGCATCGAGAAGCAACACATCGGCGCGCTGTTGCACGGCTCCGTCTGCCGCGATTTTCTCGAACCGGCCACCGCGTGCGGCGTACATCATGCCTTGGGCTTGCCCCGCGAATGCGCGGTGTACGATCTCTCCAACGCCTGCCTCGGTCTCTTGAACGGCGCGGTGCAAATCGCCAACGCCATCGAACTCGGACAGATTCGCGCGGGCGTCGTCGTCGGCACCGAAAGCTCGCGGGCGCTAGTCGAGAACACCATCCATCAGCTTAACTCCGACGCTTCGCTCTCCCGCAACGACATCAAACTTTCGGTCGCCTCGCTCACCATCGGCTCGGGCAGCGCGGCCATCGTGCTCTGCCATAAGGACCTCAGCCGCACGGGCAACCGGCTGCTCGGCGGCGCGATGCGCGCCAACACCGACGGCTGCCGACTCTGCCACAGCGGCCGCGACGAATCGGCCGATCCCGGCATGAAGCCGCTGATGTGGACCGACTCCGAAACCCTCATGCGCGAAGGCATCGCCCTGGGCAAGGAAGCCTTTTTACTATTCCTCGAAGAGATGCAATGGAAGCCGGAGGATATCCACAAGACCTTCTGCCATCAGGTGGGCAAGGCGCATCAAAAACTGCTTTTCGATACGCTGGGATTAAATCAACAAATCGACTACGCCACGTTCGAGTTCCTCGGCAACACCGGCACCGTCGCCCTGCCCACCGCCGCCGCCATCGGCATCGAGCAAGGCCGCGTTCGGCCCGGCGACAACGTGGCGATGATGGGCATCGGATCGGGGATCAACGTGATTATTTTGGGGGTGCGGTGGGGTGGAATTGGTTGATTTTTCCGGTGAATCGCGATGCAAGATTGACAAATTCAGATGCAATAATATAGTGGAATTAGCAAAGGAGACGAACGATGGTTGTATCCATGCCACCCGAACTCGACGCATTCATTCATCAAGCCGTTGCCGCGGGCATGTTCGAGTCCGAAGAAGCCGTCATCGTTGCCGGGTTGCGGCTGTTGCAAGAGCGGGAACACGCGCTCGAGGAACTCCGCGAGGAATTGCGTCCCGCCTTGGATGCGTTGGACCGCGGCGAAGGAAAGCCCTTGGATTTCGAGGAAATTAAGATTCGAGGTCGTCGGCGGCTAGCCGCGGAAGGCAGATAAATCTGATGCCCAAATTCATCCATTCGCCCCAAGCAGAACAGGATTTGGATGAAATCTGGCATTACATTGCCTGCGATAATATTACCGCCGCCGATCGCCTCATCGACTCGATCGCCGAAAGATGCCGTCTTTTCTCCGCAAATTCGGAAATGGGGCAGAAACGACCCGACTTAGACGTAGCAATTCGCTGTTTTTCGGTAGGGAATTACGTCATCTACTTCCGACCGATTACGGACGGAATCGAAGTCGTGCGCGTTTTGCATGGCGCAAGGGATTCCAAGAATATATTCTCCAAGCCTTAAACCGTGAGCACGATTTTGCCGATTAACGCGCCGGCTTTTTTCGAATTTTTTTCCTCTTGCAGCCGGTGCGCTTCGGCGGCTTCGGCGAGCTTCATCTTCTTGCCGATAATCGGCTTCAAGCGGCCCTTGGCCATCCAGCGGTTGATCTCGGCGGCGCATTTCCGCTGTTCGTCGGGCGGGGCGTTGAACATCGCGAATCCGTACATCGTGATGTCTTTCGTGTAGAACGGCCCGACGGGAAAATGCGGCCGGGCTTCGCGGCCCGCCATCACGAGCAACCGCCCGCGAAGGTTCAGATGCTCCAACGCCAGCTCGAAATTCGGTTCGCGGACCGATTCCCACCACACGTCGATGGGGCCGAACTTTTTGAGCGCGGCGCCTAGTTCGCCGCTCTTGTAATTGGCGGCCGCCGCGGCGCCGAGTTTCCGGCAAATTTGCAGCTTCTCGTCGTTGCCCGCGGTGGCGAAGACCCGCGCGCCGACCGCCTTCGCCATTTGGACCACGCAGGAACCCACTCCCCCCGCGCCGCCGTGAACGAAGACGCTCTCGCCCATTTTCAAATTCGCGGAGCGAAAGCAGCCGAGATGGGCGGTGATGCCGGCGAGCGCCAGCGCGGCGGCATCGGTATCGGCCACTTCGTCCGGAGTGTTATAGAGCCAGCACTCCTCCACGGCGGCATATTCGGCGAAGGTGCCCTGCCGACCCAGCAAGCCCTGGTTGCTTCCCCAGACGCGATCGCCGGGCTTGAATCGTTTGACGTCCGGTCCCACGGCTTCGATCGCGCCCGCCAGGTCGCAACCGATGATGAATGGCCTGGGCAAATCCATTTTCACCGTGCCCGATCGAATGTACGTATCGATCGGATTCACCGAAACCGCTTTGACCTTCACCAGGACTTGGCTTCCGGTCGGCTTGGGCTTGGTAACGCTGCCAAAGACGATTTTTTCGGGAGCCCCTGGATTTTCGATGTAGGCGGCTTTCATGACGATCCTTAAACAGGCGATATCTGAAGAGGGGGAATGTTTGCCAAGTTTAACATTTTAGCACCTTTTCATAGTTTTAACAGGGTAAACTCCCAAAAAACCGTCAATTTCGAATATTTTTTATCGCCGATCAATAAATGCACGCTAATGGAGGAGCATATTCCAGGCAAAAAGTAGGCCGCTGATTGGCGATAGAAATCTGGTTGCCTATTGAATGACCGGCCGCGATATCATAAATTGTAGTTGTAAGGGTAATTTTCGCTTTTTACGATCGCTTTTAATAAACTAGCCCTTGGGATTTTTTCCTGCGGATAAGGGTAATATTTGTTTCAGCCATCGGGACGAACCCAAGGTTTTGTGGGGATTGAATAACCCTGTTCTTCCCCATTTTACCCCAACTTCCACGAGGACAAAAGCATGTTTCGCACTGGACAAGTTGTAACGATAGCGACTCTGTTTTTTCTGGGAGTTCTTTTTTTCCCCCCCTTCGTGACAGGCAAGCCGATACCCTGCGGCAAAGACGCCCCCACCGAAGCCAAGTGGAACGATGAGTTGCTCGCTCATCGGCGGGCAGAATTGGAGTACTACAAGAAACTCTCCAAAGACGCGCCGGAAGTTCAAAAGGATGTCCTGAACTTTCTCGATGGCTATCTGAAAAAGACCTTTGATGCGCCCGAAGCGCCATCCTGGGATGCTCTCGAAAAACAAGGCGATGGATTATCGGCTGGCGGAGCGAAAGACCCCTTCTTCCTTTCAACGTTGTCCACCGTCAAAACTCAACTGGAGAAAATCAAAGAGGGGAACGCGCTCGCCAAGAGTGCCTACGCCGAGATTTCTGCGACGGAGTATCCGACATTCATGAAACTCAAGGCTTGCGCGCGGTGTCGGCCGCTGGGACCGCGAACGCCTTTCGAAAACGACCCCTGGCAGGACAACATGAAAGAAACGCTGCGGTTGATCCTGGAATTGCTCCGGGAAACCGCAGATCAAGCGAAAGAACAGAAATTCGTGTGGAACGAAATCGGTCCCTACTTTCTAACACAAAGGGACGATTACGCCAAGAAGGCGCAAAAGACCTTTTTCGATGCCGTCGAAAAGGCGGAAAAAGTCCATCCCTGGACGAAAAACATGATCGAGGGCTTCTATTACGATTCCCTGGCCTGGCAATTGCGCGGCCCCGGATACGCAAACACCGTGACGGAAGAGGGCTGGCGCGGCTTCAAGGAAAACATCGAAAAGGCTTCCGCATGTTTCACCAAGGCGTGGGAGTTGGATCCAAGCGTTCCCATTGCGGCGGCGGAAATGGTTTACGTGGTCAATAGCGGTGCCGAAAGCAAGCTGTCGCCGCGCCAGTGGTTCGATCGCGCCGTGCAAGCCCGCTTCGATTACGATCGCGCCTATCAGGTTTTCGCCCATCATCTTACGCCCCAATGGCATGGCAGCCACCAGGAAATGTTCAAATTCGGATTGGAATGCCTGGGAACCAAACGCTTCGACACGGAAGTACCTTTTCAACTCATAAAGATCCTCGTTTATATCGACGGCCAGTTGGGCGGCAAAGGCGAAATCTGGCAGGAAGAGGACGTTTACGATAAAGTGAAAATCGTTTTGGAGACCCTGGAAAAAGAACTGCCCCATTACCATCAAATCGCCGCCAAAGGGATTACTCCGGAGTGGGTTCTTACGCTCCACGGCGTCATCGCCGCCAAGGCAGGAAAATACGAGGACGCCCGGAAAGCCTTCGATAAGGTCGGCATGAAGCTGCAACCCAAAGCGTTCAGTTTCGCGCACGCTCACTTCCCGCTTGACGGCACGCGGGTTTACGCGCTGACGGGCGCGGGCCGCAAAGATGTGGAAAAAATCGAGGGCATCGTCACCGCCGGCGGAATGAACGATCCGACGATGGCAACGTCGATTGGGGAACTTCTAGACAAGGCCGCCGCCGCGACCAAGGAACCGCAGGCGCGGTCCTACTTCAATCATTGGAAGACCTATCTGCGCTGGCGGGAGCAATTCGAAAAGGGCGAATGGGTCGAATTGACCTTCGATCCGAATTTCTCGATGTGGCAGATGAAATCCGGCACCTGGCATTGCGAAACCCCCCAAAGCGCGGTCTGCGACGCGCATTACCTGGACACGTTCAACAACGAACTGTGTTGCGAGGTTCCCTTCGACGGTCCGTTGGAAATCGAACTCGACGTGGCCGATCTCGACCAGGAACTGACGTACCTCAGCGGCGTCATGCTCGGCGAATTGTGGGATCTTTCGCATGACAAAACCGGCTGTTATTTTTATAATTGTGCAGCGAGTAACGCGCATGGCGTTCAGGTTCCCCGGGCGAAAATCAATCACTATGCCACGGATTCGCAATTGAGCAACCATCTACGAATCCAGGCTTGGGACGGCGCTTTTCTGTGGTACTTCAATGATTTGGAGTTTCCCATTCAGCCCGTCGCGGAAATGACGCTCGGCAACAAGATCATATTGGCGGGCACGAAAAGCCTCGGACCCCTCGGGCGAACCCGTTTTGCGAACGTCCGCGTGCGGAAACTGAGCGCTCCCCCGCCGCCGATGGAAAAGGGCGCGAATCGCCTCGCCTATTTCGACGGCCTGATCGCTGAACGTCCGCAGGAAGGCTTCTTGTATTACCAGCGCGGATTATACCGAATTTCGCGCAAACAATGGCCGGAAGCGGAAGCCGACTTGAAAAAGGCGCTGTCGCTTTCCACCGAGATTCCCTATGCGCATCTGGCCTTGAGTCAGGTCGAAATTTCCCAGAAGAACTACGCTTCGGCCGTGGAGGAAGTCGATCGCTACTTGAAGATCAAACCGGAGGACCTCAAGGCACACAACTATCAAGGCTGGACCTTGTCGACTTGCCGCGATGAAAAAGTCCGCAACGGCAAATTGGCCGTCGAACACGCTCGCAAAGCTTGTGAACTTACGAACTATGAAGACGCGAACTATCTTGATACTTTAGCCGCCGCTTGCGCCGAAAACGGCGATTTTAACGAGGCCGTGAAATGGCAAAGCAAGGCCGTCGAAATCGCGCCCGCACGGAGGAAACCGTCGCTTACTACTAAACTTGATCTTTATAAGTCAAGAAAACCCTATCACGAGAAATGATCAGGTAAACGAATTCATTTTCGGAAACCGCCTTGCCATGCCCGAAGATACCGGTAAATTCGCGCCCCTTCCCAGCATCCGGCGCCTGCCCGCCTACCTCCGGCTGCTGCAATCGCTGCGCGCCGACGGAAGAGACGTCGTCTCTTGCACCCATATCGGCAAGGAACTGGGGCTGGTCTGCACCCAGGTCCGCAAGGATTTGGCAGTTACCGGCATCGTCGGCAAGCCGAAGGTGGGCTACAACGTACCCGCGCTGATCGCATCAATCGAAGAATTTTTAGGTTGGAACAACCCGCAGGACGCGTTCCTCGTCGGCGTCGGCAGCCTGGGCAGGGCATTGATGGGCTATCAGGGCTTCCAGGAGTACGGCCTGCGGATCGTGGCGGGATTCGACGTCGATCCCGCCAAGATCGGCGTGGAAGTGCACGGCAAGAAAGTCTTTCCTTTGGAGGAACTGGGCAATACGGCCGCGGAGATGCGCGTTTTGGTGGGCGTGCTCACCGTGCCCGCCGCCGCCGCCCAGGATGCCGCCCGTTCGATGGTCCAGGCCGGCATCCGCGCCATCTGGAACTACACCCCGGCGACGCTCGAAGTGCCCCCCTCGGTCGTCGTCGAAGACGTAAAACTCTCGGCCAGCCTCGCCGTCCTCTCCAGCCGCCTGGCCGAATCGCTGCGGCGCGAAAAAACCGAATCGGTTTAGCCCCCGTGAATACGCGGGGTAATTGCGGGTAGCACAAACTACCGAATTTCCACCTCTCCGGCGCGGCAACCTCAACCGAAAAGCCGCCATGCCATGGGAACGACCAGGACGAGCAGCAACACGCTCGCACAGCCGAGGCCCTTGCTTTGGATGCCGTATTTCGCCGCCAGGGCTTCGACGGCGTCTTTCGCATCCTTGAGTCCCAGCCCGGTTTTCTCGCGGTAGAGCTTGATCGCTTCGATCTTCTTGCCGCCCTTCATCAAGCTCAATATATCCCGGTCGAATTCGCTCGGCACCGCGCCGGCAGGCTCTTCGAGGGGAATCGTACCGCCGCATTTTTTGCACACGCCGACCGCGGCCGGATTCGATTCGTTGCAAAACGGACAAGTGGGCATGATGAATTCAGTCGTTCCAATCCTCGTCGTCAAAAGAGTTGTCCCAAAAATCAAGCGTGCTTTGCGAAGCCGCGATCAAATCCGCCGCGGCATCGTTTTCTTCAACCACATAGACCGCCAATTTTGCACCGGGCGAGAAGGGAATGGAGAATTCCACCACTCCGTGCTCTTGGACCGTTACTTCGAACTTCAACGCGGTCTGAGGTGGATGAATTTCGTTTGACATATAAAAAAGCGGTAACCGTTCACAGGGGACTGTCCCGATTTTCGCGGCGCAAAAGATGATGGTGCCGTAAAAGGGCTTAATCGCCGCGAAAATGGGACTGTCCCCCTCGCGTCGCGGGAAGGGGACAGGTCCATGCTTTCGGCCTAGCGTTTGTCCACGAAATACGTTTTCCCGCCGAAAAATGGACCAGTCCCCGACCGGTGAACGCTTACAAAAAGCGAGCGGCAAGGTTTTCCACGAAACTACCGTTATTATATCGAGATTAACGAAGCTATACCATGAATTTTCAGGAATGCGATGTGATTGAATTTGTGATCCCCTTTTCAACTTTATTGGGGAAAACAACAATCCATACGAATGTGGGGGGGGGCGTATCCGCTCAACATCCCTCCCGAAAAATCCGATGCTAACGATAGTCCCCTCGTTCCCGGCTTCTTTTCCCGCGAGATTCGGATGACCCAGACCAAGCTAGCTTCCCCGCCGGCCGCGAAGCCGGTGCATCGGGCGGATCGGGCGAAATATCCCTGTCGGGCAGGACAATGGGAGTTGGCAAATTTTGCCGCCTGCGGAAGCCTGGCAAACGTCTTTCGCGCACGATTGGCCCAGGCCGCGCAAACGAATGCCTCCTACGCCCTGAAAATCTTGCGGCCCGAGCATGAAGCGAATCCCCGCGCGGTTCAACTGATGGCCCGCGAGGCGGAAGTCGGGCTTGAAATCGTCCATCCGCATTTGGTGCCGGTGTTTTCGTCCTCGCTCAGGCGTCCGCCGTATTTCGTGGCGATGCCTTGGCTCGAAGGCGCCACGCTCGAGCGGCGGCTGGCCGAAGGGCAAACCATCGAGTTGCCCCGCACGCTTTGGATCGTCCGCCAGACGGCCGAAGCCCTCGCCGCGCTGCACCGCGCCGGCTGGATGCACGGCGACGTGAAGCCGGGCAACCTGGTGATCTCGCCCGCGGGCCACGTTACGCTGCTCGATCTGAACTTCGCCCGGCGAAGCAACGAATCGGGCGCGGCGGTCGATCGCTGCATCCTGGGCACGTTTTACTACATCGCGCCCGAACTGCTCACCTCGGCGATCCGCGCCGATATCCGCAGCGACATCTACAGTCTGGGCGTGGTGTTCTACGAGATGCTTGCCGGCCGGCGCCCCTTCCGGGCCGAAGACATGGCCGATCTGGCCGCGGAGCATCTGCGATCCGTTCCGCCCGACCTCAAAGAATTTGCACCGCACTTGCCCGGCAATGTAATTCAACTCGTCCGGCGGATGATCGCCAAAGATCCCTCGCGCCGCCCGCAATCGCCCGCAGAACTCATCGCCGCGCTAATGCGGATCGAGATCGAGACGTTTTCTTTTGGTTAGGGTGATTGGGATCTCTGGACTTGGTTTTTATCTGGCCAAAGGTGGGATTCCCTCAATTTCGCTTTTTTTCGGAATATTAAAAATGCGTAAGCGTTCACGCCTCGTTCGGGGACTGGTCCATTTTTCGGCGGGAAAACGTATTTTGCGGACAAACGGTAGGCCGAAAACATGGACCTGTCCCCTTCCCGCGGCGCGAGGGGGACAGTCCCATTTTCGCGGCGATTAAGCACTTTTACGGCGCCATCATCTATTGCGCCGCGAAAATCGGGACAGTCCCCTGTGAACGGTTACCGGTTATCTTTTTTCGCCGCCCTCCATTTTGCCGCCCAACGCTCCCAACGGCATCTGGTCGGGCAGGTCCAGATAGGCTCCGCCGAAGGTCAGGCCGGCATTGACGGGAACGGCGACTTCGACCTCGTTGGATGCGCCGGCTTTCGTTTCCGACGAGAGCTCCACGAAGTAGCAACGCGTCATGCCGCGGATTTGGTTGCGGCCCGTGCCGAAGGAAAAGACCGGCTTGGAAACGCCGTTGATCCGCACGGGGGCGGCGCCGGCTCTGGTATTGCGACCGTAAAGGGCGTTTGCGATCCAATGGTCGTTCAATTCCCGATTCTCGTCCTTGAAATGGAGCACCAGATAGGCCTTATCGTAGGCCCAGGGTTCTTTTTGCCACTGGGCTTCGGGCACGGACTTCGACAGATACTCGCCGCCGCCGGCGGGATACGCGAATTGCGATTTCAAGAACGCCACGCCGCCGCTTTGCTTGTCGAGCGTCCACTGGCCGACATAGCGCCGATAGGCCGCGGCGCGGGCGTCCTCGCGCGCTACCTTGCCGGCCGCGGAGGTCGCAGGTTCCAGCCAGACGATGCGGACTTGATAGCCGGGCACCGTAACCCGCAGCTTTCCGCCCTGCGGATACAAACCGTCCGCCGGTCCCTGCAAGGTCATTCCGCCCGGGAACACCTCCTGCGCCGCGAAGCGCGTCTTCGCGGGCGCGTCGAGCGCCAAATTCAGTTCGGCGATCTGGTCGAGCGGGGAGAAATTCGTGAGGAAGACATAGCCCCGGTCCTTGCGGAGGTGGGCCATGCCGCAGAGCGTCTCCGGATTACCCTGTTTCGCGTCGGCCGCCCAGGCGAATGTCCGGTCGAAAAGAATTTCCCCTTGTTTCAGGTAATCCTTGTTGGCCCTGGCCCAATTCAGCCAGCGCCGCGAAAACTTTTGGTCGTTTTCCGAGGTTTCGTCGGGAAATTGGTTGAAGGTAACCGATGCCGTGAAGCTGAGCGCGCTGAGCAATCCGAAGCGGAATCCGGCGCTGTCCTGGCGCGTCGATTCCTTGTATCCGAAGTGATTCGGGCAATTCAGGCTTCGCGTCCAGGAGTGCAGGAAAACGCCGTGATGCACGAATTGATACCGCCGATTCATCGACGCGTAGAGGCGATCCAGGTGAATGTCCGGCGCGACGGCGGGAATATGGTCGTAGGCATCGACGTGCTGCCCGTGATCGACGAAGCGGGCGTACTGCGGATTGATCCATCCCAGGTCCGCGTTCAAGGCCACGCCCGGACTGGCCGCGCGCAGTTCCTCGCCGAATTTGATGATCCGTTTTCCTTGGGCGTAAATGGAGTACTTGCCCGGCAGATGCCCGTGGGTCGGATCGGCGCAGGGCCAGAGGCGGAGGAAATCGCCCCAGTGGAACGACCGCAAATGATGCTTTTTGACGAATGCCAGCAGCTTCCGCATGGTGGCTTCCGCCTCCGGGGAGCACTTACAGGGGAACTCCATGACCGGCGCGGCGGGCCCGCCCCAATTCCGCTTCGAGCCCCAATCGATCCACCAACCCGTGTCGATGTGGTGCCGGTCGGCCGATTCCACCCAGCGGTTGACCAGATCCTCGGGCATTTCCATGACTTGATTCATGGGTTCGAAGCCGTCCATGCTGCGGATGCCCAGGCTTTCGGCCCGCGCCATCCGCCGATCCAATAACTTGGGATCCTCCAACGGCCCCAGAATCCGCAGTTCGGCCGACCATCCTTCGCAATAGGCATAGGGCCATTTATCCGTGAACCTGGAGATGTGCTCGTGATACTCGACGATCCACTCGCGCACCCCCTGGTCCATGCCCAGCCAGTATTTGCCGCGGTTTTGGAAGACGCCCACGACCGCTTTTTCCGTGGCGAAAGTCCCGCCGGATTTCACGGTCTCGCCCGGATAGTAGGTCAAGGCGTCGCCGACGTGGTCCCAGTGAACGGCTTCGATGCAGGAGAAGAAACCGCCCTTTTTCAACGTCGTTACGGGATACGAAAGGTCCTGATGGCCCGGCCCTGCCGAGAGATTCGCGGGGAGGGGCAATTGCAGCGAGGAGAGCGTTACGTCCAATACCTGCAAGTCCGCGCTCCCTTTGTTCTTCAGCGTCAGCCACTTGTGGTAGAAGTGGTCCTGACGGCGAAGTCGATAATGCACCGACACATCCAACTCCGGCGCGGTCAGATCGACGCGGACCTCCGCCGTCTCCGGCCCTGCTGCCACCACTTCGGTTTTCGCCACTTTGAAATGGCCGGATGCCAATTCCCCGGTGGGAGTGCGGATCACGAACGCCGTGGAATCGGCGGTGGCCGCCCCTTCGCCGGTGACGCGGTTTCTCACGTGTATCTCTTTCAAACTGCCGTCCGTGAGCAGATCCAGACGAAGAAAACCATTTTCCAACAAGACCGCACCGGCGCCCGCGCCGGATTCGACGCTGCAGGGCATCTGCGCCCAGCGGCTTTCGGCCACGATGAGCGTGGGCCGGAGCGCGTCGCTGAAGACGCGCGTCTGCTGCGGTTCGATCGTCAGCGAATCGCCCCCCTGCACTTCGGCGAGGCCCGTGAAGGCGCGAATCTTTTGATGAGGCGCTTTGCGATAAACTTCCAACTCGCTCACGTCGATGCCCGACTGGTCCGGCGCAATCTGGTCCAAAAAATGCGGCAGCTCGGGGAAATACAGCCGGATGCGCTGCGTTCTCACGGCCGGAAATTCGTAGCGGAGGATCGTCGTCCCGCCGCGGCTGAGCTGCGCTTTCAGGGGCTTCCACTTGCCGTCGGCCCAGTACTGGAGTTGTGCGAATTGCTGGGTTCGCGCCGAATTGAGCAACGGCAGTGTTTGCCCGGTGGCGAAGCGGATGATTAACGAGGAGATTTCTTGCGGCTCCGGCCATTCGACGCCCAGGTCGGCGGGAAGGGCATGCGCGGGAACCGTCCAGAAACTGCGAAACGCGCCGTCGTGGGCCTTCTCCGGCTCGTAGCCCGGCACGACCGGCGCTCCCGGCTCCCAGGAGCGCATTTGCCCGCCCGCGGCCTGCATGGCGAGATTCCGGATCGCGGCATCGTCCTCTCCGGCATGGCACCAAGCCGATAATACGCCGCACAGCAGCACGACTCGTCGAAACCGGCAAATCCACGTTGTGAGAATGTAAATCATCATTCGGCTCCTACGGTTATCGTGGACAATGCACAAAATGCGATCGAACCACGCGCCAAAATTGCTGGAAAGGTACGCGAAATAATGGTTACTTCGATTCTTCCGCCGCCGTTTTTTTGGCTATTTCACCCAGCGGCATTTGGTCGGGCAGGTCCAGGTAGGCGCCCTTGAATGTCATTCCGGCGATGACGGGAAGGGTGATTTCAATTTCGTTGGACGCGCCGGCCTTCGTTTCCGCCGCGAGTTCCACGAAGTAGCAGCGGGTTTGGCCCGCCCAACCACGTTCGTCTTGGTTTCGTTTCGTTTTGAAGGCAAATACCGGTTTGTCAACGCCGTTGACTCGTACGCCGGTTTGATTGCCGTCATTGAATAAGGCGTCCGATACCCAGTGGTCGTTCAGATTCCGTTCCTCGTTCTTGAAATGAAGCACCAGATAGGCTTTGTCGTAGGCCCAGGGGTCTTTTTGCCAATCGGCTTCCGGCACGGACTGCGTCAGATACTCGCCGCCGCCGACGGGATACGGGAATTGCGATTTCAATGCCGCCGTTTTGCGATCCTGCTTGTCGATCGTCCAGCGGCCGACATAGCGTTGGAATTCTCCGGCGCGGGCATCCTCGCGTTGAATGTTGGAAGGAGCCGCAGCGGCCGGTTCGAGCCACAGGACGCGAACTTGATAGCCGGGCACCGTAACCCGCAGCTTTCCGCCCTGCGGATACAATCCGTCCGCCGGTCCTTGCAAGGCCATCCCGCCGGGATACGTCTCTTGCACGGCGAAGCGCGTACTTGCGGGCGCATCGAGCGCCAAGTCGAACTCGGCGATCTGGTCGAGCGGCGCGTAATTCAACAAAAAGACGTAGCCCCGGTCTTTGCGAAGGTGGGCCATGCCGCACAGCGTCTCCGGATTTCCCTGAAACGCGTCTTCCACCCAGCCGAACGTCCGGTCGAAGAGGATGTCCCCTTCTTTCAAATAATCCTTATTGGTCCTCGCCCACGCCAGCCAACGGCGCGAAAACTGCATGTCGCTTTCCGGAGCTTCCTCGGGAAAATCGTTGATCGTAACCGAAGCGTTGGAACTCAGCGCGCTCAGCAGTCCGAAGCGGAATCCGGCCCGATCTTGACGATGGGAATCGTGGCCGAAATGATTCACGCAATTCAGGTTCCGCGTCCAAGAATGCAGATAAAGTCCGTTATGCACGAATTGATACCGCCGATTCATCGACGCGTATAAGCGATCCAGGTGAAGGTCCGGCGCGGCGGCGGGACGATGGTCGTACGCATCGACGTGCTGCCCATGATCGACAAAGCGCGCATACTGCGGATTGATCCATCCCCGGTCCGCGTTCAAGGCCATGCCGGGGCTGGCCGCGCGCAGTTCCTCGCCGAATTTGATCACCCGTTTCCCTTGGGCGTAAATGGAGTATTTGCCCGGCAGATGACCATGGTTGGGATCATTGCAGGGCCAAAGGCGCAGGAAATCGCCCCAGTGGAACGATCGTAAATGATTCTTTTTGACGAATTCCAGGGTGCTCTGCAAGTAGGCTTCGAAATTGGGGGCGAGTTTGCAGGGGGGATGCATGAATGGATTGCCGATTCCATAGTTGCGCTTCGATCCCCAATCGATCCACCAACCCGTGTCGATGTGGTGGCGGTCGGCGGCTTCCACCCATGCCTTGACCAATTCCTGGGGCGCCGACATGGCGACCCTCATCGGTTCATAACCGTCCATGTTGCGGATGCCCATTCTTTCCGCGTCCGCCATTCTGCGCTCGATCGATTCGGGCGTTGATTGCAGAAGCCTCAAGTTGGCGGCCCAGCCTTCGCAATAGGCAAAAGGCCATTTCTCCGAAAAGGTCGAGACGCGCGTATGATACTCGACGATCCACTCCCGCACGCCTTGGTCCATGCCCAGCCAGCGCTTGCCGAGATTCCGAAACACGCCCACGACCGCTCTCTCCGTTTCGTAAGTCCCGCCGGCCTTCACGATTTCGCCCGGATAGTAGGTCAAGGCGTCGCCGACGTGGTCCCAATGGAGCGTT
>JADLEL010000034.1 GCA_020846145.1 Pirellulales bacterium | reverse complement strand
TGGCGAGACATGAAACGGCTCCTTGAACCAGTTCGGGCGGCTACGGTTTCCTCCACAAGACGCCCCTATTGAAGCATGCCGCCGCGAGAAAAGCCAGTAGGGCGTTCCGGCCGCGCGGGTCTTCGCTTCGCTCGACCCACCCTACCAATGAACCGGAGATGACGACCGAACTTCGACTGCCGGGAAACCTCAACCTTACATTCGACAGAGTCGATGGCGAAACCCTTCTCATCAACATACCGGAAATCGCCCTGAGTTCCGGCAGCGCCTGCTCATCCGCCACGCCGGAGCCGAGTCATGTATTGCTGGCCTTGGGTTTGAGCGACGAAACCGCCCGCGGAAGCATCCGTTTCGGCCTGGGGAGGTTCAATACGCCCGAAGAGGTGGAGTACGTTATTCGCCGAGTTTTGGAAACGGTAATTTCACTGCGGGAAATGATCGATTTGAAATAACGCCGACGCCTTTTGATTTTTTCACCCCGCCAACGTAAAATATCGAATAAGAACCTTCCCTTCCACCAGGAGCAAAAATCCATTATGGCGATCATTCTTTCCGAACCGGCGGCGGCCGAAATCAAGCGGCATATCGAAACGCAACAACTCGACGGCAACACGCATCTTCGCATGGGCGTGGCCGGCGGCGGTTGTTCGGGTTTGCAATACAGTTTGGGCTTCGACGGCGAATTCGATCCGGCGATCGACGCCCGTTACGAACAGCACGGCGTTTCCGTCGTCACGCGGAAAAAAATCGCCTTGCATCTCGACGGCACGACCATCGATTACCTCGACGGCCCGATGGGCAAAGGCTTCGCCATCGACAATCCCAACGTCCCCCGCGGCGGCGGATGCGCGGGCTGCGGGCATCACTAATAGCACGAGCCGGGGCGTCTCCGCCCCCGGCCTTTACTCGTTCCCAGGCTCCGTCCTGACAATGTGAAAAAAGGGGAAAGAGGAAAAATGGAAAATTGTTTTCAGCTTGTTTCTAGCCTTATTTAGTAAAAAAACTATTTTCCCATTCCCCCTCTTTTTCCTCCCCTTACACTTATTCAATCCGCTAAATAGATACGAATTTTGCAGGTTTCTTCTCTCTCCCAAAGGGAGAGGGGAGTAATTTGCAAAAGTCCAGTAATAAGTGGGGGGTTCGGAAATCCGTATTGCACACTCGTCGTTAAAGCGGTAAATTGCTCCGGTCATCGAATAATTGAGACGCGGGCTTCTCGCTCGAGGAGCTGCGGTCGGGATGGCCGTGTTCCACGTCGTTTTGTAATTATCTCTCAAACATTTTCCGGGAAGGGATTCCCCATGAACGCAGGGCGTTTTCTGGGTGCAAGCCTCTTGGCGGTCGGATTTGCCTTTTTCGCGGCGGGATGCCGCACCCAGCAGTCGGCCCACATCGTCAAGCCCGGCGAGAAGGAAATGGTGGGCAGCCACGAGGCGGGGGCCGAAACCTTCGGGCCGCTGGTCGATACGGCGGTCAACAATCTGCTCGCGCGGCACAGCCAAAGCGTTCAGCCGGCCGGATTCACCAATAACGCCCCGCCCGCTCCGCTGCGAATCTGCTTCGTCGGCGTGGAGAACCAAAGCGCCGAGGAAATGGGCGACTTCAAGCAGCAACTCTATCAGCAGATCGACAGCCGCATCCTCGCTTCGCAAATCTACCAGTCGGTCAGCCAGCGCTACGTCGCGGCCGGCCTGCACGAATGCGGCCTCCGCCCCGATCAACTCCTGATCCCCGCGAACATGCAGCGATTCGCCGCCGCCCTGGAGCAGCAGGGACAGCCCTTCGATTTCATGCTCTACGCCACCATCACGTCGGGCACCACCCGCGACAACAAGGACTACCAGCGCAGCTACCTGCTCACGCTGGAAATGCTGAACGTCCACAACGGCCAATCCGACAAGGAATCGGCCGAACTCGAAAAGAAATACGACGTTTCGGCCGCGGCGAAAATCAAGAGTTGGAATCCCTTTAAGTAGGGGATAGGGGATAGGGGATAGGGAGTTTTTTCTCATTCCCAGGCTTCCTCGTGTAGATGCAATTCCCCGACGTTCCGGCGTCGATGAAGCGCTAACCAATGCGAAAGATGCTATTACCGATCGCCACCTATCGTTTCGCCCACAATCATGTCCCCCCCTCGCCGCCAATTAGCGATTCTTGCAACGCTGTTGGCGTTTTGCTTGACCGGCTGCGCCGCGCACGTTGACCGCTTGCGCGAAGTCCGCGGCGAGTTCTACGCGAACCGCATCGAACCGGCCCGCCTGCAACTGCAAAAAAACGAGAAAAAATACGGCCGCGAAGCCGATAATTTCAAGCTCGATCGGGCGATCGTCGAACTATCCGCCGGCCGTCCCAAGGAAGCCGAACGCCTGCTTCGCGAAGTGCGCGATTCGTTCGACTATTTCGAGCAGGCCAGCGCGGCCGAAAAAGTGGCCGTGATGCTCGCCGACGACACCCATGCGGCCTATGCCGGCGAGGATTACGAAAAAGTCCTCGTCCGCGCCATGCTCGCCATCTCGAACCTGATGTCCGGCGGCGACGACGCCACGGCGTACTCCCTGCAAGCCGACGACGTGCAGGAGCGGATCATCCAAAGCGGCGGCGACGAATCGGGCAAGAACCCGAAACTGGCCTATAAGCGGATCGCCCTGGGCGCGTACCTGCACGGCATGTTGCGCGAAGCGACGAACCTGGATTACCACGACGCCGCCCGCAGTTTCGTTAAAGTCTGCAATTGGGAGCCTTCGTTTCCCTACGGCCGCTACGATTACGACCGCGTAACCGGCGGCATCCACTGCGCCAAAGGCAACGGCGCCCTGTACGTCTTCGCGTTCGTCGGCCGCGGCCCCTACAAGGAGCAGCGCGATGAAATTCCGACGCAACTCTCCCTGCTGATCGCCGACCGCATCATCAGCGCCACGGGCCGCCACTCGCTGCCGCCGACCATCGCGCCGGTGAAAGTGCCCCTCGTCGTGGCGGCCGCGCCATCGATGGACATGCGCGGCGTGGGCGTTGCGGTCAATCGCCAAAACGTGGGCGAGACCGCCACCATTACCGACGTCTCCAAACTCGCCATCCAGCAGTACGCCGAGATTTACCCCCGCGTGATCGCCCGCGCGGTCGCGCGCCGCGCGCTGAAAAAAGGCGTCGTTTACGGCGCCAAAGAGGGCCTGAACGTCAACAACGGTTCGGCGGCCAACCTCTTGATGGACCTCGGCGGAATCGCCTGGGAAGCCGCGGAGCAGGCCGATACCCGCTGCTGGGGCTTGCTCCCCGACCGCATTCAAGTGATGCGCGTGGAACTGCCCGCCGGAACGCACACCGTCGGTCTCTCTCCCGCCGGCGGGTACGGCGCGACAATCGTCCACGAGAAATCCGTCAAGATCGAGGACGGCCGCAATACTTACGTACTCGCCAATTTCGCCGACAGCCGCCTGATCGGCAACATCCTCTCCAGCGACGACGCCGCGCTCCGCGAGCAAGTAACGGCAAAAAAATAACGCTTGGTACAACTCTTTTATAAGCTCTGCCTGGGAACAAGGCATCGCGAAACGGTCGGGACCGAGGACGGCCCGGCTCGATTGCTGGATTGCTCAATCCTCCAACGCACCAGGCGAATCGGTATTCCCCGAATCCGCTTCCAAATAAGCCGAAAGCAGAATCTGCGCGGCGATCTTATCCAGCCGACTCTTGCGTTTCTTGCGCGTCATATCGGCTCCCAATAAATGCTGCTCGGCCTCGGCGGTGGTGAACCGTTCGTCGTAAAATACAACCGGCACGCCGGTGATCGCTTCGAGCCATTTGCCGAACTTTCTTGCTTCCCGCGATTTTTGACTCTCCAATCCGCTCAAATGCACGGGCAAACCGACCACGAATAGCGACACGTTCTCTTCGGCGACCAAGCGTCGAAATCGCGTGGCGTCTTGCTCCAGCCCTTGCCGCGTGTAGTTTTCCAACGGGCTGGCGATGGCCCGATCGGGATCGCTGATCGCGATGCCGATCCGCACCGTACCGAAATCGATGCCAGCCACGCGTCCTCGTTGCAAATTTGAAGTCATTCGGAATGATGAAGGATGAATGATGAATTGCGTTCTATCCCCTATCCCCTATCCCCTACTTCCTCTCGAACGATCCCACTTTCAAAAAGCGGAGCGTATAAACCAACGCTAGGGAATGATGCTGCACCCGATGGTGCATGGCGGGTATCACGACAAAATCCTTGGCTCCGGCGAGCCGGGCGGTTTCCACGCCAATCACTCCGTCGTTGTCGCCGGCCAACAGCGGATTGTAGCCTTTGCCGTCCCCCTTGCCGCCGGCGATGATCCCGAATTCGAAATCGGGCGAGGCGAGATGCGATTCCAGTTTGCTCCAATCGCGCCCCAACTCCCGGCCCGAATCGCCGGTTACCGTTTTGTAAACCCAATTATCGGCGAAATACCGCGCTAGCCCCGACCCGTGGTTGGGCGGGGCAAGCATCACGAAGCGGTTGAATTTCGGCCGCTGCTTCGCCGGTCCCCCGCCCGGATTCGACGCTTCGGCGGCTTTCAAATCGTTCAAGTAGTGCCTGATCACCACGTTGCCCATACTATGGGCGACGAAATTGACCTCCTCGATGCCGTCCAGGTTGTCGATGATCTTGGCCAGCGTTTTCGCGTGCTCGGCAATTTCTCTTTGCGTGGTGGGATACGCCACGTTGACGACCGTATAATTCCCGTTGGTTTCCAGATACTGGCCAATTTTGCTCATGTGCAAGCGGGTGCCGCAAATGCCGTGCAACACGATCACGGCCTTCCCCTTCATGGGCGGGAGCCGGCGATCCGTTTTGATCTGCTCCAAGCCCGCCTTGCATTCCTCGAATGTCCCCCAAGCATGGCGAAGGTCGTTTTCGTCCAACAGCCGGTAGTGGCCGGTGAACACGTTTTGTTGGATCCGCCACCGATGAAAAAACAATTCATCGGCCCAAAATTGCTTTCCCCCGAGGGTCGGCGCCCGAAGATTCAGATTTCCCTCCAAAAATCCCTCTTCGGTCAGCCCGGATTGAATGAATCCGAAAAAGTACTGGATTACCAGCACCGAGATGATCGTCAACTTGCGAAACGACATGGATAAATGCCTTTCCAATACGGAAAAAACGCGCGATTTCCTTCTCAGGCGGATTTTTTCCCATTATATAACGCCTTGACTTGACGACCAACATCGAAAACAATCGGAGGCCGATAGCATAAATCCTGTCCCCTGTATCCTGTCCCCTGTATGTCCGGAAGATTAATTGCCATCGGCGACTTGCACGGTTGTTTCGCGGCCTTCGAGGCGGTGTTGGAAAAAATCGCGCCCCAACCCGACGACACCCTCATTACGCTCGGCGATTACGTCGATCGCGGTCCGGACAGCCGGGGCGTCATCGATTTGCTGCTCCAACTTCGCCGAGCCTGCCGCTTGGTGCCGCTGCTGGGAAACCACGACGAAATTTTCGTGAACGTCTGCGACGACCCGGAGACGTATATGGCCGATTGGCTCTGTTTCGGCGGCGACGCCACGCTGGCATCCTACCGGACGAAGCAGCCCACGGCCGTGCCCGCGGCGCATCTCGAATTTATCGAGAGTTGCACCCTGCTTTATGAATCCGAGCGGCATTTTTTCACGCATGGCAGTTACGACCCGGCGCTTCCGTTCGATGAACAGGACCCCCGCGTACTGCTCTGGGGCAAAGTGCGTCCCGAACCGCCCGGCCCACACTATTCGGGAAAGATCGCGATTCTCGGTCATACGGCCCAGCGCGACGGAAAAATCCTCGATCTCGGCCATCTGAAATGCATCGACACCTGCTGCTACGGCGCCGGCGTACTCACCGCCCTGGAGGTCAACACCGGCCAAGTTTGGCAAGCCGATAAAAATGGAAAGATGAAGTAGGAAGAGTCCGTAGCTTCATTACCGGGGTATCGTTATCGACACGCTGAACGTTTTGCCGTATTTTCCCGGCCCTAATCGCACCACGGAGGGTGATCATGCCGGGACCGGTCGCGTAATCTTCTCGTTACATACTCGCAACGTTATTGTTGTACATGCAAGCGCAACTTCAACGCGGACATGTCGGACTTGGCTTTGCCCAAGTTCCATTATACCCACCGCGTCGTGGCGATGGCCGCGCGTTTGGTGGTGGAGGACGCGGCCCGGCTCGCTGGTAGTGTTGTTTCCCGGTTATAATGGACTTTATGACACGCAACGCAAATCGCCGGGAATTTTTGAAAGGGAAAGCGGCGATGGAGACGCTGAGTGATGCGATTCCGCCGGATGCAGCGGCGGAAAATTCAGGCTATCGGGCGTCCGAATCACCCACCGTTCACGTTACCCGTCGGGCGATGGCGACCGAGTTCGAATTGCGATTCCCGGACGATCCACAAAAAAACCTCACCGAACTGGCCCTCGAAAGTTTCGCGGAACTGGAGAAGGTCGAGGAGCTGCTTTCTTTTTTCCGGCCCACGAGCGAGGTCGGCCGAATCAACCTTCTGGCCGACAAGCAGCCGGTCGAGGTCGAGCCGGAACTATTCGAGTTACTCGAACTGGCGGTTCGACTTTGCCAAGAAACCGGCGGTGCATGGGACATGACCGCCGCGCCGCTCTGGCAGATTTGGGGATTCGCCAAGCGGAAGGGCAGAATCCCCACCGCGGCCGAAATCGAAGAGGCGATGCGTCTGGTCGGCAGCCAGATGGTAGAGCTGGACGCCGCGCGAAACACCATTTTCTTCGCACGGCCCGGCATGAAGTTGAATTTCGGCAGCCTCGGCAAGGGATACGCTATCGACCGCTGCGCGGCACGGCTCCTCGAAGGCGGAATGACGAATTTTTTACTGCACGGCGGAAAAAGCAGCATTCTCGCCCGTGGTGGTGAAGAAAAGAGCTGCGTCCCCTTTTATGTAGGCTTGCCGCATCCGCTTTGCTCCAACCGGCGGCTAGGCGAAATCCGGCTCTGCAACAAGGCGCTGGGCACTTCCAATTCCCGGTTCCAATCCTTCCGGCACGAGGGGAAACTTTACGGGCACATTCTCGATCCCCGCACCGGCAAGCCGGCGGAAGGAGTGCTTTCGGCAACGGCGCTCGCTCCCACGGCAACCCTCGCCGACGCCCTCTCGACCGCGTTCTACGTCCTCGGACCGGAAAAATCGCGGGAACATTGTGATAAACACCCCGAGATTTCCGCCTTACTCATCATCCCCGCCGCGGGGAAAAGCAACTGCGAGATCGAACGCATCGGTCTGGGAAGCGAGGTTTTTCTGGCGAGTGAGTGAAATACCAACCGAGTTCAAGGATGACGGCAATTTGGCAGGAGGTCTGAACAGTTTTGCAAATCAGGAGGCCAGGCAATTCTGTCTCCCGCGAAACGCGACCAATGGTCGCGGCTTTCCCACATATCCTCTCGTGAAAAATCGCTTTGCGGAAGCTTGGGCGATGCGGGCTATCCCATAGACGTTTTCCCATCGTTCGCGGTAAAATGTCGGGTTTGCCGCCTTTATTCCACATTCCACGCAAACATTAGCGAATAAATCGTCATTTATGAAGGTTTTTTTGCCTTCGGTTTGACCGATTGCAATAGAAGCGTACTTGCGACTTCAGCGGCGCGCCTGCGTTTGAGGTTTTTTTCGTAATGGCCGATTTTTTTCAACTAATCTGGTCGTATTTCGCGATTTTTCTCGTGATGATGCTGACCGGCGCAGGCCTGCCGATTCCCGAAGAAGTGCCGATCATCGCGGCGGGCATCGCCAGCGCGCACGGACGCTTGATCCCCTGGCTGGCGTTTGCCTGCTGTCTCGCCGGGGCGTTGATCGGCGATTGCATCATGTATTATCTCGGCTATCATTTCGGCCGGGGGATTCTCAAAGACCATCGCTGGTTTGCCCGCTTCCTCACGCCGGAACGCGAAGCGCAGATCGAAGATAAGTTCCGCAAACACGGATTGGGCGTGTTTTTCGTCGCCCGATTCCTCGTCGGCTTGCGATCGCCGGTTTATATTACGGCCGGTATTTTGCGGGTTTCCTTCCGCCGGTTCCTCTTGATCGATCTGGTGTGCGCTACGATCGTGGTGGGGACTTTCTTCAGCCTGACCTACTTCTACGGCAAGGAAATTACGGCATGGGTGAAACGAGCGGAGGTTGGATTGTCGATCGCCGTGGTGTTGCTCGTGCTGGCGTTTGGCATTTACTTTTGGCGGCGGCACGTGCGAAAGCAAAGCAAGACGAAAGGCGAAAGTGAAAAAACGGCGGAGTCTTAGCTGGCCTGGGCAGTCTGGGAAAATGGATGATTCGAAATTTTGCGGAGCGGATTGTGAACTTTTACGATCTTGTTAGAATTATTCAAAGTTCGCCCCCGGTTCGTGTCGATTTTCCGGGGTACGCAACCATATTCAGGGCAGGTGGCGAGATATTTTATCAGACGTAAGTCTTTATCTCTCATGCGGTTGCAAAACATCACCGGAAAAAATTAAAAATTTTTTCGAGTGGGTGTTGACGTAAATCGAAGAAGTGATAGAATTACGAGTCTCGACTGGAGCGAGGGAAGTAAACCTCCCAAGCGACAGTCGAAAACTGTTTTGTTCTTTGACAATTTGGTAGTGACAACCTCAATTCTGATATTTTTCAGCGATTTTGTGCTGGATTTTGAGAAATGAGCCGGCCTTCATCGATTCGAGGGGCTGGCACAAATATTAGCTAGTAAATCGAATCCCTTCGTAGTTCGTAAGCCGTCCTTTGGGACGGATGAAAGACTATAAAAAATTGAAGGGTTTGATCCTGGCTCAGAATGAACGTTGGCGGCGTGGATTAGGCATGCAAGTCGTGCGCGAATCGTAGCAATACGAGGAGAGCGGCGAAAGGGAGAGGATAGCATAGATACCTACCCCCGGGCCTGGGATAGCTATGGGAAACTATAGGTAATACCAGATAACGTCCCCGGACCAAAGGTGTGATTCCGTCCGAGGAGGGGTCTATGCCCTATTAGCTTGTTGGTGAGGTAACGGCTCACCAAGGCCAAGATGGGTACGAGGCGTGAGAGCGTGTCCTCGCTCACTGGGACTGAGACACTGCCCAGACACCTACGGGTGGCTGCAGTCGAGAATCTTCGGCAATGGGCGAAAGCCTGACCGAGCGACGCCGCGTGCGGGATGAAGGCCTTCGGGTTGTAAACCGCTGTCAGTGCGGAGGAAATATAGAGGGGTTCTCCCCTTTATTTGACCTATGCGCAGAGGAAGGACGGGCTAAGTTCGTGCCAGCAGCCGCGGTAAGACGAACCGTCCAAACGTTATTCGGAATCACTGGGCTTAAAGGGTGCGTAGGCGGTCCGCTAAGTTGGGTGTGAAAGACCTCGGCCTAACCGAGGAATTGCGCCCAAAACTGTCGGACTCGAGCAAGGCAGAGGTGAACGGAACTTAGGGTGGAGCGGTGAAATGCGTTGATATCCTAAGGAACACCAGTAGCGAAAGCGGTTCACTGGGCCTTTTCTGACGCTGATGCACGAAAGCCAGGGGAGCGAACGGGATTAGATACCCCGGTAGTCCTGGCCGTAAACTATGAGCACTAGATAGGAGGAACCCCCATATTCTTCCTGTCGTAGCGAAAGTGTTAAGTGCTCCGCCTGGGGAGTATGGTCGCAAGGCTGAAACTCAAAGGAATTGACGGGGGCTCACAC